>CALFAM010000082.1 GCA_937948815.1 uncultured bacterium
GACGCCGATGGCAACATCATGATGGGCTACACCACGTCCGATGCCAACAACGCCCCGAGTCTTGCCTTCACCGGTCGCTTGGCGACCGACCCGCCAGGTGTCATGACTGTCCCCGAGACGACATGGATCACCGGCACGGGCCACACGGGAAACTCGGGTCGTTTCGGTGACTACGCCCAGATGGGTATCGACCCGGTCGACGGCTGCACCTTCTGGTTCACCGGTGAGTACGCCGAAGCCAACTTCAACAATGCGACCGGTATTGCCACGGCCCGCTTCGACGGCTGCACCGGCACCGGTCCGAACAACGAGATCTTCGCGGACGGCTTCGAAAGCGGAGATACGACCGTCTGGTCGAGCACGATTCCGTAAGCCTACGGAATCAACCGCGCTCGAGCAGGATGGCGGTCCAGTCATCCTCCAACTCGGGCGCGGTCGCGCCGCGTAGCGCGGCGAACAACGTGTCGAGCCAGGCGACGGGAGCACCGTCCGGGTTCGGCAAGAAAGCGGCGAGCTGGTCATATCCGATCGGCTCGCCGTTTTCCTTTGGCGCTTCCGGCAGCCCATCCGTGACCAGCAGCAGCCGATCGCCGGCCGCCAGCGAGCTCTCCAGCTTTTGGTACTCGATGCCTGGCCGGAGGCCAAGCGGAAGCCGAGGCTGTGGTACCTCGAGCAGCCGCACGCCCCCCTCGGGGCACACCACGTAGGGATCCGGCAGCCCTGCATTGGCCAGCTCCAACCGGCCCGTATCCGGCTCGAAGCGCGCCAGGGCAAGGGCCACGAATGTGCGTTTGGTGAGCTCCAGGCACAGACGCTCGTTGAGCCGCGCCAGAATCGCATCGACTGTCCCTTCGACCGCCAAGAGCGGCAGCACGGCCTTGACCGTCGCGGTCACCAAGCTGGCCGCAATGCCTTTGCCCGACACGTCAGCGATCGCCACCATCAAGCTGCCGTCGGGAAGGCGG
Organism: uncultured bacterium; assembly: GCA_937948815.1. Classification (GTDB taxonomy): domain Bacteria; phylum Acidobacteriota; class Thermoanaerobaculia; order Multivoradales; family J023; genus J023. The sequence goes on from CALFAM010000082.1 coordinate 966, forward strand.
AAGTAGTCGTAGAAATCGCCCGCCACAAGCTGCGCAGCCTGATTGCGCGCCGCCAGGCACCAACCCTCGCCAGCTTGCTCGGCCGGAGGCAGCAGATGCTGTTGGATGGTCCGAGCCAGCTCCAAGTCACGGGCGGCGAGCGCCTGGACCTTCTCGGCTTCGAGCGCCCGCTTCTCGGCCTGCCGACTCTCGTCGACTGCGATCATGAGGTAGCAAGCGGCCACCGCCAGCAGGTAGACCAAGGCGCCGACGAGAAAGAGGAGGGGCGCCTGCTGGCGATACACCGTGTCGACCGAGGCGAAAGCCGGCAGCCGGGCCAAGACACCCGCCCACGCGCCCCCGACGAGCTGGGCGACCGCGCTCGACAGCGCCGCGCCGACCAGGTGCTTGAGCGCAGCGAGTGCGGCCGAGCTGGTGGTCAGCGGCGTCGAGCGCGTGGGAAACCAGGCGGCCAGGCAGACAAAGGCATAGAACAGCGCGACCGGGAGGGCGAAGACCAGAGCCGGGACCACCGCCAGGTCGCCGATGTAGACCAGCAGGGCCGCGAGCAGCGCGCCCGCGGGCAGCCACGCCGCCAGGTAGGTCACCAGCCGCAGGCGGTCTTGAAACACGGGATGCGTCACGTCCGGCGGCTCCGACCACCATGGGCAGTGTCAGAGCGCGTGGCGCGCCGGGATCGCGATCGGGGCTGGAGTCGCGAACAGTACATGACGGGGCCAGCCTACCCCAGCAGCGCGAGCGGAAGACCTCCGCACGCCGACAGGCTGCTACCTCTCACCGACCCAGACCCGGTCCCGGCCGCGGGGCCTCCGCACCTGCGAAGCGCGGCTCACCCGAAGCCAGCGTGAACCAGCAGCCCCGCGGTTCCCAAGAGTCCAGCGATCAGCACGAGATCTGCCCACGCAGGCAGGAAGTCATCTCCGACGAGCGGATCGTGGCTGCGCTGCTTCCGGAACGAGAGAAAGCACGAGACCAAGACACCGGAAAGGGCAAACGCGCTCAGACAGCCAACCCCGACGAGAACGGCCGTGATGAGCAACATCTCGCCGTAGAGCTGAGCGCCCGTCGACCGCAGGGAGCCGCTGAGCACCCGAACCGTCACCGTGCCCAGCAGGTTCGCTCCGACCACCAAGTAGCCGAGGATTCGGACACGGGAGATGCCGTCAAAGGCGGTTGCCATCAGCCTGCTGCGGTCGGTCCAGTTACCGGGCTTCCGCGTCAGCGACCGCCGGTGATGGAGTGGGGATGGTTGGCGAACGCCGCGGCATGGTTCCCGATGGCGTGACCCATTCTCGAGGCTGTGTCATACACGAACGCGACGTTATCAGAGCAACGTTCGTCTCGCATGCCCATGCCCGACGACCCAGCGCGAGCAACGTAGGCGGGTCCGTAGCCGCCTGATCCGCTTCGGCGATCGGCACTCGGACACATTCGGCATTCGGACACGTGCAGAATGGAGCCTATCCACCGTCGAACGAGCCGACCAACGCGATGACTACGGGCGCCAGGCGTTTCGCCACTTCATCGTTTCCGGCACGGGTGTAGTGACACTCGTCGAGAAACAGGGCGGGGTCGGCGGGCATCGTCCGCGCGAGATCGAAGAGCGTCGCGCTGGCTTCGCCCGCGGCCGCTCGCGTAGCGGCGTTGAACACATCCATACCCTGGGCCAGCGAAGCGCTGCCCGGAATCGCGATGCCGCGCATGCGGTGGCGATTGATCAGTCGGAACCGCGCATCGTCGCCCGTTGCATAGGTCGTCGGTTGGGTCACGAACAGCACCGGCAGCTCGTGGCGCTCGGCGACTGCCAAGATCGACCGCAGGTTGCGCACGAAGGGCCTATAGGACGGATGCCGCGTCCAGTCATCGACCGGCGGCGCCACCGCAGCCGAAGCGGTCGAAGGGCGGTGCCCCCGGGGACGCCGACCGCGTAGCCAAGCGAGCAACCGGCTTTCTGAGCGCGATCGTCCAGACGGCGGCATCGCGAGATGCCGCTGGTCCGCGCGATAGCCCGGCGCGAAGCCCGCAACGAGATCGTTGATCGCGTGCATCACTACCACCAGGTCGGGACGTAGATCGATGACCTGATGTTGCAAGCGCCCGAGCGTCACGGCCGTGGTCGCACCAGAAGCCCCGGCATTGCGCACCTCGACCGGCCGACCGATCGCAGCAGCCACGGCCGCACCCACCCGCCCCGGAAAGGTCTCGCTTGCTTGGAATGCGTAGTTCTCGGTGGTCGAGCCCCCGAGAAATACCAGGCGCAGCGGTGCTCGTTCGGTACCTGCTTCGCCACGGGTCGACGACGGCGCCGCGGTCCATGTGCGCATGCCGAGATCGTCGATTCGAACCGTCGCCGTCTCGCCATCGAGACCCTCGAAGACGTCGACCAAGCCAGGCGCGGGTATGCGATAGGCGAACGGATCCCACACCCGGCGCACGGGCTCCGGCGGGTACCCGCGGCGTGCCACGAGCTCGGCGGCCAACAGAATGAGGCCGACCGTCACGGCGATCATCGCCACGGTCGCCGCCCGATGCCGACGAGAAACAGCCATGAGCGGAGCCTACCCGACCTGCCGACGTCGTGATCGCCAACCCAGAAATCGTCGGCACCGTGATCGGTGGTAGTCGGTAGCCGGGGTATTCTCCACGCGTGGATGTTCAGGGATTCATCCTGCAGCCGAGCTATCGCATCGAGCAGGGCAGGCCGGTGGTTCACCTCTTCGGCGTGCTCGAGACCGGCAAACCCTTCGTGGTCCGTGATCACAGCCTGACCTCACACTTCTGGATCCGTTCACGCGACGTCGAGCGCGCCCTGGCTCTCGGTGTCACCCAAGTCGAGGCCGACGACGCAGTCACCCTCGACGGCTACCCATCGTCACGCGTCGAGGTTCCGACTCCACCCGACACGCCACCGGTGCGTGATCTGTTGAGCGACAACGGCGTGCCCACCTACGAGGCCGACGTCCGCTTCGCCATGCGGTTCCTGATCGAGCGGGGCATCCGCGGCAGCCTGCGCATCCGCGGCGATGCCAAGCCGAGCGCCCGCGGCCTGGTATTCGACTCACCCGACATCGCACCCAGCGATTGGACTCCGGGCCTGCGTGTGCTTTCGGTGGACATCGAGACCGACCCGAAAGCGCGGCGGCTGCTGTCCATCGCGCTGGTCGGCTGCGGCCAGTCCGAGGTGCTGCTCTTTTGTCCCAAGGGATTTCCCCCCGTCGACGACGCCACGCCCTTTGCCAGCGAAGCGGCCCTCTTGCGAGGCTTCGTCGAACGAGTTCGCGACATCGATCCGGACGTGATCACCGGCTGGAATGTCGTCGACTTCGACTTTGCGGTGCTCGAACGGCTGAGCAAGCGACTGCGTGTACCCCTGGCACTCGGCCGAGGCGGCGACCGTCTGCGCCTGCGCCCGCTTCGTGCGGCGCGGGCCAGCCAAGAAGCCCTGGTCACCGGTCGCCTGATCCTCGACGGCATCCAGCTCCTACGCGGCGCGTCCGTGATCATGCCTTCATACGGCCTCGACGCCGTCGCCCGTGAAGTCCTCGGCCACGGCAAGAACCTGGCCGACGAGGCGTCGGACAACGGCGAAGATCAGGATCGCGGCCAGGCGATTCTCGATGCGTTCAAACACCACCGGGACCGCTTCGTGGCCTACAACCGCAACGACGCACAGATGGTGCTGGACATTCTCGACCGCCTCGGGCTGATCGCCCTGGGCATCGAGCGCAGCAAGCTGACTGGCCTGCCGCTGGATCGCATCGCCGGCTCGATCGCGGCCTTCGACTTCCTCTACCTGCAGGCGCTGCACACCCGCGGAACGGTGGCACCGAGCGTGCGTGACGTCAGCGAGATCATCGGCACCACGGGCAGCGAGGTCAACCTCGGCGGACATGTCTTCGAACCCAAACCCGGGCTCTACGACAATGTCCTGGTTTTCGACTTCAAGAGCCTCTACCCGAGCGTGATTCGGACGTTCCAGATCGACCCGATCGGCTACCTCGACGAGACCGGTCGCTGGCCACCGATCGATTCTTCCGCGCCTGGCGCCCCAGCGGCCACACCGTCCGACGGCACGGCGAGCGACACCGACGACGCCATCGTGGCGCCGAACGGTGCCCGTTTCGCGCGCGGCCGCGGCATCTTGACCGAGATGCTCGACGAGCTCTTCCCGCGCCGGGAAGCCGCCAAGAGAGCCGGGGACGCTGTGGCCAGCCAGGCCATCAAGATCCTGATGAACTCTTTCTACGGCGTGCTGGGCACATCCGCATGCCGATTTCATCGACCGCAGCTCGCCGGTGCCATCACCGCCTTCGGCCGCGCACTCCTGCACTGGACCAAAGAACGATTCGAACGCGACGGTCATGACGTGCTCTACGGCGATACCGACAGCCTCTTCGTGCTCCTCGCCAATCCTGCGGACGGGGCGGACTCGACGCTGGTGGCCGGTGAGAAGCTGCGCCGTGAAGTGGAGCGAGATCTTGCCGCGTGGATCGCGCAACAGTGGAGGGTCGAGAGCCGCTTGGAGCTCGAGCTCGAGACTTGCTACAGCCGCCTGCTGCTCATGGCCACTCGTGGTGGCAGCGGCGGCGCCCGCAAGCGCTACGCCGGCCTGGTCGACAACGGCGAGGAGACCAAGGTGGTATTCACCGGCATGGAATCGGTACGCAGTGACTGGACGGTCTTTGCCAAGGAGACCCAGCGCGCCCTCTTCGAGCGGCTCTTCCACGATCGTGCGGTCGAAGACTACCTGCGCGAACGTGTTGCCGCCCTCCGCGCGGGCGAGCACGACACACAGCTCGTCTACCGCAAGCAGCTGCGCAAGCCCCTCGATGCCTACACCGCCACCACCCCACCGCACGTAGCCGCGGCACGCAAGATGCCCAAGCCGCCGCGCCGAACCGTACGCTACGTGATGACCGTTGCCGGACCGGAGCCCGCGACGATGCAGACCAACGTCTTCGACTACGAGCACTACGTCGACAAACAGATCCGCCCGGTCGCCGAACCGGTGCTGAGCGTGCTCGGGCTGAGCTTCGACCGCGTGGTTGGCGACGACGCGCAACTCGGTCTGTTCGACCTCTGAGATCGACGCCACGCTGCCGGCACTGACCGGGCGCCAGAGCCCGTGGATGATGTGGCTTACGGTACGTCGCGCCTGACGCTGATGAGCCCAGCTCGCCGAGCCTTACTCGGCGGGCTGCAGCTCTTCGAGCCCTTGCCAGGTCTCTTCGTTGTCGTCGAATGTGGGGAGCGCCGGCGCAATGCCGCGGGCTTCATTGACCCGCCAGCCCCAGAGAATCGACCACTTGAGGTAGGTGCCGTACGCCTGGAGCATGCAGAAGACGAGCCCGCGCATGCCGTCGAGCACGCCACCTTGAAGGAAGTACGTGCGCCCGAATCGCCAGGCGGCACGACCGAAAACCTCTGGCACACCGGGCCGCTTGCCTTCCTTCCAGCCCTGGGCCGCGCCCCAATGGCTGTACTTGGCGATCCGCAGCACATACTCGTGAAAATCGTCGACCATGTAGTGGTCCATCGAGTTGCGCAGGCGGGGGGCCGGACCGCTGGTCGCCATATCCGCATGCACGCGACGATTTGGATAGCGCCCGTGGTCGCGCCGCACCAGCCGCACGACCTGATCGTTTTGCCAGCCTGAAAAGCGAATGATCTTGCCCAGGAAGAACACCCGTCGGTGGATGGTGTAGGCGTCGTAGTCGGGCTTGGTCCCGAGCAACGTCTCGATCTCGTCACGCAGATCGGTGGTGCATCGCTCGTCGGCATCGAAGATCAGGATCCACGGGTGCTCCGTCTGATCCATGGCCCAGTTCTTCTGGGCCGCCGAGCCGAAGTAGGTCCGCTGGACGAAGCGCATGGCCGGATGCTTCTCCGCCAGCGCTTCGACGATCGCCGGCGTGCGATCCGTCGAAAACGAGTCGACGACCAGGATCTCGTCGCACCAGAGGAGCGACTCGAGACAGCCACCAATGTTCGCTTCTTCGTTGAACGTGGTGACGACCACGGAAATCTTGTCGCGGGACGGCGCACCGTCCGTCATCGCTTGAGACATGGGTTTCTCCTTGCCGCGAATTCTAGCAGCCAGAATCGTTCACGAGCCCCGGCTCTCACCACGGGCCTGCCTGTGCCGGCAACGGCCCGCGTCTGCGTGCGTTCTCGACCGAAGCTCGCGAACCACATGATCGCATGACATTCGACGTTACGATCCAACACTTGTGTGCAAAGTACCGTACACGCAATCATTCCGGAGTGCCCTGCGCCTGCTCGGCCGCGGCCTCCGGCCGGTGAGAAAACACGGTAGGAAAACTAGAACCACATTGAATCCGTAAAGTCCATTCGTCATGAACCAGCATCCATTCAAGAAATCGTCCATCCGCTCGACACTCGTGTCCTCCCTGGCCGCGGCCTGTGCCTGGCTTCTGCTCGCACAAGCGCCCGCCACCGCCGCCGAAGCGGATCCGCGCGCCGGATTCGCAGTTCTGGCCGGCTACTTCGACATCGACGAATCGGACCTCGAGGTCCTCGAGCTCGGCGTCGAATACCGGTTCAGACCCTTCCAGCTCTTTCCCGGCGTCGACCTCAAACCCGTGGTCGGTGTGACCGGCAATGAAGACGAAGCCTTCTGGCTTTATGGTGGCCTGCGCTTCGACTTCGCCTTCACCGAGCATTGGGTGATCTCACCGAGCATTGCGGCCACCCTCTACGAAGAGGGCGACAGCAAGGATCTCGGGGGCTCGTTCCACTTCCGCTCTTCCCTCGAGCTGTCCTACCGTTTCGCCACCGGCCAGCGACTGGGGGTGGCGTTCTACCATCTTTCCAACGCCGGATTCGAGAACCCGAACCCGGGTGCCAACTCGTTGGTGATGGTTTGGACGTTCTGAGCCCGCTCGCAGACGGGTCGCCCATGGTAGCCTGAAGCTTCGACTCCAACCCTCGAACCGGGAAGAAGCATGGCTGTTGACCAACAACTCCTCGACATTCTCGTCTGTCCGCAGTCTCAGGGCCCACTCGCGCTGGTCGACTTGCCCGAGGCCGTACGTCAACGTCTGGCCGAGAAGTACCGCGAGCACTTCCGTGACGAAGAGCCCGTGGTCGAGCAGGGCCTGCATTGCAGCGACTCGAGCTTGATCTATCCCATCGTCTCCGACATCCCGATCATGCTGGTCGACGAGGCCCTTCCCGACTCCGTGCTCACGCGCTGAGGCATCTGTGACGCTCGCGGCCCGCTTGGCGATCCGCAGGACGTACGACTCGACTCCGCACCCATGCACGAGCTGCTCCCAGGCATTCGACGCTGGCAGGCCGCCGGGAAACGTGTGGCCCTGGCCACCGTCGTGGATGTCTGGGGATCGGCACCCCGGCCACTGGGCAGCAAGATGGCCATCTCCGATGCCGGCGAGATCGCTGGTTCGGTCAGCGGTGGCTGCGTCGAGGGGGCAGTGGCCACCGAGGCCCAAGACGTGCTGCACTCCGGCGTACCCAAGCTGTTGCACTACGGCGTCACCCGCGAAGAAGCCTGGGCCGTCGGACTCGCTTGTGGTGGCACCATCGAGGTCTTCGTCGAGCCCATCGACTGAGAATGGGCTCGACATTCACCCGCGCCACCCGCCGCCACCCCACCGAGGCCTGACGTGAAGCAGACGATCTTCGATCTCGTCTCCCAAGACAGCGACCGGACCTTCGCGCTGGCCGTGGCCACGATTATCGATGGCCCCCGAAGCGTGGTCGAGATCGGTCGCCAGATCTTGATCGGCCCGCAAGGCGAACACGCAGTCGACGATCGCACCGAAAGTCTCGGAGATCCGGCGCTCGATCAAGCCGCGCACCACGCTGCTGCCACGGCGATCGCGACCTTTCGTCCCCAGCGCGTCGGCATCGGCGAAGGTAGCGAACGCATCACGATCTTCGTGGACGTCCATCCACCGCGACGTACCATGGTCGCGGTCGGCGGGGTCCATGTCGCCATCCCGCTACTCGCCTTTGCACGCACACTGGGCATGCGCACGATCGTCGTCGATCCGCGAACCGCATTCGCCACCCGCGAACGCTTCCCCGACGTGGATGAGATTCTTCACCAATGGCCGGCCGAGGCCCTTTCCGCCCTCGGCCTGTCTGCGGGCAGCTACCTCGCGACCCTGAGTCACGACGACAAGCTCGACATCCCCGCGCTGGCCGCGGCGTTACGCAGCCCGGCGCGGTACATCGGCGCCCTCGGCTCGCGCAAGACCCACGCCAAGCGCGTCACGGCCTTGCGTGAGCTCGGCTTCGGCGACGACGACCTGGCGCGCATTCACAACCCGATCGGCCTTCCACTCGGCGGTCGCGGCGCCCACGAGATCGCGGTCTCGATCCTCGCGGAGATCGTCGCCCACGACCATGCGGTTCGCCTCACCCGCGTCGAAGCGCCCCACAACGAGGTGCCAACCAGCCAATGAGCAATGCGACGCGGCTGGCGGTGGTGCTGACCGGTGGCGGCGCACGCGCTGCCTACCAGGCTGGCCTGATGCACGGCATTGGCAAGATGTGGCCAGACCTGCGGATCCCGATCGTCACCGGGGTCTCGGCCGGCGCCATCAATGCTTCGTGCCTGGCCGCTCACCCCGGCACATTCGGTGAAGCTTGCGAGCGACTGGCCACGGCTTGGGCGACGGTCGACCTCGGCCAGGTGGTCTGTACCGACGCCTCGTGGCTCGCCCGCAACATGCTCGGATGGGCCGCGCGTCTGACCACCGCCGGTCGGATCCGCTTCGCCAGCCGCGCCCTCTTCGACACGACGCCGCTGCGCGCCTTCCTGTGCCGCATCCTCGGCACCGAGGGCGAGCTCACCGGCATTGCCGAGAACATTGCCCAGGGCCGCCTCGAGGCGGCCGCGTTCGCCACCATCCGCTACCACACGGGCCAGACCGTCACCTGGGTGCAAGGGCGCGACGGGATCGCGGACTGGTCGCGGGCCAACCGCCTCAGCCGCCAGACGCGGCTGACCATCGACCATGTGATGGCGTCCGCATCCCTGCCCATGCTGTTCCCCGCGGTCCAGCTCGACGATGGCTGGTACGGCGATGGCGGGGTACGCCTGATGGCGCCCCTCTCGCCCGCCCTCCGCCTCGGCGCCGACCGCGTGTTGGCGATTTCTACCCGCTATCTTCGGTCAGCCGAGGAAGCGGCAGCGCCCGAGATCCGCGGGTATCCGCCACCAGCGCAGATCCTCGGCAAGATGCTCAATGCGGTCTTTCTCGACGTGCTCGACCGGGATGTCCGTCGTTTGGAACGCCTCAACTCCTTGCTCGAGCGCCTGCCCACCGAGGAACGCGACGGGCTTCGACCGATTCGGGTGCTGCTGATCCGGCCTTCCCGCGATCTCGGTCGATTGGCCGCTGGCTACGAAGAGCGACTGCCCCGCGCCTTCCGATTCGGCCTGCGTGGCCTCGGCAGCAATCAGACCCAGAGCCCCGACTTCCTCAGCATGTTGATGTTCGAGCCCGGCTACTTGCGCACGTTGATGGAGATCGGCGAAGCCGACGCCGAGACCAACCGCGACGCCATCGCAGCCTGGATCGACGGCAGCAACGCGCCGCCCAGCAACGCGCCCTAACCAAAGGAACGCCCATGTCTACCGAACCTCTTGCCGGTGCTGCCAGTGCTGGCCCCACCTTCGACAGCGATCGCCTGCTCTCCGACCCGAGCCTCGTGGCCTTCTTGCCCATGGTGTACGTGGGATGGGCCGACGGCAACATGGACGACGACGAAGTCGAGGCCATTTGCAGCCGCCTGCGCGAGGAGATGGGCGAGGACTGCGGCTGCTCCACCGTGCTCGGCAACTGGCTCGATGCCGAGCGACCGCCCTCGGCCCACCAGCTCGGTCAGATCATGCACACCATCAAGGCGCGCTCGGCCACCCTCGAGAACCGCGAACGCCTGAGCCTGACCGAGCTCGGTCTCGACCTCGCACGGGCCTCGGGCGGCGTCAGCGATGAAGAACGTCAGGCGCTCGAGACGGTCGAGGAAGCCCTCGGCATCGCCCACAGCGAAGCCGCCCGTCAGCTGCTGGCCACCCGGCGCCCGGCGTCCGGACCGGTTCGCCACGAGCCCTCGTTCGAGATCGCCTCCATGCAGGCGCTGCTCGATGGCCCGGAGGCCGAGCTGCGGGCCCGCTTGCGAACGTTCCTGTCGTCCGACGCCATGGGCCGGGTCGATTCGGACATCGACCGCGCGGCGTATCGCGAAAAGGTGCTCACCTGGTGCCAGGCCCTTGCCGGCGAAGGGTACGGCGCGCTCAGCTTCGAGCCCGAGCACGGCGGCGAGAAAGACCCCGGCGCGTTCGTGGCCGCATTCGAGACCATCGCGTACCACGACCTCTCGCTGCTGGTGAAGTTCGGCGTCCAGTTCGGGCTCTTCGGCGGCAGTGTCCAGCGACTCGGCACCAAGCGCCACCATGACCAGTACTTGCACGACATCGGAACCCTGGCCCTTCCGGGCTGCTTCGCGATGACCGAGACCGGCCACGGCTCCAACGTCGCCGACCTCGAGACCGTCGCCCGCTACCATCCCGAAGACCAGACCTGGGACATCCACACACCCCACGAGGGCGCGCGCAAGGAATACATCGGCAACGCGGCGTGCCACGGCCGCATGGCGACTGTCTTCGCGCAGCTCGTCACCGGCACATCGGGTGAGCAGGCCGGCGAGCACGAATGGGGCGAGCACGGCGTCCACGCCTTTCTGGTACCGATCCGCGACGAGGATGGCCAGCCGTTGCCGGGGATTCGAATCGAGGACAACGGCCACAAGATGGGGCTCAACGGCGTCGACAACGGACGCCTGTGGTTCGACCACGTGCGCGTCCCACGCGAGAACCTTCTCGATCGCTTCGCCACCGTCGATGTCGACGGCCGCTACGAGAGCCCAATCCGCTCGCCGAGCAAGCGCTTTTTCACCATGCTCGGCACCCTGGTCGGCGGACGCGTGAGCATCGGCATGGCCAGCCTATCGGCCGCCAAGTCAGCCATGGCCATCGCCATCCGCTATGGCAACCGCCGCCGCCAGTTCGGCCCTGCGGGCGAGTCAGAGACCGCGCTGCTCGACTACCCCGCTCATCAGATGCGCCTGATGCCGCGCCTGGCCGAGACCTACGCGCTGCACTTTGCTCTCCGCGATCTCGGTGAGCGCTATGCCCGCAACCTGGCGGATCCCGAGAGCCAGGATGGCCGAGAGGTCGAGACGCTTGCCGCGGCGCTCAAGGCGGCCAGCTCCTGGCACGCCACCGACACCATTCAAACCTGTCGCGAGGCGTGCGGCGGCCAGGGCTACCTGGCGATCAACCGCTTTGCCGATCTCAAGGCCGACACCGACGTCTTCACCACCTTCGAGGGCGACAACACGGTCCTGCTGCAACTCGTGGCCAAGAGCATGCTCACCCGCTACAAGAAGCAGTTCCACGACATGTCCTTGTTCGGATTGATGCGGCATGTCGCCTCGCGCGCCGCCACCAGCCTGAGCGAGAAGAACCCGATCGTCGTTCGGATGACCGATGAGGAGCACCTGCGCGACGTCGACTTTCAGCGCGCGTGCCTACGGGGGCGCGAAGACCACCTGCTGATCACCGTTGCCAAGCGCCTGCGCAATCGTGTCAGCAGCGGCGAGAACATCCAGAACGCGATCGACGCGTGCCAAAACCACTTGCTGGCAACCGCCAAGGCATTCGTCGAACGCCTGATCTTCGAGCGCTTTTCCGACGGGATTGCCCAGGCCCCGGATGCTCTCCAGCCCGTGCTCGACGACCTACGCGACCTCTATGCCCTGACCTGCATCGAGAACGATCGAGGCTGGTTTGCCGCCCACGGCTTCCTGGAGTCCGGTAAGTCCAAGGCCGTTCGCAAGCAAGTCGAGACCCTCGCCCGCGATCTGCGCCCGCAAGCCGAAGCGCTGGTCGAGGCCTGGGGCATTCCGAGCAACCTGCTCGCCGCGCCGATCGCCTTCTAGCAGCGTATCTGGACTCCTCGTGTCAAGAGGCACAAATCCTGGATCTTCGCTGGTTGCGCCTTGTACCTTGAAGCCCTGATCCCGCTACATCAACCGTGGTCGTGCGCGGTCGTGGTCGTGCGCGGTCGGTGTCAATGGCGAATCCGCGCCGGGCTCGAACGCGGGGCGATACTTGACACTGACGAGATCATGTCCTGCGGGACTTCAATCCCTCTCTTGTGGACTGTAGCTCTGTGTATCCGTTGGTGGCAGAGGATCGAACAGCAGCCGTATCTCCGGCCTCGATGGCGCCCTCGACGGGCCCCGGGCCACTCGCTGCTAGCCTGCTAGGCCGGCGCGGACGGCCGCGGCGACTTCTTCACGCTTGGCACGCGGGCTGTAGATGCGCACCATCTCGATCCGCGAAAGATGGTTGATGAAGTCGCTGGCGTCGGTGACCAGCTGCACTGAGCCGTCGTGGCCGCGCACGGGCACGCGGCTGGCCCCGAGTCGGTGCGGATCCTTGGCCGAGTGATCGATCAGGAGCTGGTCATCACCGAACCGCTCGCGCAGCGACGGAAGGAGCGCTTCCAGACGCTCCACATCGTCGGCACTCAAGTGCTCTTGCGACTCGTAGGCCAAGACAAAACGTTCACGAGCGAGGATGGCGCGGGCATGCGCGTGATTCGAGCGACGCATGGCTTCGAGCACGGTGACGTCATCCTGCTCGAGAAAGGTCGCCGGATCGGAAGACCAGCGTCTGCCCTCGGCCCGCAACCATTCGTTGAGATGGAGCTCCATGGCCTTGCCCGTCGGGTTGAAGTAGACCTGGGTGAACATGTAGTAGCGCGCCATCACCAGGGCTTCGAGGGCGTGGACACCTCCCGCGACGAGCCCGATATGCCAGCGTCTGTTGATGGGTCCGCTCGTGGTCCCATCACCGGGCTCGCGCAGCGGTTCGACCGTGTCGATCAGACGCTCGAGGTCATAGGTGCCGTAGCGCACGCCGCAGTAGAGGCTGTCGCGCAGAAGGTAATCCATCTTGTCGACGTCCAGCTCACCGGTGATGACCTCGGAGAGCAGGTGCTCTCGATCGTTCCGCCCCTTCTTGGCCAAGACGCGGACCACCGCCTCAGCGTCGACACCGTCTCCGAGCTGCTCGAAGATGGTCGTGAGCTCAGGCGACATCAGCAGACGCCAGGTCATCTCTTCGTGATCGATCTCCTCGTCGAAGAGATCCTCGGCGGTATGACTGAATGGCGCATGGCCGATGTCGTGAACCAGCGCGGCCACCCGCACGAGCCGACGTTCGAGCGCCTTGGGATCCGGGTCGAGGGGTGAGTTGGCGCGCCCCGCCAGCGCATCGTAGACCCGACCAGCCAGGTGCATCGTGCCCAGGACATGGCTGAATCGGCTGTGCTCCGCGCCCGGGTAGATCAGAAAGGTCAAGCCGAGCTGGCGCACGAAGCGCAACCGCTGCAACGGTCGGCTCGACACCAGCGCACTCTCGAGCGGATCGGTGCGAATGAAGCCGTGAATCGGATCGCGGAACGATAGGTGGATACCGGCACTCATGACATGTCAGCCCTCGCGAGCAGGCGTTCTCCGGCTCGCATCTGGTTCATCTCGCTCACTCACTTCACCTCGCGCTCCTCGCAAGGCCGCCTCATGGTATCTCGCCTTCTCCTGGGCTCGGCAGCGTGACCCGAAAGAGACCCGGCGCCACGACGTCCAGGATCAAACCTTCATCCCCGAGCAAGCTCTGCTGCTCATCGCCCATGGCGTATACCGCGAGCCCACGGGGCGCTGTCACACGTTCCTCGAAGCTCGTCAGGTCACCCGCCTCGGCGAGATAGCGGCGAACTGAACGCGCCGTTCGTGCACGCTCGAGCTGCTCGCGCACCAGAGGCGGTGGATCGTGTTCGAGCAAGAACGAGCGAATCGTTGGCAGCACGGACTCGGGCAGGAGGGGCGTCAGCAGAAACAGGTCACGGCGCGGCGGGCTGGCAGTCGGCAGGCCAACCTGGCGGACGTACTGGAGTGTCTCGAAGCTGAGGTAGTCCTCGGCGATGAGGATCTTGGGGCGACCATCGGTCGAGGCGTCGCGATCGACCGCCGCGATGACCTCCAAGACCCGCACCGCGTCCCCGCGATGGTCGCTGCGGTCCATGGCCGCATGATGACGCCCCAAGAGCGCCAGTGGAGCCATGAGCAGTGCCACCAGCGCGATGCCGCGAAACGGCATCGCGAGGCGTCGCAAGAGATGCTCGACCCCCACGCCCACACCGAGCCCGATCATGGCGTAGGCGGGCGCCAGGTACGCCGCAATGTCCGGAATGTCGTAACCCAGAACGTAGATCACGTTACCCGCCAGCACGCCGATCAGCAGCGTTCGCTGGGCAGCGTTGCGCAGCACGAGCACGCCGACGACGGTGACCCCGAGAACAGCGGCGGCCGCGAACCAACCCAATCGGCCGAGGGCCAGCTGGTCGAGCGCAAGGCTCGACACCAGCGGAAGACGCTCCGTGAACCACTCCCCTGGACTGAACGCGAAGATGCGATCCCGGAACTGCGCACCGGTGAGGTACCACAACCAAGTGGCGAAATCGGGCGTTTGGATTTCGAGGTAGGACGTCTCGGACCGCGCGGTCCGCCAGAAGAGATAGCCATAGGGCGCGATGCCGACCAGCGGCAGCAGGGCGAACCATCCGCAGCGCCGCGGTCGGAATGCGCGGCGGTCCACCAACAGCACAAAGGCCAGGACCGCCGGCACCATCGTCACGATGGTGAGGTGATGGGCGAAGCCCAGCGCGAGCACCAGCAGGGCCGCCAGCAAGTCACGTTGGCGGCGTCGCGCCTGCCAACGTACGAGCAGAAGAACGCTCGTCAGCACCAGCAGAAGGTGAAGCGAGTAGACCTCGGCAATGACCGCTTGTGACCAGATGGCGGGTAGCAGGCCCGTACTCGCGGCAACGGCCGCGGCGACCGCACGCTGGCATCCCAGGCGCCGCAACAAGGCGTAGAGCACCAGCACCGCGGCCACGGCGAACACGGCCGAGAGAAGGTTGGCGCGGAACGCGACCGAACCGACCGGCACCAGCTTCGAGAAAGCATGACTGAGTCCGATGTAGAGCGGATAGCCCGGGGCGTGCGGCGTGCCCAGGACGTGAGCGACGAACTGGAACTTGGCGACGTCGCCGGCGTAGCCCACACCCGGCAGCAGTGTCGAACCGTAGACCAAGGCCATGACGATCGCGACCGCCCCGGGTACGAACGCCGAGCGAACGGGCGCTGAAAGAGATACTCGGGTGAAGCCTGAGGGGGGTTCGAAACTGACCTGGCGGTTTGAGCACTCAGTTGTGCTCGGCATGATCCGCCAAATGCTGGAAGGGGCGCAGCAGCTCCATCATCGACACGCGACTGCGCAAGATGCCCCGGAGATTCTGCGCCCGCTCCGCCAGGTGGTCCGCCAGCAGAGACTGCTTGCGCAGGGGCGACAGATCGAGCGCCGAGGCTACGGCATTGACCAGCCCCTCGAAGGAGATGTCGTCACTGTCGAGCTCGGCGAGCTGGCTGGTTTGAATGGGGAACCGCCCCCCCAAGGCATTGGCCAGCGAGCCGAGCGAGGACAGGAGATCGTCCCGCAAGGCGATGATTGCTGGATCGACGTCGGATAGATAGGGCTCGTCAATGCGGCGGACGATTGCCTCGTGCAACGGACCCGCCGCCGTGTCGCACAGATTGCCATCGGAAAGCTCGAACCGATACTCGCCGTGCAGCACGATTCGGCAGCCACCTTCGGCCAAAGCCGCGTGCTCGATCACCTGCACCGCCGTCCCCGCCGAGAAGATCTCTGGTGCGCCCCCCTGCCAGGCCCACTCGGGCTTGAGCAGCGTCGTGCCGAGTCCTTCCTCGGCAAGCTCACTGCGCGCAATGATCGCATCGGCAAGAGCGCGATCGCTGGCCTCGAACTCCAGGTGCAAGTCCGTCTTGGGGAAATGCACGAAGTCGGGCAACGGGATCAGCGCCATCTTGGCTCCAGTGGACGTCTTCATCGCACGCCTATGGTACCGCGCCGTCGATTACCATGACGTCACCGCAGGCAAGACGATGAACGGTACCGCCCCGCAAACCACGCCACGCACCGCCCTGCCGACCGCTGGAGACCACGGAAAGCCTCGCGGCGACCAGCTGGAATGGCCCGAAACCACCCTGCCCACAATCCCCTGCGCCCTCACCTGCTGCACCCTCAGACGATGAACGTGCTCGAGCTCTTCTGCGGGATCGGCGGCTGTTCCACGGCCGTTGGCGCGCAGGCCACGATCACCGCCGCCATCGACGTCAGTACGCTCGCGGTGTCCGTGTACCGCGCGAACTTCCCGCACCCGGTCCGGGTGGCCAATCTGGAAGCCATCGATCGTGAAACGCTGCGCCAGGCGCAGGCCGCGCTCTGGTGGCTGTCGCCGCCCTGCCAGCCCTACACCCGGCGCGGGCTCAGAGGTGACATCGACGATCCGCGAAGTCATCCGTTGCTCGCCCTGCTCGATCCCATCGCGCGGATTCGTCCGACCTACCTGGCGCTCGAAAACGTGCCGGGCTTCGAGGTGTCTGAGACGCACGCTCGGCTGTGTCGCACGCTCAGCCAAGCTGGCTATCGGATCGAGCAGCTGCTGCTCTGCCCTACCGAGCTGGGCGTCCCCATGCGGCGCCGGCGCTTCTACCTCCTGGCTGTACAGGGCGACGCCCCAATCCGCACCCGCACGGCTGCAGCCGAGGGCTCATTCCCACTGGCCACCTACCTCGAGGCCACGGCCGACGATGACAACGGGCTGCTCGTCGACGTCAGCCTTCTCGATCAGTACCGCGGCGCCCTCGGAATCGTCGACCGCGACGATGCCGAGGCGATCTGTGCGTGCTTCACGTCCGCCTACGGCCGCTCCCCGGTTCGCAGTGGCTCGTACCTACGCCGCGCCGATGGCCAGGTGCGCCGATTCCACCCTCGGGAGATTCTCTCCCTCCTGGGCTTTCCCGAGTCCTACCAGCTTCCCGATGGAATCGATCATCGTCGCGCCTGGCGATTGATCGGCAACAGCGTCTCCGTCGACGCCGTCCGCTGGTGGCTCTCGGCCGTGCCCTTCTCCTGATTCGGAGTTTCTCCCCATGCATGCTGGCGGCGAAAAAGACCGACGTTCGGGCGACCGCAGTCGCCGGTCCAGGCGTACAGAATTCGGAACGCTTCGCGGATCGCATCGCCGAACGCACAGGCGGCAACGATCGAGATTGGGGCGACCGGGTCATCCCCGGCCGCCTAGCTCGACATGCGGGTCTCCGTCCGGCGAGTGCTTCCTTCAACGACTGGGCGTACAGGAGTCCCCGCGGGCCTTCGTCTCGGTGGCGAGCTGCCACATGAAATCGGTCTGGTAGACGATCGGCGTCACGGGCGAGCCCGTACTCGCGGGGTAGAACCAGCTCGGATCCGGCGTGCCGACAAAGCCCTCGAAGGGTTGGGTGCTCTTGAGGAAGAACAAGGAAGAGCCCGTCGCGCCGAGCGTGGCCATGGCATGACAGGTCATGCAGGACGACGTGTTGCCGAATCCGGGCTCCAGCTCGACACTGCCGAGCCGGGTCGGGCGCCCGGTCGTATCTGTGAACGAAACCTGCGTCCCCATCAAGCGATAGTGGCGCCAGACGTCAGGCAGACCCGCTTCGTCGAGCAGGTGGCGGACACGCGGTGTCAGGGTTCCTGGCGGGTACGGCTTTCCCATCTCACGGTGGGGAGGAATGTACGAGGGATCGGAGCCGAAATCATCCCGGCAACCAATGTAGTCACAGCGGCCCAGCGTGTCCGCGTGATTCCAGGTCGTCCAGACCCAATTCGGGATCGCCTTGGTGACGATGTGAAACGAGGTCAGACCAAGCCGCAAAGGCTCATCACCTTCCGGCAGCCCGTCGACGCAGTCGCTGCTACAACGCCCGGACGTGCTCGTCTGATCGCCACAGAAGGCTTGCTCGTAGTCTTCCCGACTCACCAAACGCCAATGGTAACGTGACTTGTCCTCATCGGAGATCAGCGCCCAATCCGCCTTGAAAATGACCGCTTCGACGGGCAGATCGACACCTTGCGTGCTGGCCCGACGGATCACGCCTTCCTGGTACCAGAGATCGTGATTCACCACGTAGTCGAAGAAGGGACGGTTGATCTTGACCTGCTGAAGGTTGCATTCGCCGGTGAGGGCATCGAAGTCGTCTTCCGACACCTCACGATTCGCGATCTTGCTTTCCATCACCTCGACCAAGCTGGACCGTCTTCCTGGATGGGATTCGGCATTCGGACCGGGCCAGACGGGCGCCTTACAGGGGTCCGCATAGACCGTGGTCTGCTCGGCCCAAGTCTGCCACAGCGCCCGATACGTGCCAGCCTTCGACGACTTCGGCTCGCCGACCGGCTGATTCACTGCTGCAAACAGGTGCCAGGCGAATTGAGCCGGGTCGTTCGCGGCCAGATTCGGCATCCGGCTCGCCGAATCGCCTCCTGTCGTGGCGCTCGTTTCCAAGGCAAAGACCACGAGCAAAAACATGGTTACCGAGACTCGCCGCTTCCACTGGCTCTTGACCCTTCGCATGACACAACTCCTCCTTGTTCCATCCATCTCAGCCGCCGCCTCACGGCGACCGACGGATCGTTTCTCACGATTCCCTGACGCTCTCGATAGGCATCGTGAGATCAACAAGTGAGCTATCTCACACCGCGATAAAAATATTTCTCTTTTTCGGCATGATGGATCGGCGAGTAGCCGCCCCGGCCCGGGCCACGCGCTCAAAAGAAGCGGGCCTCCCGGATATCTTCGCCCGGAAGGCCCTACCGCAGTATCTGCTGGGGAAAACCGATCAATGGGGCCCGGGCGGCTTCACTTCCGCGCCGGTGTTTGGATCGTCCTCTTCGCCTGCAAATGTGCCCCCTTGCTCGGGATCGCCCAATGCAAAGTTGCCATAGACAAAGCGGCGTGGTTCATCCGATGCTTCGTCTTGCCGGAATGCGACCGATAGAGAAACGATAATCGGCACCAGCTCGGGACCGTTCGGCCCAGACATCTGGCCGCTCGTGAATGCGTAGGCCGAGCACGTAGCCGCGTCGAATGTCAGGGTCGTGTAGAGGATGGTTACGCCCATGGCGTCGAGAATCTTGAGAGTCGGAAATCCGTTGTCTTGCAGGGCGATCTCGATCTTCGACAAGCGCCCGAACTGGGTGTCTGCCGTGTTCCGGATCCGAAAGTCGCAGAGAAAGTCCGATCCGTCGAAATCCGCGTCCGTGGGTTGATCGGAAAGCCTTTCCGCTGACCGGCGCGTCGCACCCCAGACAGGGCATCCGCCTCCGCCGGGGTGGTCTCCGGGCCGGATCACGATGCCATAGATCGATTGGTAGCTGCTTCCCGGGGTCGGGTCGGCAAAGCGAGAGATCACCATGGTCCCGGCAGGATCTCCCGAC
This sequence comes from uncultured bacterium, assembly GCA_937948815.1. Lineage (GTDB taxonomy): Bacteria > Acidobacteriota > Thermoanaerobaculia > Multivoradales > J023 > J023. Next base: position 20,425 of record CALFAM010000082.1, read on the forward strand.
GCGATCACCAGGGCATCCATCGCGGCGTCATAGCGGGCCAGTACGGGCCGCGACGTATCCGAATCAGCCAAGGTGAAGCACACTTCGGCGTGATCGTCGTCTTCCGTAGATGCGATGTGAACCAGGGTGTCGAGACCAAAGTCCGTCCCCGAAGCAGACAGCACCTGATACTCGCCAAAGAAGTCTTCTCGCGCCATGTCAAATCTCCTCGTGAATTGCCGGTCGATTGGTTGTAAGCATGCAGTGATACGACGACGCCGCCTATCCCACGACTCGCCCGCACCCCCTCAACGCCAGTCACCGAGTAGCACGAAGCCCGCCCAGTTGTGAGGATCTCGCCATCGGCGTTCACGATGCATCGACGCCTGGGCATGTCGGAGCGCGGCGGCGGGCGCCAGGCCATCCGTGACCATGCCGCGATAGAACCGCGCCATGAGCTCGGCGGTCGCGCGATCCGGCACGGACCACAAGCTGGCCACGACACGGCGTGCCCCGGCGTGGAGGAAACCACGGGTGAGGCCCAGCAATCCCTCGCCACGAACCTCCTTGCCGAGCGCCGTTCGACAGGCCGAGAGCACGACGAGCTCGGCATTGAGCGTCAGCCCATAAATGTCGCGCAGGCCCAGAAAGCCATCCTGCGGTCGACCCACCGCATCGAACGACGACAGGGCGAGCCCTGACAAGGCGGGGTGACGCGCATCGATCACCCCGTGGGTGGCGAAGTGGATGATCTGATAGTCCGTGAGGCGGCCGTCCAGCACCGCCGACCGGCTCGCGTCGCTGTCGAGCGCGACCAACACGCCCCGGTCGGGCATCAGCGTCGCGATCGTCTGCGCTTCGCGACGGCTCATGCGCAGGCGTGGGAGCATCGCCGTCGGTGTCCCTGCCGGAAGCTCGAGCTCTTGACGCGAATCGGAGCCCGACACCACCTCTTCGCCTCGGCCGACCGCTCCGGCATGAGAGTCGCCGGCTGCCGCAAGGGCGGACGCGAGACGGAGGTCACGACGGTCGAAGATCGGATCAGCCAGGACTGCAGCCGCGTACCGTGCGGGCGCGCGCCCCTCGCTGCGCATCCGCTCGGCGGCCAGCGCTGCCGCGGACGGAAGATGGACCACCTCGAACCGCGAGAGTAGCGGCTGTACCGGCGCGTCTGCCGACTGGCCCGGAAGTGGTAACGCGGCGAAAGGGAGGTAGTGCAGGGCTCCATCGCCGACGATCACCAACCGCTCAACGGACTCCGGGTCGAGCACGGGCGCCAGCAGCATCTCGGCGAGCGTGGCTGCCGCGGCAGTGGCCTCATCGACACCCGTGGCCGACTGCTTCTGCGGCGCGCTCCATGCGCGGTGGACGGCGCGTACGGCTCGCTCGATCTCCTCCCGCGGCGGCAGCTCGTAGGATTGGATCGCGTCGTTCGTAACCCAGAACAGGTAGCTGCGTTCAGAAGCCAGAGCGTATTCGAGCAACACCGTGCCGGGCTCGAGCAGTCGTTGGATCTCCGCTGCGGTCATTGCGGTCGGCTGGGTCAGCGCCGAGGTCACCGGAGCGTCGAGGCGCATGGCTGCTTCCAGCCGTTCGAGCTCGGCGAGCTGCTCGAAGAACGCAGTCTCGACCGCATCGCGCTCGCTGTCCGAGAGCGACGCCTTGGCCAAAGATCTTCGCCGCTGCGCAGCCGCCATGTGGAGCTCGCGCCGCGCCGAGCGCCAGCGATCTGCACGCGCGGGCTCTGCCGCCGATTGCTGTGCCGAGCCGGCCTGACGCAACAACGCCAACAGCCCCCACGCACGTGCGCGCTCGCTCGTTTCGAGCGCCGCCAGCATGTGCTGCGCGTCGCCCGAAGCGGCATATCGTGCCATCTGCAGCGCGATGCGCAACTCGTAGACGCCATGCCGCCGGCCAGCGAAGGTGGCTTGCAGATCGGGGTCGCTGACCGTGGTCCGAAGCGACTCGAGAAGCTCGATCGCTTCGTCCACCTGAACGAGCGCGCGCGCCAGCTGGCCACGGTCCCGCTCGACCTGCGCCAGGCGGTATCGAGCATCGGCCTCGCTCAGCCCCATTCCCAACGTGTGTGCGGCGCTTGCCGCTCGTTCGAGTGTCGCAGCGGCCTCACCGTACCGCCCGAGCGCGCGCAACGAGCGCCCGATCTGGATGAGGGTTCGAGCCTCTTGCCTGCGAACACCCAGCGCACGGAACGTCTCGAGGGCCTGCGCGAAGGAAGTGAGCGCCCCTTCTTGGTCACCCAGTGCGGCCTCGACCTGGCCCAAGAGCTTCTGTACGACGGCCTGGCCCCGACGGTCCTCGGTCACGTTCTCGAGTCGGAGCGCCTCGCGCAGAAGCTCCCCGGCCTTCCGCGGTCGCCCGGCATCGAGCTCGACCAGTCCCAGGAGCTTCAAGGTGTTGGCCTCACCCCGCTGGTTGCCCTGCTCCTTGCGGAGCTGCAGCGCGCGACGGTAGAAGACGGCCGCCCGCTCGGGGTCCCCGAGCGACTGGTACACCGCGCCCAGATTGTGCAACACCGTGCCTTCCCAGCGACGATCTCCTTGCCGGCGAAAGATCTCGAGCGCGCGGAGATAGCGCGTCAAGGCCTCCTCGGGCTCCGCCAGCTGCCGGTACAGCACCGCAAGGTTGTTGAGGACCTCGGCCTCGCGCTTCTCGCGTCCTGCAGCACGGTGCAGCGCAGCCGCGCGCTGGAAGCTGTCGAGTGCAGCGTCCGGCTGGCCCAGGCTGCGGTAGGCCCACCCTTGGTTGGTCAAGGCAACCGCCTCGTGCTCCTCGTCTCCTGCTGCCCGGATGCGCGCCAGCGCCGGCCCGTAGCAATCCAGCGCCTGCTGGTGCTCCCCGCGCATCAGGTGCGTCAAACAGAGATTATTGCGTGTCGCCGCCTGCCGGAAGAGATCTCCGGCGCGTTCCTGGACCGTCAAGGCTGCTTGGAAGGCCTGTCGCGCCTCCTCGATGCGATCGGCCGCGGCATGAACGAGGCCCATTTCGTTCAAGGTGTCTGCCTCGCGACCCGCGTCATCGAGGGTACGCCAGCGGGGCAGAACAGCCTTCGCCAACGCCAGCGCTTCCGGGCCTTCGCCGAGCAGGCGATGGAGCACGGCGGCGGCATAGAGGCTCTGCGTCTCCAGCGGTTCCGAATCCGCGAGCGCCCGCCATGAGCTCACCGCCCGGCGATAGTGGGCGAGTGCCTGACGTCGACCGTCGGCACCCCCCGTTTCATAGGCCCGGCCTGCGTCCGTCATCGATCGGAGCGCGCGCAACCTCTGCGGGGCGGCCGGGTCGAGATGAATGCGATAGCGGGCCGGAGCCCCTGCGGTCGCCTGTCCATGAACCGAGACGACCACATCGGGCCCCACGTCGACCGGCAGCAGCGCCACCTCGGTGCCCCCGCGGTCGAGGGGGCTATCGATCCGCCACGACGACGCTTCCGGCAGACCCTCGATCGTCACCGCAACATCAACGCCCAGCTGTTCGATGCGCAGGACCCAGCGTGGTGATCGCGACTGGCGCACCACGTCCCCACCGAGGCGATAGCGGTGCCGCTCACCCTTGGCCAAGACTGCTTCCTGGGAAATCGAGGGCAGCAGCGGCGTGGCAGCAGCGGCAGCCTCCCCTTTCGCCTGACTGGGGAAGGCACCCAGGACGACGACGGCCACTGCGCCAAGAACTCGACCGGTGCCACCGACGAGCTGTGGTCGCTCGCGGCGGCAGCGCGGCCGAGCCGTACGGGCATGGAACTGCTGGACTGCAGTGCGCACGCCAGCACGCGGGCCGAATTCGCGCCGGATCAAGGCAGTTCGATCCGGAACGGATAGTCCCCGATGGGTTCACTCCGCCCGGCAGCATCCTGCCCGGTGAGCCGCAGCCTGTATGCCCCGGCGGGCAAGAGGTCCGTGGGAAAGGTCAGATGCAAGACGTTCCAGAGGTTAGTGTCGAGCCCGTCGCGCTGCCACCGCACCTCGCCATCGAGATCAGTAAGGGCGACGTGATAGCGCACGAAGGCCGGATCGTCAGCCTCGATATCCAACGTTACCCATGGCTCCTCCGGCGGAACCACGAGCACGGGCGCCGTTGCATCCGTGCCATCACGGGTCAAGCTGAGCAGCATGCTCGGGACGTTCGCATGCGGCTGGCGCAGACTTTCGAGATCGGCCGTCAGGCGCCGATTCTGGCGCAGCAGCCACAGGGAGGGTAAGGCCAGGCCGACGACCAGCAACATGGCCAGCGCCCGCCGAAACGCGGGCGACCGTGCGAGTTGCAGCCAGCGACCGACCACCGTCATCGCACCCATCGTGCGTTGCGCGTCCTCGGCAACGGCTGTACGGAGCGCGGCCCCGAAGTCGTCCGCGATCTCGAGCTCGCCGAGGCACACCTCACAGTCGGCGAAGTGCTCCTCGAAACGGACCTGCTCATCCGTCGCGAGACGGCCGAGCACGTAGCGCTCGATCAGGTTGTGCTCTTCGATGTACCGATGGTCCACCATCTACCCCGCAGGCACGCCACGCCATGGAACCGTGTGACACGAGATGTGCCGAAATCTCACCTTACACCGCTCCTTTTTCGAACAGCTCATCGAGGCTGTGAAGCGTGGCGATGGTAGAGCCGAGGCCGTTCGAGATCGAGGTCGCGGGCCGTAAAGGCAGGCCCGCCCTCTGAAAGCGTCGGCGAGCCCTCCGGCAGGGGGGCCGCG
>CALFAM010000083.1 GCA_937948815.1 uncultured bacterium
GTTCGGACGCCCGTTTTGGGATGAGTTCAATTCGTACGCCGCGATCGTTTCCCATTACGAAAAGCATGGCTGTCTGCCGGGTGCGAACGCCGGCCGGAGCGCTCTCGAGGCGGCGATGATTTATCATCACTTGAATGATGAAGACGCAGCACGCGAGTGCTTCGCTCGTGCATTGGAAACCGATCATAAGGGCTTTTGCGAGCACGTCAACAAGATCCGCCTCAGGTGTCTTGAAGGGTGAATCAGATGTACACGAGTGGGCGGGGCACGCTCCGCGTCTTCTTTGGTCGGCGCCACACAATTCTGCGCCACATGAAGAATGGCAACCATGGCTGAGATTCACCACTGCTGGCGGTGTCGGATCGACGTCCCGATGTTGACGGATGCCGAGTGGGCTGAAGTACGCACGCTACTGAGAACCGACGTTCCCGATGTCAAGCTGCGTGCAGCTGCGAACGGTGACGATCCTGAAGAGGCGTTCAATCGGCTCAACGCTGATGCGCTTCAGCGATATTTCGAGATGACCGGGTTTCAAGAAACGAGTGTGCGTGCGCTCAGGCACCACTAACTATCCAACTTTGGTTTTCCCTGTCCTGCTTGTGGCCGCCTTCTGCGCAGTCGGAGAGCGTCGTTCTGTGCGGGTTGTGGTCATGAGTTGGCGAGAACTTCAATCGATTGGTCTCAAGCCTTGTCGAGGTATGCATTTTGGGCGTCGCGCTTGCCCAATCCGGTGCTCAGGAGGGGCATGCCCGAAATCTCGATGCGCTTCACGATTCTTGGGTCAATGGGGAGACCGGCTGTGATGGGCCACCGTTCGGTTTCCTGCTTGCGAACGAGAAACACGCTTCCGATGCCTGTTCTGCGCTCGCGCGGGTGGTTCGGGACATTGCTCGTCGCACAGTCGCGGAATATGGTGGGACTCTAGAGATCGTGCAGTGTGAGTTCTAGCTCAGCGACGTTTCTCGACCTCTTGAATCTTGTGCTGCAGGAAGCGGGCGGCGCCCTCGTCGCGACGTGCGACAGGAAGGTTTGCACTCGGAGTCGTCATTGTATACTCTACGGAGAGTACAACGCAGACTCCGGAGTCGAAACCGAGGTAGACGATGCCAGCAGGTCATATCGGTGAGTTCGAGCAGATGGTGTTGCTTGCCATCCTGCAATCCGCGGATGAGGCGTACGCGCCCAACATCCGTGTGGTCCTCAGAGAACGCGCGGGCCGGAGCGTTTCCCGAGGGGCGCTCTATCGCACCTTCGACCGACTGGCGGCCAAGGGCTTGCTCGAGTGGCAGGTCGAGGACTCGAATCCGATCCCCGAGCGCGGCGGTGCCCCGATGCGGCGTTTCCGGACGACTGCGGAGGGGCGACGCGCGCTCCGCCTGTCTCGGAAAGCGCTGCTGAACCTCTGGGACGGAATCGAGCCCGAGCTGGAGCACGCCTGATGCCGATGTCATCACCGGTGTCTCCACCGCAAATGGCGGAAAGACTTCTGCAATGGTGCCTGGGTGCCGCGCCCGCGTCACGCTACATCGTGGGTGACCTTCGCGAGGAGTACGCGTCGCTCCGGCACAGGCGGGGGCGCGTGATCGCGCACCTCTGGTACTGGCGTGAGACTGCGGCGATTGGATCGCGTTACGTCGGCCGTCGCTCAGGCGGCCTCCAGGCCGAAGCCGGTGTCCATCGTTCCGCCGGACCGAAACCGTCCATCTGGCGTGATCTCGGAGGCGACCTTCGCAGCGCGCTGCGGGTGATCCGGACCTCTCCCGGATTCGCGGCCGCGGTGATCCTCACGCTGGCCTTGGGCCTCGGTGTGAATGCGTCGATGTTCGGCGCGGTCGACCGGGTGTTGCTCAGTCCGCCCGAGCACGTGCAGGACCATGGAGATCTCCGATTCCTGTACTTGACGGGCTTGGGCTCGCGTTCGCTCAATTCGCCCACCGCCTACTCGTTTCCAGACTATGAGTCGATCCGAGGCGTGCCTGCGCTGTCAGGTGCCGGTGCCTACCGCCCGAGGCGGCGCGTCACCATGGGCGCCGGGGATGAGGCCCGCCGGGCCATCGTTCAGGACGCGACCGCGGAGTTCTTTCCGCTTCTCGGTGTTCTGCCGGCACAAGGAAGGTTCTTCAGCGCCGAGGAAGACCGGCCGGGCGCACCGCCCGTGGCCGTCCTGAGCTACCGCTTCTGGGAACGCGAGCTCGGCCGGGACGACTCGGTGATCGGCCAGCCGGTGACGCTGGCATCGCACACCTACGAGGTGATCGGCGTTGCGCCACGCGGATTCACCGGTGCGGAGCTTGGGGCGGTCGACGTCTGGGTGCCGCTCCGCACGAACGTCGCGCTAACCGCGAATCCGAGCGTCCTGGAGTCGAGGGGCGCGTGGTGGTTCCGCGTGCTGATCCGGTTGCAAGAGGGCGTGACCGACCGGGAAGCCGAAGCGCAGATGAACACAGCCCACACAGCGGGCATCACAGCCTACCGGGAGACGGGTGGCGAAGATCCCAACGACCGAATGATGGGAGGCGCCGTCCACACGGGCGCGTTCATGACGGCGCTTGGGCCCCATGCCGACGAGGAAAGCGCAATCACACTCTGGCTCGCTGGCGTGAGCATCCTGGTGCTGATCATCGCGTGCGCGAACGTCGCCAACCTCATGATGGCACGCGGAATCGACCGGCAGCGCGACCGCGCCGTGCGCCTCGCATTCGGGGTGACTCGACGGCGGCTCATTTCTCAGGCGCTGGCCGAGGCGCTCGTCCTCGCGTCGGCCGGCGGGCTGGCGGCGATTGTCGTAGCGCATTGGAGCGGGCGGGCTCTGTACGGCATTCTGCTGCCAGGCATCCCCATTCCCGACGCGACCATCGGCCTTCGCTTGATCGGTTTCCTGGGTGCCGCGGTGCTCCTGACCACCGTCGCCGCCGGGGTGCTGCCCGCATTGCAGGCGCTCCGAACGGCCCCTGGAGACGTGCTCCGAAGGTCCGGACGCGGGGCAACCCGCGATGGCGGCCGCGCGCGTGCGTTGCTCACGCTTGGGCAGGTCAGCCTTTCCACGGTGCTGCTCGTCGGGGCAGGGTTGTTCGTGCAGAGTCTGCACAACGCGCTCGACGTCGATCCTGGCTTCGACCACGACGCGTTGATCAATGTCGAGTTCGAGCCGCGCGCTGACGTGGATGGCACGCGAAGCGACGCGCTGAATCGTGAGGCGGTGGAGATCCTGGCGTCGATGCCCGGCGTCGACCAGGCCATCCTCTCGACGAGTGCTCGCCCGCTGTACGGGTGGGACGAGCAAAGCCGGATGCGGGCCAGCCGGATCGGCGCAATCCCGAGTGTGCCCCAGGGTGGGCCCTACACGTATGCCGGGACAGAGGGCTACGTCGAGGCGGCGGGTCTCCGCATCGTGCAGGGGCGCGCATTCGATTCGGTCGAATACGCGACCGGGGGGCCGCCTGTGCTGATGGTCAGTCGCTCCTTCGCGGAGGGCGTCTGGCCTGGCCTCGATCCCCTGCAAGAGTGCATCTTCCTCGAGAGTGGCCCCGTCGAGCTGCAAGGTCCCGAGCCGTGTCGTCCGGTGGTCGGGGTTTATGAAGACCTCATCGTTCGCTCGGTCGCCGACAAAGGTCTGTGGTCGGTCACCTGGCCCTTGTCGCGCGAGACGGAAGGGCTTCGCGGAATCTTGGTGCGAGCCGATGGAGATCCGATCGAGATGGTCGGCCCAATTCGCGATCGGCTGGCTGCGCTGTCGAACGACATCCGCTACGTGCACGTGACCCCGATGATCGCGCGCATCGAGTCGATGCGCGGGTCGTGGCGTGTTGGTGCGACCTTGTTCTCCGCCTTCGGCCTGCTCGCACTGGTCGTGGCCTCACTCGGCCTCTACAGCGTGCTCACCTTTGCCGTCGCAAGGCGGAGCCGGGAAATCGGCATTCGCGCGGCCCTGGGTGCGCAGCGCCGAGACCTCGTCGCTCTGGTGGTGAGTCGGGCAGCGCGGCTGGTGGCGGCCGGCCTGGTCATCGGAATCGGGTTCGCCGCGCTCACGGGCCGCTTCCTGCAGTCCGTGCTCTTCGGAGTACCGACCCTCAATCCGCTCGTCTTCGGTGCTGTCGGGGGTGTCCTCATCATGGCAGGGCTCCTCGCCGCCTGGGTGCCCGCCTGGAAAGCCACTGCGATCGATCCGGTGGGTGCCATGTCCGCGGACTAGATGATCGGGGACGACCGACCCGTGCCAGCCTCCGCCGCGGGGCCGCGGCACGGCTACGGTGGTGGATCAGGGCGAGGCGATGGGAATCGCGGTCGTAAACTTGATCTCTGACCAGACGATGTGGGTGTCGTAGCGGCGAATCGCGGGGTCGTCCATCAACGCTTGCTCGCTCCAGGCTTCGTAGCGGGTGAGGCTGCTGGCGTGGACCACCAGGACATAGTCGACCGAGCCGGCGACGGAGTAGCACTGGGCGACTTCGGGCGCCTCGACCATCCGCTGCCGAAAGGCGCGAACGCTCTCGAGGCTTTCCTGCGCGAAGGTCACCATCACGATCACTGTCACGCCGGCGACCGTGGGATCAAGGATCGCCACGTCGGCACGGATGGTGCCGTCCGTGCGCATCCGGGCCAAGCGCCTGCGGACCGATGACGACGAGAGGTTCACACGCTCGCCGATCTCGGCGTGTGTCCGCTGGTTGTCTTCCTGAACGAGTTGCAGGATGGCGCGGTCGAAATCATCGAGCTTGGCCAGGCTTGCCTGCTCGTTTTCGTCGCTCGGAAGCTCTGTCTTGCCCGAATTCGCCAATTGCCCACCTCGAAACGCCGCCCTGCGCAAGGCCATTCTGCCTAGACTGATGGTGCCTGTCGAGGGGCGATCACCTTCCGAGGACCTACTGCATGCGATTGATCCCACGTCTCACCGCCTTGACGCTCCAGCTCTCCTTTCTCATCTGCACATTGGCGACCGTTGCCACGGCCGCGGCGTTCCAGCCAACCGCCGTGGGCGACGGTTTCGATGAGCGTCTGCGCGGGATCTGGGCATCCCGTGGCTACGGCTGGATCGTGGAGATTCAAGGGGACGAAGCCATTCGGTTCTTCGACCACACGTCGGTTGCCTGCCTCGGTGAAGCCGTGTCGACGGAAGAGCTTCTTTCCTTCGCGCGCCTTTTCGCGCGCCAGGATGAGACGCTGCAGATCACCAATGCGCAGCGCGATGCCACCATCTACACCTTCGACCGCATCGATCGTGTTCCCGCGCACTGTGAATCGGTACCGGCAGGGGGGCCGGAGGAGACCCTGGCCCATTTCGCCGAGACCATGGGCACGCACTACGCCTTCTTCGACGTCTTCGGGGTCGACTGGCCGGCGCGCGTTCGCGCGGCAGAGGCTGTGGTTTCGCCAGAATCGAACGACCAAGAGCTCTTCTCAGCGTTGGGCGACATGCTCGAAGGGATGCGCGACGGCCACCTGCGTCTGCTGGCCGAGATTGACGGCGCGCGGGAAATCGTCCGCCCGGGGCGCGCGACCATCGGTTTCCTGCTCGACGATGCATTCGAGAGCCAACGCAAGGTCAAGGACAAGGGCAAGTTCCAGCAAAAATGGCTGGAGACCCAGAACAAGCAGGTGCACAAAGATCTCCTGGGCCGCAGCGCGAAGGAGCACGCTCGCCTCGTGTGGGGCCGGGTCGGACGCATCGGCTACCTGGCAATCTCCGGCATGACGGGATTCTCGGAGGGTGACGGTGGACGCGAAGAAGAACTGGCTGCGGTCCACGCAGCCATGGAGAAGGCGATCCCCGATCTTGCCGATACGGACGCATTGGTCATCGACGTGACCCTGAACGGCGGTGGCTCGGACAGCGTCAGCCTGGCGATTGCCAGTCACTTCACCGACACCGAGACCCTTTCCTTTACCAAGCAGGCCCATGCCGCGGAAGGCGCCCAGCCGCAGCCCTTCTTCGTCGACCCGGCGCCGCGCGCCCGCTACCGCCGACCCGTCACGCTGCTGACCAGCAACTACACGGTGAGCGCCGCCGAGATCTTCACCATGGCCATGCGTGCCATGCCGCAGGTAACCCACCGCGGTGAGGCCACCCGCGGCGCGCTCTCCGACGTGCTCGAGAAGGACCTGGTCAACGGTTGGTCCCTCACCCTCTCGAACGAGATCTATCGCGACAGCGAAGGCGTCCTCTGGGAAGGCCGAGGCATCCCGCCCACGGATCCGATCACCATCTTCGACGGTGACAACATCCAGCACAGTCGGCTCGGCGCCATCCGTGAAGCCATCGCGCGTACCGAGGTGGCACTCGGCGACTGAGCGGCGTGAGAGGGCTACGGGACGGGGGAATGCCAGGCCGCGGTGTCGCCGCTCTCGAAGCCATCGGAGAACACCAAGCCACATTGAATCGGTTCGGTTGGCGCACTGGCGCGATAGGCCTCCCACATCTCGCCATGGAAGGGGCTGCCGTGGTTGCCCTGGTTGGCGTTGATGCCGTGCGAGTCGGGGAATCGCCCGATGCCGTCCGAGCCGTCCGTGTCGGCGATGCAGCCCCCCGCGCCGTCAGGCCCGTAGGTGATGCCGTAGTTGTCGGGCACGCCGTCGTAGCCGGCGCAGGGGTCTGGCTCGGCGTGGGCGCCGCGCGCCACCCAGCGGTCGACGTAGGCGAGGAAACGCACGGCGGGCCAGGCACACTGAAGGGTGGGTAGCAGGCGGAGGGCGAGAGCCGCGCCGCGCCAGGGCGAGCTGTTGCAACAGAACTGGTAGCTGCCTCCCGGCTGCTCACCACCGTCGATGAAACCGTAGGGATCGACGCAGGTCTTGGAACCGGTCTCGAAGCGGAATCGATTCCAATATTGCAGCTCGCTGCAAGCTTGCCCCCACAACGCGATACCGGCCTGCGCGCCGAGCACCAGCGAGCCATCCTCGCCAAAGTCCTCGTCCGGCGCGCTACGCACGGCGCTGATCATCGCCGGGTCGTCGATCAGCGTCGCAGCCAGCGCAAGCAGAATCCGCCGCCCGGGGGAATGACCGCCATTGGGTTTCCAGCGGGTGCCGTTCTGGTACGCGTGGAAGAGGTCGAGCCCGACTTGCACCACACGAATCGCGGCCGCGCGCTTCTCTTCCTCATCTCCGGCGAGCATCAAGGCGAGCGCACCGTTGCCGCTGGCCGCCGCGATGTCGGCGCCATAGTTCGGCATGCTGTCTTCAGGATGGAGGGGGCGACCGGTCCAACCAGACTTGTGGTCGAGCCACGGCTGTTGGAAGGCAGACGTGATCGCCGTCAGGCTCGGGGCGGACGAAACGGTCGGCAGCGCTGGCAGCAGATCCATGCGCAGGCGACCGACGTCGATCAGCCGCTTGTCCTGGCCGGGATAGGGCGGCCGCCAAAAGCCAGCGCCTTGCCCTGCTGGCGTTTCGCCGAGCACCGTGAGAATGGCGGCTGACTTCAGACACGGCCGGCATGTTCCGACAGGGACGGAAACGCCCTTGACGATGGACTCGCCGCCGTGTGCGGCATAGGGAAGCGTCGGTACGCGCGAGGCATCAAAGCTGCCGATGCGGTCATCAAAGCCCTGGTTCACCGGGTCTGCTGGATTGACCTCCCAGCCGTGACGGGCACCGTCAAAGGCGGGTGTGATCGCCGTGATCACGACGTGTGTATCGGGCGCTTCGGGCGCGATCCAATAGTCGCCGTTGGCGAACGTGCCACAGGGATAGCTTTGCTCGAACGCGAAGGTGACACCGTTCTGCTTGATCTGCTCGCACGTCTGCGCGGTGCCAGCGCTCGCCATTGCCGCGAGGAACAGGGTGACCAGGGTGCTTCTCATATATCGACGCTAGCACATAAGGTAGCCTTGGCTTTTGGCGAGACCGGGCCTTGCCAGCACCTGCCACGGGCTCGGTTTGCCTCAGTCGTCGGCTGCGATCGCGGCGGACGGCCCGTCGCGTGGCGACTCGTCCGGGTCGCCGCCCAGGTAGTGCCCCACCAGCTTGGTCGGCTCGCCCTGTTCATCGGTGACCACCTGGAGGCGAAAGCCGACCAGGCCTTCCAGCGCGAAGAGGTCGTGGGTGAGCGGAATCAGCGGGAACGGGTCACGACCCTCCCGTTGATAGAAGAGCTGTGCCTCGCGAAAGAAGAGCCTGCGTGGTCCGTAGGCGCCCACGTAGGCTTGCAGTCGCTCCAGCGGCACGACCACGGGCCGCATGCGGATCCGTTGGAGGTCCCGCAGCCACACGATGCGTTGTTCGAGCGCCTGGTCAGCTCCGCCGAGCGCGCGGACGCGTTCGAAGTGTTCCGCGGCGCTTCGGTAGTCACCGGCCGCCTCGGCTGCCAGGCCCTGGCGGCGGGGAGCCCAGGTCGGTGTCGTCGACTGCTCGTAGGCGAGCCAATCGATGGTCGGCGCCATGTCGCCCACCACGGCCGCCACGACTTGTTGGGCAATGGCCAGCCCATTGGCGCTGTTGGCAAAGTAGACGATGCCGGCTCCGTCGGCTGGCCGGAAGGCAACGAAGGCACGAAAGGCGCCATTGTCCCCCCAGTGCCAGACGATCGCCTCGCCCTCTTCTGGGTTCGTGGCATCTTGGGTGCCCCAACCGAGCCCCCATCCAACCTTGCCGGCGAGGTCTGCTGTGTACGACGCATTCCGCTCGTCACCGTCCATGCGAACGACCGGCTGCCACGCGCTCCGCAGCAGGCTGGGGTCGACGCCTTCGCCGGCGAGCAGTGCGATCACGAATCGCGCATAGTCTTCGGCCGTGGCGTGGAGGCTGCTCGCCGCATTGGCTTCCGGTCGACCGTAGGAGACGACCTCGCCAATCTCATCGTGCCCCGAAGCGAGCGTTGGTGGCGGGCTGCCCTCGGCCCACGTGAAACGACTGTTGACCATCCCCAGCGGTGTGAAGACTTCGCGCTGGGCGATTTCCTCGAGCGTCGATCCGGTCACTGCCTCGATGACCCGCTGCAGGTAGACGTAGCCCTCGCCGGAGTAGCCGAACCGCGTTCCAGGCGCGAAGTCGAAAGCGAGGGGGTCGCCGCCCCAATTCGGCAGGCCGCCTTGGTGCGACAGCACGAGACGTGCGGTCAACGCACGGGCATGGGGGTGATCCCCGAAGCGCTCGTAGGCCAAGAGCTCGTGCAGCGGGCGGTCCAGGTCGAGCTCGCCGCGGTCGGCCATGCGCAGGGCGATGTAGGCGAGGATCGGCTTGCTCAGCGACGCGGCCTGGAACACGGTCTCGGCCGTGACGGGCGTTTCGTCGTCCGCGTTGGCCACGCCGAAGCTTGCGCTCCAAGCGAGCCTACCCGCTTCGACGACAGCGACCTGAAGGCCGGGTATGCCGCTGCGTGCGGTCAACGTGGGGAGCTGGGCAGCCAGTCCAGACGTTGCGGAATCCCTGCCAGGAGGCGGAGCCTGGTCACAGCCTGCGAGAATGCCGAACGAGAGGAGGAGGCGAAGGGCGCGAGTCGTGCACGTCGAGGGTATTCGCATCTTGGTGAGACGCTCGATCGGTGGCTAGGGTTGAACTCCCAGGTCCGCTCCACGTACTCGGTGCCATGAGCGTCCTCAGAATCGCCGCCTCACGAATCGCCGCCTCACGAATCGTTGTTGTCGTCTTGCTCGCGTTGCCCGGGTCGTTGAACGCCGACGAGCCGCGTGAGCGAGCACCGGACACTTCCACGACGGGTGAAGCTGCTGTCGAGTCCTTGATCGAGCGCTACCTGAAGGCGGTCCGGACGCTGGACTGGGACACCATGGGGGCGATCCTGGCGCCTGACGCTCACTACCTCGACACGGCAATGACAGTCTTCGATCGACCCCCGGTCGATCTTCGCGGACCCGAAGCGATCATCGGCTTCTTTCGAAGCGCCAACGAGCAGTCGGCCGCGGAGGCGTTGCGCTACGACATCAAGCGCCAATGGACCGCCGGAGATACCACCGTGGTCGACTTGGTCGTCCATTTTCGTGCGGAAGGCGCGTTTCTCGGGATGCCCGGCAAGATGGTCGAGATCGACAGCGCACTGATTACGATCCTGCGCGTCGTCGACGGCAGGGTGACCTACCACGCCGACTATCCCGACTATCCTGCCTTCCAGGAGCAAGCCGAAGCCCAGCGCTCGGCTACTGCCGTCGAGGCCAAGCCTCCCGAGGACGATCCGACGGACTGAACGCCGCTCTTACAATGAGATCGTCGCCCGCGTACCGCCTTCGGATGGGCAGGTAACGGTGAACGTCCACCCGAACCGTCGGCAGATGCGCTGCGCCGTGGCCAGGCCGATGCCGATATCGGGCTGCGGACCGTCCGTGCGGAGCTGCTCGAGGAGCGCGGCGGGCAAGCCGGGACCATCGTCGCTCACCTGCACGCGGCGCTGCTCGACGACCACCCGCACGCAGCCGGACTCCGTGTGCTGTACCGCGTTGCGAGTGAGGTTCGAGAGCACGACGAGAAGCATCGTTCCCTCGGCCATCGATTGGGGTGCCGACCTCAGCTCGGCGTGCACGGTGACCCCGCCTGTGGCCATTGCTCGCGCTTCCTCCACCAAGTCATCGAGCTGCTGGGCAAAGGGAGGGACGTCGCGGACGCTCACGCGGTGCTCGGCGCGGGCCATCGCCAGCAAGCTGAGGACCGAGGTGTTCATTCGGCGAAGACTTCGGGAGAGCCGATCGAGGCGCTTCTGCGTCACCGAATCGTCCGTGTCAATCGACTCGCGGAGCAGGTCGGAAACGCCCTGAATGATCGTAATCGGCGTGCGGAGCTCGTGACTCGCCTCGCGCAGGAACCGGCGCTCGCGTTCCGCCGACGCCGCCAGCTCGGTGCTCGCGCGCTCGAACGAGCGGGCCAGGGTACCGACTTCGTCTGTGCGTCGGTCGCTGGCCAGCGCCTCGATCGCTGATGCATCGAACCCTGTGCGGTCCGCTGCGCCGGCCTCCAGTGCCTCGGTCAGCTGTTCGATGGGCGAGACGATGCGCACCGCCAGATAGCGGGCCAAGAAGACAGCGCCGATCGCTGTCGCTGCAATGCCGAAGAGGAGCGCGATCGCCAGGCGACTCTGGGAAGCCTCGGATTCAGGGAAACTGGCCAGGGCGACGACTGGCGCTCCGGTCGTCGGATCCTCGGCGATCAGGGCGTGGGCTTCGCTGCTCGCATGCTCCCACTCGTGAATGCCCGGCTCGAGCCCCTGAAGCCACGCAGCAAACGGCGTTGGGGCGTCCTTCGGCGATCCCACGAACTCGATTGAAGGTGAATCGCGGCCGGCCGGTTTTTGGAGGATCATCTGGTTCAGCCGGCGGCTGATCATTCGATCCTCCACGCGGTGGAAGACGAGGAGGGTCACGAGGCCAAAGACCGTGCCGAGCGCGGCTGCGAAGAGGACGAAGGCGAAGATCAGCTGGCGGCGGATCGTACCGATCAATCTCGGTCCTCACGCAGGCGGTAGCCCTCGCCATGAACGGTCTCGAGAAGTGACACGGGGAACGGCCTGTCGATGCGCTGCCGAATCCGGTAGATGTAGGACCGAAGAAGGTCGGCCCCGACCACCGCGTCGCCCCAGATCTCCGCTTCGAGCTCCGCCCGGGCCACCAGCTTGGGCGTGGCCTTGGCCAGCACCACGAGGAGCCGGAGCTCGGTGCGGTTCAGGTGGATCCTGCGGCCGGCACGGCGTACCTCGTGGCTCTGGGGATCGATTTCGAGGTCGGCGATCTCGATGAGCCCGGCTGTTGTACCTTCGGCGCGCCGTGTCAGGGCGAGCAGGCGGTGGTAGAGCTCCGGCAGCGCGAAGGGCTTGACCAGGTAGTCGTCGGCGCCCGCCTGAAACCCCTCCACCTTCTCTTCCAGCTCGTCGCGGGCGGTCAGCATCAAGACGGGTGTGTCCGTGCTAGCCCGACGCAGGCGACGACAGACTTCGATCCCGTCGAGGCCCGGGAGGCCCAGGTCGAGAATCACCACCGAATAGCGGTTGGCGGAGGCGAGCGCGAAGCCCTGGCGACCATCGTAGGCAAAGTCCAGCCGAGCGCCTCGCTGCTCCATGTACTCGGCGATGTTCGTGGCGACGTCGGCGTCGTCCTCGATCAAGAGAATGTTCACGCCTCGCTCGGCTCCTCAGAAAGTGTAGAAGGCACCGATGGTCGCCTCGAAAGTCACCTCCGAGCCCAGCTCGGACAGCAGTGGGCTGTCCGCCGCACGATCGTGGTAGAGCTCGATCTCGAGAGACGTCAACCAGCTCCAGCGGCGGCCGAAGAATCGTTGGGCCATGAAACCCATGGTGGTCGATTTTAGTCCCCCGCCCGGGGTGTATGGGCGCTGGCCAATGATTGCGGCCTCTGAAGTGGACAGCCCGAATTCCGTCTGCATGTGCTCGCGGTCTCCCCAGCTGATGTCGACTCTGGGGCTGAGCAGCCAGCGCTCGCCGGCCGTGAGGTGGTCATATCCGTAGCCGATGAAGGTGACGATGCCCTTGCCACGGCTGAGCAGATCTGGCTGATAGACCGCGTAGGCATAGCCATCCCCCCAGCGCCGAAAGAGCGCCAGCTCACCTTCGAGGGTCTCGCGCCCTTCCGGGAGGCCTCGGAGATCTTCGTTCTCGGTCTCGCGTCCGTCTTCGAGCTCGAAGTCGACGGTCAAGGCCCACCGGTCGCCGAAGTAGAACGCAGCCCCCACCTCACCGGGTGCCACGGTATAGCGGTTGCCGAAGCGGTCTTTGAACAGCGCGCGGAGCGATGCGGCGGGCTCGAGCTCGCTGTCGTCGGAGCCCACGTAGTCGGGCTCGACCTCGACGCCTACCAGCGCATCGAAATGCCACCAGCGCTCGGCATGGCGCAGGTACCAAGGACTGAAAGGGTTCTTCTCTGGGCCGGTTGTAGCAGGCTTGTCGGCGCCAGCCGAAAATGGGCTCACGAGCACCATGGCGAGTATCGGTATCCACGTTCTCACGCTCGACTCCTCCTTGGGTCGCGGTGACAGGCGTTGAATCGGCTGCCACCGTGGGAGAAGACGGTAGGGCTCGGGGCGTGGAAGCGGCGTGGGAGGAATGTGGAAGATTCGTGGATCCCTGACCCGAGATCGCGGCTCGGGTCAGATACCTACCACGCGCACTCTGCGAACGTGTCGAGGGGTGTCTACTCGGTCCAGGCGCTGGTGTCGCCTGACTCGAAGCCGTCGGCGAAGATCGGCTGATCGAGGCTCGGTTCCGCCATCATGATGCCGTTGCCGCTGCTGTCGTCGAAACCGGGATCCTCGATGTCCAGCGCCGTGGACCGGAAGATGTCGTAGCGGTCTTCGAGCGGAATCGAGGGAAACAGATCCTGGAAGAGTGCCGCGATTGCGGCGGAGTGGGGCGCGGATGCGGACGAGCCGAAGAAGGGGTTGAATCCTGGGGTGGCCGTGGACACGCCATCGGCGGCGGCCACGTCCGGCTTCTCGCGGATGATCTGTGGCACCGGCGCCGGCGTACCATCGGTCACCTTGTACTTGGGGTTGGCGATCGTGCCGAGGGGCCGCTCGCCCGCTGCTCCGCCTGCTGTGGCGCCTGCTGTGACGCCTGCTGTGGCAACCGGCGAGCCATCGGTCTCGAAGAAGATGCGGCGTGGGCCGTCGGAGCTGAAGAACTCGATCGGATTGGTCGCGCCTCCGGTGAAGGGGCCGCCGCCGGCGCTGGCGATATCGACCGCACCAACTGCCAGAGCGCCTTCGGCGGCGGGGTGGCCGAAGATCTGACCGTTGGTCCCCACATTGAGGCGACCACGGTGGGTGTTCATGTGGAAGAACCGGTCGTCGCCATTGAAGCGCGTCACCACCAGCCGATTGCCCGTGTCGTCCCGCATCGAGGAGTCGATGACCTCGAGCGGCAGATCGTCGCCGTTCTGGGTGAATGTCGAGAAGGCGATGACGTTGGCGAGCGCGGCGTCGAGCAGGAAGAGGTCGTAGTCGTTGTCCGATGCACCGGCGGGATCGGCCCACTGCAGCGTGATCAACACTGGCGGATCGAAGTCGATCGTATTGCCGACGTTGCCACCGCCGAAGTCGTGCGCGGACTGGCCCGCGCCGACCAGGGGGGCGGGTAGCGCGATGCCCGAGTAGTCGCCTTCGAAGACGCCGCTCGTGCCGCTGCTCAAGTTGCCGGAGTTGCCCGCGGCGGAGAAGAAGTCGATGCCCTGCGCCACGACCTGGTCGACCGCCTGGGCAATGATGCCGTCCTGAAACACGAATTCACCAAGGTAGAGAATGTCATCGACGATCACGTCGCAGCCCGCGGCGGCGAGATCGAGAATGTTCTGTGCCATCTGAGCTTCACCACCGACTCCCGTGGCGAAGCCGAGGTCCGAGCCCGGGGCCAGGTCGTGAATGATCTCGAGCAGGGCCGTGCCTTCGCTCGTTCCCGGATTCCCGCTCTGGCCCGGCAGCACGAAGACGGTTGGGGGAAGATCGCCAGTTCCTTGGACCGCGGCGAGCGCGTCGACGCTGTCGGACATGGCGCAGGTCATGACTCCGGTGCCGTCGACGCCAAAGCTCACGCGCGCCGTGTCGGCCGTATGGGCGACGTCCCCTTCGGAGACGTTGGTCATCTGAGTGATCATGCGGTCCGCCGTGCGGATGAAGCGCACGCCAGGGTCGTTCGCCAGAACGGCCACCTGGTGGAGGGGTAGGCGAATCCGTGCCGTGCCGTAGCGTGGGTGCGCGTTGACCACGGTGCCGCCGAGGTCGCGAACGAGGGTGAGCAGGGCCGGGGTGATGTCGGCGCGGAGATCGAGGGTCACCGTGCCGTCGGCATGGCGCGCGACGTCCATGCGCAGGGCAGGAAGTGCATCGAGCCAGGAGGCGCGCTGCTGCTGTGCCAGCGCCACCACCAGATCCGTCGACAGCTTGTTTTCCGTGGGTGATCGGTTTGCCTTCAGGCTGTTAATGACGGCCATCTGGGCCATCGCTCGCTCGCCGATAACTGGTTCGGGATCAGGTTGTGCGTTGAGCTTGGAACCAAGGCCCGGGACGAGTCCGGTGACGAGAACGGCCGAAGCGCCGAGGGCGAGTGTCGCGACGGTGCGACGCAGAAGACGAAAGGGTCTGGGTGCCATGAGGTCTCCTCGAGGGTGGATGGTCGTTGTTCCCGCCCGAACGTGGCCATCCGGGGGAAAGTGTTTCATCGGCCCCCTGCCCGCAGTCATGCGAATCGTCCTCGTCTTCGAGTCACTCGTGCCGCAACGCCGTGCCGCAGGCCGTTTCCTGGGCTGCGTGACGTAAACTGGGCAGACGTGATGCACCCTGTGATGTTGATCCAGCGACCCACCCGTGCGGCGGTGCCTGATCGCCGGCCCCCTTGTTGCTGGCGTTCTCTCGGCAGAGCAGCAGGTTGATGCCCGCACCCTTCTGGCGTCGCGCCGTCGGTGTGCTGGCGCTGCTTGCTGTCGCGCTTCTGGTGGCGTCGTTCGCGTTCCGCAATCAGCTCCCCAAGAGCATCAAGGTGGCCACCGCCGCCCGCGGAGGGCTCTACCATCACCTCGCCGAAGCGTTGGAAGAGAAGCTCGCATCCCGAACCGGAAGCACGGTCTCCCTGCGGGTGACCGAAGGCTCGGAGGCCAACCGCAAGCTCCTCCTGGCGGGCGAGGTCGACCTCGCCATCGTGCAGGTGGGAGCTGTCGAGCTCGACGGGCTCGCGGTCCTCGCACCGCTCTATGAAGATGTGGTCTTCGTTCTGGCCCGAACGGGTTCGGGCATCGCCGACATTCCCGCGCTCGTCGGTCATGGTGTGGCGCTCGGACCACCAGGTTCGGGCATGCGGGTGTCCGCCGAGCAAGTCCTCCGCCACTACGAGGTGCCCCTGGCCGAGCTCCAGGGCGTCGACGCCTACTTCGGTGCAATCGGCGACGATCCGACCTTCCAGGCGGCGATCGTGACTACCGGCTTGCTCAATCCGGATCTCGAGACGCTCATCCGGGGCGGCGATTGGTCGCTGCTGCCGATTCGCGATGCCGAAGCCTTCGTGGTGCGTCACCCGCTCTACGCGCCCTTCGTCGTGCCGCGCGGTCTCTATGGCGAGCGTCCGCCGCGCCCCGCCGCCGCCACGTCGACGGTGGCGACGACGGCGGTGCTCGTCGCCCGCACCGACGTATCCGATCGCCTGGTGGAAGCTGCCCTCGTGGCGCTCTACCGTGGCGACCTACGCCGGCGCATTCCGACCCTGTTCTCGGCATCCGAAGCCTCGGCATGGCGCAAGCTGGCGCTCCATGCCACCGCGCGTCGACACTTCGACCCCTACGGTGGGCTGGATCTCCTGGCCAACTTCATGGAATCCCTGGCCGCGATCAAAGAGTTGCTCTTTGCGCTGGGCGCTGGTTGCTACCTCTTGTGGACCCGCCGGCGGTGGCGCCACGCGCGCGAGCAAGAAGGGCTGCTGTCGGAGATGAAAGAGCGCCTCGACGAGTTGCTCGACCGCACCGCGCGCATCGAGCGGGATCAGGTCGGCGAGACAGACCGCGCCGTTCTCGAGCGGTACCTGGACCAGGTCACCGCGACGAAGCTCGAAGCGCTCGACGAGCTGACCCACGAGGATCTGCGTGGCGATCGGATGTTCTTGATCTTTCTGATTCAGTGCGGCTCGTTGATCGAGCGGCTTCAGCGCAAGCTCGCCATGACCAAGCTCGTCAACGCCACAACGACCGAGGGCCCCGAAGCAGCATCGCCTTCCGGGCCGATGCGTGGGCCAGCGCAAGGCGACGCCTAACTCCAGTAGGATCGCCACTTCGTTGCACGGGTTGCTTCCGTGCGTGGGGGAGCCGATCCACCGGACTACCCGGGGCGGATCGTCCACAGTCGATCACAGGAGAAGAACGGCCGATGTCCTTCCTTCGCTACGTGCCCCCGATGGGGATCTACGAAACGCTCTACTCGTTTCTCGAGCCGTTCGAAAGCGATGGCGCCAATCTCGAGCGCGCCCTCGCCAAGCTCTAGCAAGCCCTTGGACGATCAAAGAAGATGACGACCGAGAAGCATCCCCGGGTCGCGTGTCTGGTGCTCAATTACAACGGGCGCGACATCACGCTCGAAGCCATCTCCAGCTTACTGGACATGACCTATCCGGCCTTCGATGTGATCCACGTCGACAACGGCTCGACGGACGGCTCGTCCGAAGCGGTGGCCGAGGCCTTCCCCGACGTGATCCAGGAGCGTATCGAGGAGAACAAGGGGCCAACCCAAGGGCTCAACCGTGGCTTGCTTGCTGGGCTGGCGGGGGATTACGACTACTTGCTATCGCTCAACAACGACATCGAAGCCGATCCCGAAATGCTGACCGAGCTGGTGCGGCTGGCGGAAAGCGATCCGTCCATCGGCTGTGTCGGCCCCAAGACGTTCTACTACTGGGACCGGCAGCGGCTCTGGTCGGCCGGTGGCGTCATCCGATTCAAGGAGTCGGTGACCCAGGAACGCGGCATGGGCGAGATCGATCGTGGTCAGTACGAGCGCGACGAGGAGGTCGACTACCTGAACGGCTGCGCGATTCTGATGCGGCGATCCGTCGTCGAGCAGGTTGGCATCTGGGATCCGATCTTCAATCTCGCGGTTGAAGACGCGGACTGGTGCATGCGCATCAAGGAGGCGGGCTTCCGCTGCATGTATGCCCACAAGTCGGTGCTCTGGCACATGGTGTCGCACACCGCGGGCAACTACCAGGCGCGTCGCACGTTCTTCACGGGGCGCGCCAATACGATCTTCGTGCGGCGCTATGGCGGCCCGCTTCAGTGGCTGACCTTCGTGTTGTTCACCGCCGTGGCGTTGCCCCTTGCCTTCCTGCGCGAGCTGCCGAAGCGCAACCACGGTGCCGCGGTCGCCAAGCTCAAGGGAGTCTTGGCGGGCCTGCGTGTACCCATGACCGCGCCTACTGCCGCACCTGACGCTGGCAAGCGGTAGCGTCAGGCGATCCGATCAGGCTGAGCGGTCGAGAATCTCTTCGGCCGCCGCTTCGCCGCTGGTGAAGGCTTCGTCAGTCCACTGATAGCCCCAGCGGCCATAGCGGCCACAGGTCGCGATGCCGAGCTCCGAG
>CALFAM010000084.1 GCA_937948815.1 uncultured bacterium
AAGATACCGAGGTCCGCACGGTGGTTTCGAGGGAGCCCTGAGCCGGTGCCCTTCGAGATCAGGGTGGCGATTCGCTACCTGGCAAGCAGCGGCATGCAGACGCTCCTCATTCTCACGGGTGTGGCGGTGGGGATCGTCGCCTACACCTTCATGGCGGCGCTGATCAATGGCCTGGAAGTGCGGCTGACGGACGACGTCATCGGCTCGATCGCCCACGTGACCCTCGAACCGCCGGAGGAGCAGCCGCGGCAGCTCATGTCGGATGGTCCCTTCGACACCCTGCTCGCCGTGCAGCGGAGCAACGAGCGGCGGGCCAAGCTTGCGGGCTGGCGTCCGCTGGTGACGCGCATCGAGTCGATGGGCGAGGTGCTGTCGATCGCCCCGCAGGTCGAGGGCAACGGCTTCTTCCAGCGTGGCGAGAAGGTCATGCCGGTGGGCATCAACGGCCTGGCGCCGGGACGGGAATCGGCGATCATCGATCTCGCGGGCGGCCTGGTCCGCGGCACCGTGAGCCTCGCGCCAGGCGACGTCTTGATCGGTGTCACGCTTGCGGACGAGCTCGGCGTCACCACGGGGCAGCGACTTCGCCTGACCAGCGAGCGTGGTCGCGAGCGCACCCTCACCGTGCGCGGGATCTTCGACGTCGGCAGAGCCAGTGTCAACGAGCGGCTGGCCTTCGTCGAGCTGCGCACGGCCCAGAGCCTGCTGGAGCTCGAGGGCAACATCACCGGCATCGCGCTCAAGATGCGCGACATATACGGCGCGCCCGAGCTCGCACGTTCGCTGGCCGCGTCGACCGGCCTCGAAGCCAAGGACTGGATCGGCGAGAACCAGCGCCTGCAGTCAGCGCTGCGCTCGCAAGGCACGACCGGGACGTTGATCAAGTTCTTCAGCCTGCTCACCATTCTCATTGGGGTCGCCAGCGTGCTGCTGCTGGCGGCGGTCCGGCGCCGCGCCGAGATCGGCATCATGCGCAGCATGGGCGTTGGCCGGGCGTCGATTCGCCGAATCTTCCAGATCCAGGGCCTGCTGCTCGGTCTGTTCGGCTCGGGCCTGGGCGCGTTCGGCGGCTGGCTCTTCTGCGTGCTGCTCCTGACCCTTACCCGGCAGCCGGACGGCTCCACGGCACTGCCCGTGGACCCTGCGCTCGGCGAGTACGGCACGGCCGTGGCCCTGGCGACCGGTGCCAGCGTTTTCGCAGCGATCCTGCCGGCACGTGCCGCGGCCAAGGTCGACCCGGTGGAGGTCATCCAGCAGTGAGTCGTGACGCCGGAGGTGCTGCGGACAGGCTGGTGCTGCGTGCCCGTGGCGTGGAGAAGACGTTCGTGGACGGCGACGTTTCCACCCACGTCCTGCGCGGCATCGATCTCGATCTCGAGCGCGCTGCGTTCGTGGCTCTGATGGGCCCGAGTGGGAGTGGCAAGAGCACGCTGCTGTCGATCCTCGGCACCCTGCTTCGGCCTTCCGCCGGCGAGGTCGCGATTGCCGGCGAGAACGTCATCGGCTTGTCCGAGACGCGGCTGACGGCATTTCGCAACCGCACCCTGGGCTTTGTTTTCCAGTACCACCACCTGCTCCCGGACTTCACGGCCCTCGAGAACGTGATCTTTCCCTCTTTTGTGATTCACGGTCGCGAGACCGCGGCGGCACGCAAGCGTGGGTTGGCGCTGCTCGACCGGGTGGGCCTGAGCGCACGGGCACGCTACCGGTCGACCAAGCTTTCGGGAGGACAGAAACAGCGTGTTGCGGTGGCGCGGGCGCTGATGAACCGTCCGCCCCTGGTGCTTGCCGACGAGCCGACCGGCAATCTCGATCGCGAGACCACCTGGCGGCTCGTGGATCTGCTGAAGGAAGTGGCCGATGAGCAGGGGACCACGTTCCTGATCAGCACCCACGATGCGGAGATCGCGGCGCGTTGCGACCGAACCGTGAATGTCGTGGACGGACGGATCGAGGAGGCGCCTTCTTGATCGGCAAGGCGATGCGCACAGAACTGGCCGGCTCAACCCCTGGGACGAAGTCGTTCGAGTAGCCAGAGGCGGGCGGTGTTCCAGTCGCGGCCGACGGTCTTGGGCGTGACGTCGAGAATCGCGGCGGTCTGATCGAGGGTCAGGCCACCGAAGTAGCGCAGCTCGACCACCCGCGCGGCCCGCGGCCGAATGGTGGCCAGGCGTTCCAGGGCGTCGTGCAGATCGAGGGTATCCACCGTCGATGGGGGGCTCGCCTCGGATGCGTGTAGATCGGCGAGGGTGACGCGGTTGCGGTCGCCCGCCCGCTTGGCCGTGGCCTTGCGCCGCGCGTGGTCGACCAGCACCTGACGCATGGCCTTGGCGGCGAGGGCGAAAAAGTGGATCCGGTTGCCGACGTGGCCGGGGTCACCGCCGACCAGCTTGACGTAGGCCTCGTTCACCAGGGCCGTGGGCTGCAGGGTGTGGCCGGAGGACTCCCGCTTGAATTGGTGCGTGGCCAGGGCCTTGAGCTGCTGGTAGACCATCGGCCAGAGCTGGTCCAAGGCTTGGTCCTCGCCCTGCTTCCAGCGCGCGAGCAGCTGGGTGACGTCGCTGGAGGCTCGATCGTTCCTGCTCACGGTGTGCCCTGCGCGTCGACGCGTGCCAGGTAGGCGGTGTGGTCGCTTTCGGTGAGCACGCGATACTCGTTGCCCTCCGGATAGGCGCGTTGTCGGATGGCCAGCGCACGACGATAGAGATCCCCGGCACGCTCGAGGTCCTGGCGTGCGGGGTCGGCGCGATCGCGGTAGACGCCTGCCAGGCCCCAATAGGTCCAGGCTGCGGCGGTGCTGTCCGGGCCGTTGCGGCTGGCAAATTGATCACGAACCCGCACGAGGTCACGCTCCGCCTCGTCGAAGCGCCCTTGTTTCCAGGCCGTCAGCCCGATGCCGAGGAGAGCGAAGCCCGCGGAGACGCCTGGCGTGTCCAACCCGCCGTCGTAGCCTGCGAAGGCAGTGCCGTAGAGCTCGGCCGCTGTGTCATAGCTTCCGCGGCTCCAGGCCACCCAACCGAGGCGCTTGAGCATGCGGGTTTCGAGCAGTCTGTTCACTTCTGGCTGGGCACGAATGGTGGCCAGCGCTTCCGCGAACAGTGCTTCGGCTTCGTCGAATTGGCCCTGGCGGCGCCGGACCACGCCGAGGTGGTCGAGGGTATGCGACACGACGTCGTGGTGGTTGCCAAAGACACGCTGGCGAATCTCGAGACTGCGCTGGCAATACGCTGCCGCCTCGGCGAGCTGCTGTCGGTCGCGCGCCAGGACGCACAGGCTTTCCAGGCTCGCGGCCACGTGTGGATGATCCGCGCCGAGTGCCTGCTCCCGGAGACGAAGCGCGCGGAGAAGTAGGGTTTCTGCGTCCTCGAATCGTTGTTGCGCCTGCCGCAGCGCACCGAAGGCCTCGAAGCAGCGGGCGCGATCCGAGGGCGTACCCTCGCGTTCCCAGATCGGGCAGGCTCGTTCGAAGTGGGCGACTGCCCGCTCATAGTCCTGGTCGCGATAGGCCAGGACGCCGAGATGGTAGACCGTGCGTGCCAGATCAGCGGAAGCGACCTCCGGATTCGACGCCTGCACCTCGAGCGCTTGCTGAAAGTACGACGCAGCTTCGGTCGGCTGGCCGGATTGGGCTTTCTGGGTTCCGAGCGCGTGGAGCGTGGCCGCGACCTCGGCATGGTCGCTTCCCAACGCCTCGTGGAAGAGGCCGAGGGCGGTTTGGAGCAGCGGCTCGGCCGCGACGTGATCGCCCAGGTCACCATAGACCTCGCCGATCGTCCGGCTGAGGCGGGCGCGGGTCAGGGGTTTCAGGCCGAGGGATTCTGACGCCAGGCGCTTCTGGCCCTGGTCGAGCAACTCCCGCGCGGTGAGCTCGTTGCCGCGTGCGCGGTTCGGATCGGACTGCTGGAAGAGGTCGGTCAGAAACTGGCTGAGCTCCTCGGCCTCTTCCAGCGCCTGGCGCGTGGCCTGGGCTTCGCGCTGGGCCCGCAGCAGGCCGAAAGTCGTGCCCAGGGTGCCGACCAGCACACCGACCAGGGCGAGGGCCGCCGCGACCACGGTCCGGCGGCGGCGGCGGAAGAGCAAGAAAAGGTGGTGCCAGGCGCCGACCGCGCGGGCATGCACGGGCCGGTGCGCCCGAAAACGCTCGACATCGGTGGCCAGATCGGCCACGGTGTCGTAGCGCTCGGCGCGTGCGGGACGCATGGCCTTGGCGACGATGGCATCGAGATCGCCGCGCAGGCGGGCGGCCCATCGACGTTTCGCGGCCGGGCTCACAAAAGACAGCGCATCTCGTTCGACGACGCGGCTCGGAGCGCCGACCTCACCTCGCTTGATGCGCGCGATCAAGGCGCTGACGTCGCCGTCTTCGCGGTGAAAAGGGCGCGTGCCGGTCAGCAGCTCGTAGAGCAGGACGCCGAGGGCGTAGACGTCGGAACGCGTGTCGACATCGCCGCTGAAGGCTTCAGGGCTGAGGAACTCGGGCGTACCGTAGACGCCGCCGCTTTCGCTTGTCAGGATGCTGCTGGCCGGACGGTCGAGGGCTTCGGCAATGCCGAAGTCGATCACCTTCACCATCGGCGCCTGGTCGACCTCCTGCACCAGGATGTTGCTGGGCTTGAGGTCGCGGTGGACCACCTGCTTCTGGTGCGCGTGGCGCACGGCCGCGCAGACGTCGAGGAAGAGCCGAAGTCGGGTGTCGAGATCGAGCGGCTGCGCCTCGAAGTAGGCATCGATCGGCTGGCCGTCGACCCACTCCATGGCAAAGTAGGGTGTGCCGTCGTCGGTCAGATCCGCTTCGTAGAGCTGGGCGATGTGGGGGTGCCCGAGGCGGGCGAGCGTTTGCTGCTCGACCCGGAAGCGGCGCGTCGCCACGTCGGACATGCCGTCCGAACGGATCAGTTTGAGGGCGACCCGGCGGTCCGGGTCACGCTGCTCGGCCAGGAAGACCAGCCCCATGCCGCCCTGTCCGAGTGGCTCGAGCAGGCGGTAGCGGCCGACGGTCTGGCCGGGCTGCCACGCCGCGCCTTCTTCGGCGTCGGGCGTCTCCGGCAAGAGGCCCGTGGCGTCTTCCCATGCCGGGTGTTCGAGAAAGGCATCGAGCTGCTCGCCGCGTGCAAGGGCCGCGAGCAGCTCGTGCGCGGCGACCGGTCCGCCGCGGCATGCCTCCTCGGCCCGCGCCCGCCGCTCATCGGCGGGCCAAGAGCCGGCTTGCTCGAGAAGCGCGAAGAGGTGTGCGTCGTCGTCTCTGTCCATGCCCGGCGCGGCCAGGCCCAGGGAGCAAACCCACCGGACGGGCTCAACAGGGCGACCGCTGGGACATGGTAGCGCGCAGAATGCGGCCGGACGAAACGATCTCTCTTCGCACCCGGTGCGGCCAACGTGCGATCAGCGTGGGGCGAGGTCTGGCATCGTCTGCGGGCGGCCTCCGCGAACTCGCCTTGGCTCAGACACACTCCGTCCGTCCTCGATCGATGCCAGCCCTCTTGTGCGGCGCTTGGGTGAACCCAGGGAGACGTGGACGGCTCGTTGCGTGCTGCGATCGAAACGTCGTTCTCGGGCGAGGTCTGGCATCGTCTGCGGGCGGCCTCCGCGAACTCGCCTTGGCTCAGACACACTCCGTCCGTCCTCGATCGACGCCAGCCCTCTT
>CALFAM010000085.1 GCA_937948815.1 uncultured bacterium
CCCAGGCCGCAGGGAGCATGGCGCCGTAGGCCGTGGCCAGGATGCCGCCGGGGCCGCCGACCCGGTTGCCCGAGGCTGCGACGACCAAGGCCCCGTGGCAGCGGGCGTCGAGAATCGCGGCGTAGACGGCCTCGGCACCGGGGTCGCCAGGCAACGGGGAGTCGGGAGGGGCTACATCGCCGAAGATCGGGTCCCAGGCGACCGAGAGATTAATGACCAGATCACGGTCAGCTTCTCCCTTGGCCCAGGCCTCGACGCGTGCGCGGATCGCTCTGGCCAGATCGGACTTGGTGCCCAAAAAGCCACCACGAATGTCGTCGCGAACTGCGAGCTGATCGTATTCGCGGTCGAATTCGACGTAGGGCAGCGCGAGCTGCGAGGTGATCTGAGCCAGGCAGTCGACGTTCGCTTGTGCCGTGGTGTCGCAGAGCAGCGTATGGGCGAGGTGGAGCAGGCTGTCACCGTGTGGCGAATTGCTGGTGATCATGCCGGGAAGCTCGCTGGTCGGTGCTGTGTCCAGCAAGGCGAGTTGAGGAGGTAGCCCGCCGCTCGCCGGTGGCCAGGTGGCCTCGCCCGCTCGGTAGGCGAAGCGACTCCGCAGCGCGGGTGCAACCACCTCTGGGAGGCTGGCGAGTGGGACGATGACCAAGTGATCGGCTCCGAGCCTGGCGCCATGCGGCGGGATGCACGTGCTGGCCGGTAAGGCAGCGGCGCCAGCGTCGCAGAAGATGTCCCTTTCGAGCGAAGCAAGGTGGCGAGGAAGCACGGTGTCATCGTCGTGAAAGCGGTACTCACAGAACCGCACCGGCGCTCCCGGAGATGGGTTCTCGTCGGTCGCGAACAGCGGGCGTCCGCGCCACGGAGGGTTTACGTCCGGGCACTTGAGGAGTGACGTGCTGGACACCAAGATCTGACGTCCGGGAACCGTGGCATCCGACGGATGCCGTTGGCGAGAGGTCATCACACTCTCGTGGGCCGCAGCTTGATGGGCAGTCACACCGAGCAAGGAAATCAAAATCGCACGAACAAGCTCTCTCTTCATCACGTTCCTCCCTTTCTCGAGCCGTGTTAGTTCCCTCTTCGCAAGTTAGCCGGAATGTCTGACAGCGTTCATGCCTTCCGGATCGGTCGATCCGCAGTGCACGCGGATCAATTGGGTGGTGGTTGTCGGCTGAGGATGCGGAGGCTGGCCCAGTCGGCGTCCGGATGCTCGGCGCGGAGGGTGAGCTGGGCCTGCTGCACAGCTTCAGGCTCGGGCGCACCGCTCGCCAGGGCCCGGTAGAAGACCGAGGAGAAGCGTGCGGCATCGGCATCGCGAAGCTGGCGCGACGAGGCCACGACGGTCTGCGCGCCGTGGATCAAGAAGAGCGAGGCAATCGAGCGGGGGCCTTGCTCGGTCGCCGAGTCGCAGGCCAAGAGCACGACGTGGCGTGGCACGCCGGGGGCGCGCAGCAGATCGGCCGATGATGCCGTATCCCGGCCGGAGAGCAGCAGCGTGCTCTCGCCAAAATCCGTCACCTCGCTGTGGCCGGCGAAGTGCAAGCGGTCGTAACTCCCCAGGCGATCGAGGAAAGCCGCGCGGGTGGCCTGCTCCCGCAACAGGATGGTGACGTCGATACCGGCTTCGCGGTGCAGTGCTTCGGCCTCGCGGGCTTCGGCGACGGCGTTTGGCAGGTTGTTGCGCGGATCGCCGATGATGAGCATGCTGGGCTCGATCGGTCCGGTGCGCACGCGCGCGGGCAGGGCGTAGCCATAGATCACGGGTACCGAGGCGAGCAACACGTCACCATCAAAGGGCAACGCATGAATGTCGATGGCGTTCAAGAAGCCGTAGGGCAGGATCCGCACCTGATCGGCGCGCCGGATGCGTTCGGCAAACGGTACGAGCAGGTGGCGGGCCAGCGTCGCCGGAGCCATTCCGGGTCGCAAGGGCCCGATCCGGCGAGCATCGACGTGGTCGGAATCGGCGGCAACCACGGCCCAGCCATGGCGCAGAGGGTGGATTGCCAGAATCAGCTCGCCAGCACGGACGACCGGCCTGCCAGTTGGACGGGGTGAGGGCGAGCATGCGCCGAGATGCTTGCGGGCGGCGACTTCGAAGTCGGCCTTGATGTCTCGGGCTTCGCGATGGAGACGGGCGCGGGTCGTGTCTCGCTGGGCCCGTGGCACGCGCGTCAAGTTCTCCAGCTCGTGGTTGTGCTCCTCGCGGTTGCGCTGGAATCGGCTCAGGGCCTGATCGAAGGCGCGGCGGCTCGCGGTGTCGAGGGTGGCCAGGCAGTCACCGGTGTCGAGTGCGCGATACCGGCGGGCGCGGCTGTGCAAGATGGTCGCAAAGGCCTCGTCATGGCGGCCGTGTTCGATCAAGGTTTCGACCAGCAAGTGCGTGGCGGGCTCGCCGAGGGCGACGAAGTTGGTCATGCTTGGTTCGGGCGCGAAGCCGATCGCCAGTTGATCGAGCACCGCCTGGGCGGCGAGCAGGGTCTCGATCGCACGTTGCTCCTTGCCCTGTGCCAGGAAGGCGCGTGCCCGCAAGGCCGCGACGCCGAGCTGCGCCTCGTCGCCATCGCCTAGGGTCTGAGCCGCCGAGGCCTCGAATGCGTCGCAGTGGCGGTGGGCGCCGCCCGGATCGCCTTCCAACAAGGCCAGGCGCGCCGAAACGATCGCGTGCCACAGCCGATCGGTGTGGGTCATGTCACCGGGCAAGGCGTCGGCCTGCGCCAGGTGCAAGCGAGTGGTCTCGGCATCGCCCGTCTGCACCGCGGCGAGGGCGAAGTTGATCGCCAAGCCGTAGAGCGATCCGGAATCGGGGAGGCCGCATTGGTCGCGCTTATCGCGCGATCGCTCCAAGAGTGGCACCGGATCCTGGTCCGAGAGCCCGAGGTCGCGTGCGAGCAGGCGGTCCCAGGCGATGTTGTTGAGCATCGCGGCGTGATCCGCGCAATCCAGCGGGTTCGCTTCGAGTCGTGCCTCGAGGGTGTCGAAGATCGCCGACGCGAGATCGTGCTCGCCCAGGCGCCGGAGCTGGCGTGCCCAGAGCTGGGCTGCGGTCAGCGCCAGCACGTCGAGCCCGGTGCGCTCGGCGAGCTGGCGGGCCTGGTCCGCGAACGCCGCACTGCGGCCCGGATCGACGGTCTTCTCGGCCTGCAGCGCGCGCATGTAGAGCGCCAGCACGCGGGCGTCCGCCGGCCAGCGATCGGTTGCGCGCGGTAGTGCTTCGACTATAGTCCGGGCATGGTCGAAGGCCCCGGCCTTGATGTGGAGGTTCTGCAGCATGACCAAGTCCTTGACCTCGTCACCCACGCGCCCGGCGCGTCGGTGAAGCGGGATCGCCCGCCGCAGCTCGTCCTTGGCGCGTCGTATGTCGCCCATCTTCTTGACCAAACGAGCCAGGCGGCTGCGGATCCTGCCTTCGTCCTCCGCGTGGTGCTCGAGGGCAGATTCGAGCAGCACATATCGGAGTTCGGAGGGCGCCTGGTCGTCCTCGAGCTTTCGGTCCTCGAGGAGCCATAGAGGAGGACGGGCAATCTCAACGGCGAGAGACCATGACAGATGTTCTTCTCGGCTGCGCGCGGACACATAGATGGTGCCGTCCCGTTCGCCGACGCTGAGCCGAAAGCGCTGTCCGTCCGGAGCGGCTTCAGGCTGGGGCTGTGTCCAGCCCGGCGGTACAGCGATCTCGATCACCCAGGGCGGCGCGGCCGAGGCCCAGATCGTGATCTCAGTGCCGGGCGGCGCGGTACATGACTCCGACACGACCCGGCAACCAGCGAACTGCACCTCGAGAGAGCTTGTGGGGCCGCGCATAGCACGGGCGGGCGGCGATCGCTCGGAGGCTGGGTCGGAGCATGACCAAGCCAAGACCAGTAGGAGCAGTGCTGCAACTGGTCCGGAACGCATGGGTCAGGGGTCGGAGGAGAACGAGATGCGCTTCCGAAGAAGCTGCCAGGCACTGCCAGGCGGCGGGGAGCGTTCCCCTGTCTCGCGTAGGACCTTCAGCGTGTCGAGACTGGGTAGCGCGCCGCGTGGGCCAACGACGGCCCACAACTCGAAATCGCCCTGAGGAGGTCGAATCTCGTTGCCGATTCGGCCGGCGAGCTCGAGCACGCCGTAGACCTCATCGAACTTGAGCTGCTCGCTGCTCGCCAGTTGCTCGAATCCCTGGCGACCTACCAGGTACACGATTGCTTCGGGTTCGACGTCGATTGCTTCGGGGTCGGCGTCGATCATCTGGGGCTGGGGAATCAGGCGGAGTTCGAGGTCGCTTCCCGTTAGATAGCGCAGGGTGCTTTCCGGTTCAAGCTGGATGTTGGTTCGTAGCTCGCTGACGAAGCCATCAAACTGGAGCTCATAGCGGGGTAGCGGCTGGCGATGGGGGCCGAGGAGCCAAGGGATCGCCAGGGCCAGGGCGATCATTGCTGCAAGCAATGCAGAGACATAGGCCCATCGGCGCCGAGCCGATTTGAGTGCTGGGTGGCTCGGGCCGTTGTGGATGCTCGGGTTGTCGTTGGCGGGCGCCGCAGCCACGGAGTCAGAGGCCACCACCGAGCCCGCACTCGATGGCGCCCCGTCATCGTGGCTGTGCGGTTCGGGCTCGGGAGCTGCCCGGTCGCGAGCCGCCGACTCATCCCCCGAGGAACCTTCTTCGGCAAGCCCGCGGTTTGCGGGTTGCCGGTCCTTGGAAATCTGGCGTCCGATGGTCGCGGTCATACGGGCGCGAAAGTCGTCACCCAAGGGTCGAAAGGCCTGGTACGCGCGACGCGCGCGCTCCGGTGCATCCGGCGCTTCGGCTTCAGCGCGCAGGGCTGCTTGTTCGTGAGGTTCGAGCTCGCCGTGCACCAGTTCGTGCCAGCGAGGGTCGTGGTTTCGGCTCTCTCGCGCTGCGCGTTCGCGTGCTGCGCGGGCCAGTTCGGCAGTGATGTCATCAGCCATGGGCATCCTCCGGTCGTGGTGCCAATGGTTTGTTGGTCGTATCGCGCGGTAGCGTCCCCAGCTCGCCGGCGATCTTTCGGGCGGTCTTGCGCAGTCGGCTGCGCCATGCGTAGACCGCGGCCGCACTCAAGTCGGTCGCTTCGCGTACGTCCTGAATCGAGCGCTCTTCGATGAAGAGGAGCTCGAAGAGGTGCCAGGCCATAGGATTGAGCACCTCACGCAAGCGATCCAGTAGGCGTTCGTAGAGCTGTCGGGCTTGAGCCTGGGCGTGTGGGCCGGTGGCCCGAGTAACGCCACGATCGAGATCTTCCGGTGCAGTCGGGCGATCCCGCCAGGGATTGCGTCGTTTGCTGCGTAGAACCGACGTCACCCGCCGTTCGGCCACCAGGGCGACGAAACGTTCCAAGGATAGGCCCCGTGCAGGATCCCAGTCGCGGAGCACCTTTCCGTCCGTCGCGAAAAGGGCCATCAAGACTTCCTGTGTAAGGTCCTCGACTTCCTGGCGGACATCCCGCCGCTCGCCCCAGGGCTGACGCATGACCAGCACCCAGGCAACACGCTCCTGAATGGCCGGCGTCAGTCGATCGATCAGCGTCGCGAGCGCCGGCTCGTTGCCGGACAATGCGTCCGCGATCACCTTTTGGCTCAAGGCTTCTCGCACCGGGACCCCCATCCCAAGTCGCAAGACACTAACATGCGTCGCGTCCTGCCCAGCGCCCCTAACGCTGGTCTCCGTCCGATTGACGGGGGTCCCTGGTGCGAGAAAACCGCGGGTGGCAGACTCAGCCGGCCACCCGCTTTCCGAGGTCACGCGTCGATCACTCGACGGTCACGTACGCTCTGCGAAGACCTGTGCCCGTGCGGTTGCTCGGGGACGGTCCGCCCGTCAGGTTGTGGATGACGCGGTTCAGCCCGAGGAACACCTCGCTGTTGCCGTCGACGGGGTCCGGAAGCGCAAAGAGCTCGAGACCGAACGGTGTCGACGACCGCCCAGAGGGCTGGCCATACGAAACATTCTGGTTGCTGACGCAGACTTTGTAGCTGCTGTTGTTCAACGCCAGCTCCTGGTTGATCGGGCGGTCGAGCTGGCCGGAACCGAAGCTGACGCTGAACGCGGTCAACGTTTCGCCGTTGATCTGCACCTCGGCTTCGGCCTCCGGGCTGCCGTTGTTGCCACCGTAGCCGTTGTTGGTCGACGAATCGCCGAGGTTGAAGGTGAATCCGCTCGGCTGCTCGGTGTAATCGAGCACGGCACAGACGCGCGTGCAGCCGTCGGCGAGCTTGATCCTCATGACGCTCTCGAGCCAGCCGTCACCGTTGGAATCGGTCGGCGGCACCGTCACGTCGAAGCCCGGCGTGCTGCGGCACGACTCGCTCATCCTGCCGGTCACCAGGTCGAATCCGCAGGGCTGGTTGAAGCCAGCGTCGCAAGCGTCCGGCTTGCCGGTGACGACGGTGACCTTGCCAGCCGGAATGACGTCTTCGTGAATGACTTTGCCGTCCTGGGTGAGGCCCCGGGTGCCGATCAGGAAGCCACCGCTGGGATCCCGAAGATTGCCGGCCAGGGTTTCGGCATAGTCCTCACAGCGTTGCTTGCTGGGGACGACACGGAACACCAGGTCGACGTCGACGTTGGAAACCACCGACGCCACGAAGGTCTTGAAGCCCTGCCAGTCGGCGGGCGGGTTGAAGGCAACAGCCGGGTCATCGGCGAAGTTGAAGACGGCTACCGGGTTCGAAGTACCGCTTTCGACCACGGATGCGCCGACCACGACACCTTGCAGGAGGGCAAGATTGAGGGCGCACTCGCAAGCATGGTTCGAGGCCGCGAATGTCGAGTAGTCGTGGATGCGAACCTCCAACTCGCCGTCGATGCAGGCGTCGCCGGAAATGGTCACGTCCGGTGGATTGTCTGGAATCTCGAGACAGGCCATGGCGGGCGGTGCCGCGGCTAGAACGAGCAGCGTGGCCAAGGCAAGCGCGAGTTGATTTCCATGAAATCGGTTCATGTTTCACCTCAAAGGGTTGGGTGCGCGATCGACCGCAAACGGGATCCCCCCACACGGAAGACCGAAGTGCGATCGGTCGCGCGAGCACGCACGGGCGTGCTCCTGACTGACCCCTCATTCGCCCGGGCCGCCGTTTTCTGACCAAGGTCGGTGTGGAAAGTGAAAAGCAGCCGATCGCGGAGACCGTGATCGGTGCGCAGAACCAGAAAGAGCCCGTCGCGGAGATCGCGACGAGTGTGCAGAGACAGAAGCAGCCCATCGCGGAGGCCGCGATGGGCGTGCAAAACGAAAAAGAGCCTGTCGCGTAGGTCGCGACAGGCTTGCGAAACGAGGGACGGCGGAGGCGAGGTCGTTACTCGGCGGCGAGGGTGGTGATCGACGTGTCGTGGATCTTCTTCCAGGTCTTGTCGGCGTTCTTGACGTTACCCTTCACGTCCTCTTCCCACTTGCTCTGGATGCCGGGGTTCAGGTTCAGGAAGAGCCGGCCGTTCACAATCTTGAAGACCTCGGGGTCGCCGTCGAACTTGGCGCCGAGCGCGACACCGTAGGCGCAGAATCCGCCGTAGGCAGGCAGGTACCGGGCTGGGTCCTTCTCGAAGGTCGCGAGGTTCTCGGCGTTGGCGAAGCGGTAAACGGCACCGTCATGAAGGACCGCGTGCTCGGCACTGCCGGGGCGCGCCGCGCCTTCGGTCTGGTAGGCGACGGCGTCGAAGCCGCGCAAGGCCAGGGGGCCGCCCGTCAGGGTCATGCCGGTGCTGACGTTTAGGTGATCAGCCGCCACCAGGGTGACGGGGCTGGCGAGCAGAATGAAGAGGGCGACGATGCCGCGGGTGGACAGACGAGCGTTGCGTGAATCGAACATGACGTGCTCCGAAGGTCAGCTCCCGGTTGAATCTAGCGCCGCGCGCCGGGGTCGGGAGGTTGTTGCGTTCTTTCGGCGCCCTCTCAGTGGGCGTCTGTCTGTTCGATGCGTCGAGTCGCCGATGTCTTACCGACGGGGACGAGATTTTTTGCCGGGCAGGCCGGCTGCATAGTCGGTGTCGATGAACATCGGCATCGGAGAGGGCGCAAGCCCCGCCTTCTTCTTGGCTTCGTCCACCATCTCACGGACGTCGGCGAGCAGGTCGCGGGCGTCGTAGACGATGCCGTCTTTGATCGTCCAGCGCACACCACCCCGACGCTCCATGTCGCCACTCTCCGCGTTCATGACCAAGGCTCCCGTGCCGAAGAGCACCTTGAGGTTGTGGACGGGATTTTCCTCGACGATCACCAGATCCGCGAGCTTGCCGACCTGAATGCTGCCCAGCTTCTGGTCGGCGCCGATCGCCTCGGCACCGTGCAGGGTGGCGGACCAGAAGATTTCGAGCGGGTGGAAGCCCGCTTCGAGGAAGAGCTCCATCTCTTGGATGAAGCCGAAGCCGTAGAGGTTGTAGATGTACCCGGAGTCGCTGCCGAGGCCGACCCGGCCGCCGCGGTTCTTGTATTCATTGACGAATGCCATCCACAGGCGGTAGTTCTCGCGCCAGTCGACCTCGTCCTGGGTCGTCCAGTCGAACCAATACGATCCGTGGGCTTCCGGGCTCGGGCGATAGAACTCCCAGAGTGACGGCAGGGTGTAGACCGCGTGCCATTCGTTGCGGGACTGGCGCATCAGATCCCGGCTGGCAAGGTAGGCGACCCAGGTCGGAACGATCGTGAAATCGAGGTCGATGAGCTCGTTCATGACCTCGTTCCAGCGCGGGCTGTGCGGTGGCGCCGCTTGCTTCCACAGCCGCCCCGCCTCGCCGAAACGGTGCGCCTCGTCCTGGTAGTTGTAGTCGCGCGGATAGTCCTGCACGACACGGTCGGTGAACAGCGCTTCCGGGAGGCCGTACCAATGCTGCATCGAGGTCAGGCCGGCACGGGCGGTGTCGAGCACGTTCATGCGTGTCACGGCGAGCTGGGCGTGGTGCTCGGTCGTGCGGAGACCTTGCTTCGTAGCCTCGTCGAGCGCAGCACGAAGAATCTCCGGCGCGGCGCCGAAAAATTTGATGCCGTCGGCACCTTTTTCTTTCACCCACCGCACCCATTCACGCGCCAAATCGGGCGTCGAGATCGTGCGGTCCCAACCACTGCCAAAGATCACGTAGGCGAACATGCGGGGCGCGGTGATCTCGTTCCGAGCGGATCGCGCCTTGTGATGCATCAGCCAGTCGACGTCGAAGTTGCCGACGTCCGCGATCGTCGTGATGCCGTGTGCCATCCAGAGTTTGTGGATATAGGTGGCGGGCACCCCTTGCTCGGAGGTTTCGGTGTGCTGATGGCCATGGAGGTCGACGAAGCCGGGCAGCACGTACATGCCCTCGGCATCGATCTCGTGTGTCTCGGGCGTTGCCTCGGGCCGGCGGTCGGAGGGCACGGCAGCCCGAGGATTGCCGACGATGCGCACCTCGCGAATGATGTTCTCTTCGATCACGATGTCGACCGGGCCGAAGGGCGGCGCGCCCGTGCCGTCAATCACCGTGACGCCACGCACGATCATGTGTGAATGCGGGCCTTCCCCTTCCGCCCGGTCGGGCACCAGGTCCATCAACTTCTTCTCGGCAGCCGCTGAGATCTGCGGAACAAGAAGGAGCGCGGCGACCAAGCAGCCTATCCACGCGCGCTGGAGCGGTCGTCTCGGCCGGTCGCCCGGCCCGTGGTCGCGCGGAACGCCCCGCGATGGGGCCGGTAGAATGGCGTGCAGCAGATAGTGGTACAAAGGTCGGCGCACGGGGGCTCTCCTCGTGGTCATTGGCCGGCGACGCCTTGCGAGGCGTCGACCGAAGGATGGCCGACGGAAAGATGGCTGATGATGGACGCTAGCACAAGGCCGGAGCGGGCCGGTCGGGGCGCGACTGCCTGGGGATGAACAAGAATACGTCCCGAATCGTAGGAATTTTCATCATGATCAAGCGAACACTATTCACAATATTCATTGTTTCGTTGCTGACGGTTCTCGTCGGCTTGACGTGGTTCACCCAACATCCGGAGTCACCCTGGCTCGAGCGCGCGGAGGCGTGGCCAGTGGTCGGTGAACTCGCGCACCGCTTTCGTCTGGCCTACCTGGGTTCGGCCGTGGTCGATGGCCATGCACCGGACGATCAAGCCGGTGGCGGGGAGGCCGAAGTCGTCTTCGTAGACGCTGCTGGCAACCCGATTGACGGGCCGATCGACCTGACCGGCAGCCAGCGCCAGGTGGCCGAGGCCTACCGCCGACAGGAGAAGATGGCCGAAGAGCGCCGCCGCCAGCACGCCGCCGACGTGGCGCGTCGGCGCGAGGCATCGGTGCGGGACGACGCGTCGCATTCGACCTCGCCTGATGCGCGTCGTGGCGCCGGTCGGCTGGCATCGCGTGACCGCCCGGGGCGCGGCGGGCAAGGGCAGAACGGCCAGCCGGTGCTGGTCGTGCCACCCTCGGCATCGGGCGGCGCGGCCCAGGGTGAAGGTGCGTTGCTCAACCGCGAGACTACGGTGGTCGACTCAACGGGTGCGACGTCGATCCGGCTCGTCGAGCCCGGAACCGAACGATCGGGCGTCTCGTCAGACCAGGTGACGGGGCAACGGCGCGGTCCAGCAGGGAGAGGCATCTCGCGACGTGGCGGTCCTCGAAGCGGGGCCTTGCCCTTCGTCGCCCGCTCGTGGCAGTGGGTGCAGCCCGGCAACCACGTGCGGGCTCTCCCGACCGCCGACGCCGAGATTCTCGCCCGTCTTCCGGCCCTGGCGCACATTCCAGTCCTCGACCAGGACGGCGCGTGGCTGCAAGTGGTCTACCAAGGACGCCGGGGCTGGGTGGATAGCGCCTGGCAGCCCGGCTACTCCCGCCGCAAGGCACGGCGCGGCATTTTGCGCCAGCACGCCGAGCCGGTTCTCACGCCCGACCTCGAACGCCGCGCGCGGGCCCGCAAGCAGCTCGGCCTCAAAAAGTCGAAGCGCAAGCTCGGACCATACGAGCTGTTCACCGATGTCCAAGATGAGGCGTTGCTCGCCTTCCTCGGTGAGGCCGCGAGCATGGCGGAGGAAGCCTACTTTGCCCGCTTCGGCCGCCTGCCGTCCGGCGATCCCTTGCGCTCCGCCGTGATCTTTGCGCGGGAAGCCGACTACCGTACCTACGCCGAGGCCGCCAACCTGCCGCTCGAGGGCAGCGCTGGCCATGCTGGCGGTGGCGTCCTGGCGTTCTACGCCGAAGGCAATGATCGCGCCGACCTGGCCGCGACCCTGGTCCACGAGATCACCCATCTGCTCAACGATCGCGCTCTGGCGTGGAGCCTGCCGCCCTGGCTCGAGGAAGGGTTGGCCACCGATCTCGGCTCGATCTGGATCGAGCCTGAATCATCGGTCGATAGCGGAGGTGGCTTCCGTATCACCGGCATCGACTCGCGCTTGCTGTATCTCGATCGGCTCGCGCAAGAAGGTGAGCTTCCATTCGTCACCAAGCTCCTGACCCTCGACCGCGAAGGCTTTTACCAAGAGAACGGCCCCGGCGCCAGCTACGCCCTCGGCGCAGCCTTCATCCGCTTCATGCTCGAAACCGAGCACGCCGATGGTTTCCGCGCCTTCCTCAAGAAGATCGCCGACGGTATGAGCGCCAATCTCCTCAAGCAGCTCGAGATCGAGCCTGTTCCTCTCGAGCGCGCTTTCCGCCAATGGCTGGGCACCGAAGTCCAACAAACCAAAGAGCGTCTCAACATCCGCTGAAGGGCCAGCTCCGGTGGGGTGGGAGGGATACGCGGCGATCGATCGTGCAGGAGTGTTTCAGTGCTCCAGGGTGTCCAACTGGGCATGCATGAAGAATTCTTGCGATTCGAGGGAACCGATTGTGAGTACGCGGGTACAGCGAGAGTATGGACGCCGTGGTGATGGGACGACAGCGAGATTCAGGACGGCCGGAGTGCCGGATGAGCAGCCGTGGGGGTGAGCCCGTGCTGGCGGGCAAGGAGGAATCCTTCTTGCCGCATGACGGTGCGCTCTTGGTGCGTCATCGCGATGGCGATGAGTCGGCATTTCCCGAGTTGGTGACACGCTACCGGGCGTCGGTCTACGGCTACCTGGTGCGCATGGGCGTGGCAGCGGAAGCGCGGGACGATCTCTTCCAGGAGATCTTCTTGCGCGTCCATCGCGCGGCCGGCCGCTACGAGCCGGCGCGACCACTGCAGCCCTGGCTGTTCACCATCGTCGCCAACGCGGTGCGCAACCACCAGCGAGGGGATCGCTTGCGGCAGCTCCGTTTCGTCGCGGTCGCGCCCGAGCAGCCCGATCCACCGGATCCGGCACCTGACGGAGAGCGAGCGGCAGATAGCCGACAGACCGCCGCATGGCTACAGCAGGCGATTGGTCGTTTGCCCCGGGCCCAGCGTGAGGTGCTGGTCTTGGCGGCGATCGAGCGTCAGCCGCTGGCCGCGATCGGCACGGCCCTGGGCATTCCCGTCGGCACAGTCAAGAGCCGTCTCGGCCGGGCCCGTCTCGCACTCGCCCAGGCGCTGGCTTCGCGCGAACCGTCTTCCACCCATCCGTCACCGCCCAGTGGGACTCCGAACGAGGTGTCGTCATGAACGCGCTCTGTCGCCAGATCCGCCAGCGAGCCGCCGAGGAAGGTGTGGAGCAGACTCGGCAGATGCTCGATCAAACGCCCGAAGCCGCCGAGCACGTAGCGAGCTGCGCGGGCTGCCAGCGCGCCCTCGACGCCCTGGCCGATCTCGACCTCGCCCTGGCCGCCCTCGAACCGGTCGACGCGCCGGACGCCACGGTCGCCGCGCTCCTCGCGCGGGTGAGCGAAGAGACCGTCCAGCAAGGCGATGGCGCGACCGAAACAGCCGCACGCTCGGGTGCGCTGGCCGGTCTGAAGAAGATGCTCGCTCCGCTACGCGGCTGGACGTCGCATGGTTGGTTGGCGGCACCTGCGGTTCGACGCTCCTTGGCGATGGCTGCCGTGGCGGTCTTCGCGGTCTCTCTCGCCTGGTTTGCACCGAGCTTGCGTCAGGCGCCGGAGAGCCACCTGGCAGTGGAGCAGTCAGCCGATGCGCGAACGGCACCGGCGGGCGCCTTCGAGGTCGGAGACGCAGCAGAAGTCGACGCAGTGGCCGCCCCTGAGTCCGAGCTCCGATCCCGTCTCGAGACGATCGGCGGTCTGGCGAACGGTGATCGAGCGCAGCCTTCCCGGGAAACGCAGGGCCGTTTCACACCTGAGCTGAAAGCGTCTGAGAAGCGGGAAGAGGTCGATCGCAAGCGGAAGGTGCTCGCGCAAAGCCTTTCGGACCTACGCGTGAAGCGAGATCAGTTGGCGGTGCCGGCGACGCCCGGACCACCGGCGGAGGCGAGTGAGCTGCGGCGCAACGTCCCCGAACCGCCACCACCGCCTCCGTATGTACCACCACCGATGTCCGACCTGCCGCGGGCACCCGCGCGGCAAGACTTCTCGGAGTCCGGCCGCAAGCAGCTCGACGCCCTGGAAGTCGGTGCCGATGCCGTAGGAACCAAGAAGGAAGCGCAGCAGCAGGCAGGCGCGCGAGCTGACAACCGAGCATCGCAGACGCCCGGTGCAGCAGACCGTTCCGAGCCGGAGAGCCTCGAAGAGCAGATCACGATCACGGCTGAGTCGCCGCTACTCGACGCGAGCAAGATTACCAAAGGCACGACCATCAGCGAGGTGGAGCTCGAGAAAGTCCCGACGGCGCGCGATCCGTGGGCCATCGTCACCCGGACCCCCGGCGTGCTCTCGGATCGCATCAATGTCGGGGGTGATGAGCCGGGTCAGCAGGCGGTCTTTGTCGCGCCAGGTACGTCTGCGGAAGAACATTCCTTCGCGGTCGACGGCGTCAACATCACGGACATGGAAGCCGTGGGCGCGTCGCCGACCTACTACGACTTCGACGCCTTCCGAGACATGCAGATCAGCGGCGCTGCGGACGACGGTGCGGGTGACGGATTGGAGAAGAAGGCAGCCCTCATCGCGCAGTCGCGGGCCGCGGCAGGGGCCTTCCTCGCCGAGCGTGAACGGGTCGACCGGCTGAGGTTTCGGCCCGCCACCGGCTATTGGGCCAACACCTACCTGCCAGGCGATCCGGCGCGCCGCATGCTCGAGGCGAGCCTCGCACAGCGTGGTCTGGACGAGCTCGGTGCCTATGCAGAGCAGAGCTTGACCCTGCACGAGGCATCGCGTCAGCCTGCCCGGCCCTTCGATCCGCCGCGCAGCGCGGCCCTTGCGCTCTACGCCGACCTGGATCGTCACGGCACGGCGGGGCCAGCCCGTACGCTGGTGCAGGTGGCCCTGCGGGCGACCGACCGCCACAGTGGCCACCGCACGCCGCTGGCCCTGGCCATCGTGCTCGACCTGACGGCCGATCTGTCGAAGGCAGATGTCGACCGCATGCGTACGCTGCTGGAAGCGATGCTGGTCACGGTCGAACGCGGCGACCGGGTGCACGTGCTCTTCGCCGGGCGCGACGTTCCCATGCTGTCGCCGGGCTCGTTTCGCCACGGCGCGGTGATGGTTGCCTTCGAGGAAGCGCTGGCGGCACCCAGGGTGTCGACCGGGCATGACCTTCCTTCGCGGGTGAACGCGGCGCAGATGCTGTTGGCCGAAGCGGCGGCGCCGGAGGGGCGTTCCGAGGGCAAGGCGCGGTCTGGCGATGCGGCAACCGGTGACTCGGCAGCCTTGGGCGCGGCCGGCGTGGTAATCGTCTCGGCGAGTGCGAGCCTGCCGCGGCGCCTCGAGGAAGCCAACCATCAGAGCGCGATGGTCGGCGTGCCGGTGAGCGTTGTCGCCCTCGGCACCGAGATCGACCGCGAGCGCTACGCCCAGATGGCCCTGGCGGGTCAAGGCAGCCTGCGTCACCTGATTGCGCCGGCAGATGCACGGGAGCTCGTCGACCGCGAGCTGACCAGCATTGGTCGGGTCGTGGCCCGCGCCCTTCGCCTCAACATTCGGCTGGCACCGGGTGTCCAGCTCGTCGACGTCGTCGGTTCGTCTCGGCTCGGTCGCGCGGCCACGGCGCGGGCGCGGGCGGCTGAGCAGCAGATCGACCAGATGGC
Source organism: uncultured bacterium (assembly GCA_937948815.1). Classification (GTDB taxonomy): domain Bacteria; phylum Acidobacteriota; class Thermoanaerobaculia; order Multivoradales; family J023; genus J023. The sequence goes on from CALFAM010000085.1 coordinate 14,988, forward strand.
TCAGCGTGACCTCGGGATCCGTGCCGATCGAGGCGAGGACGACGACGGCATTCAGATTCTGATTCCCTCGTTCTTGGCCGGCGATACCCACATCGTGCTGCTCGATGTGGTGGCCTCAGGGCCTGGCAAGGTTGCGGATGTCTCGGTCCGGTACAAGGACCTCGTGCGGTCCAAGAATGGCAGCGCCCAAGCCCGCGTCAAGCTCAGCCGCGACAGCCGGACGCCGGCCCAAGCCGAACAGCGTATCCGCAGTGTGCGCAAGAGCTTGCTGGCCGAAAACCTGCACACCATGCTGGCGCAGGCCGCGGATGCGTTGGCCGCAGGCCGGGTCGACGAAGCCCGCCAGCGGCTGTTTGGCTTGCAGAGTCTGCTGGCGGGGCTGGCCGAGGTCGATCCTGGATGGGCGAGTGATCGCGACCTTGCCAACGATCGAAACGTGATCGGCCAGTACGTGGCCGTGCTCGAGGCAGGCGCCGCGGCAGATGCCCCCGCGCGGTTGCTGATCGCTGACTCTCTGAGGGTCGCGGCGGACCGCAAGATGCTGCATCTCGACGATCTGCGCCTCGACGACCCGTAGCCCAACGAACCGTAACCCGACGCGCGGCCGCCGTGTTGGCGGCCGGCGATCCATTCGACAGCAGTGAAACCGCACGGCGTCCGCGCGTGAACACGACCCGTGTGCGCGGACACGTGATCGCAAGCTCGACCACGAGGAGACTCTGACCATGTGCAAACGACCGACGATGCGATCCTTCGCCCTCGCGCGCTCGGCTCGCCTGCCCTCTGCTTGCCCCGTGGCATTCGGCTGGCTGACGGTGATCATCCTGGTGAGCCTGACGCTCTTGGGCATGCCCGCGCGCGCCCTCGGCGAGTCCATTGCGCCGGCGCCGGCCCAACAGTCGCGAGGTGGCGTCGAGACGGGAAGCCAGGCCGCGGGTACGGTGGAGCTGCCGCGCGAGGTCTACGATCGACTGATCGAAGCCGCCCGCAATCCGACCCGACTGCCGAAGCCGGCACCGGCGTCGTTTGCCCTCGGGCATGCTGAGGTTTCGGTCGACGCGACGACGGCGCCCGATGGCACGGTCAGCGCTGCGGTCACGGTCAACCTGGCGATCGAAACCCTCGAAGACGATTGGGTGTTGGTACCCGTGTTGCCGGCGGGCACGTCGGTGGCATCGGCCAAGGTCGGTGGCAACGCGGTGCAGCTCGTGTCCGCGCCGGCTGGCCTCGCCTGGGCGACCCGGGGTCGCGGCAAGCATCAGATGAGGCTGGAATACCGGGTCGATGCCTCGGGATCGGAAGGTGGCATGTCCTTGGCGCTGCCGATGCCGGCCGCCGCGTCGATCCGGTTGACCGCGTTGCTCCCGGGAGCTGATCTGGACGCCTCGGTGATCCCGGCTGCCGGTGTCGCCTTGGCGCAGCAGGGGAATCGCACCCAGGTCCGCGCCACCATTCCGTCGACCCAGGCGGTCCAGCTGCTCTGGCAGACGCCCCTCGGCGACACCCATGCGACCAGCCGCGCGCGCTACACCGGTACCCTCGAAGACGACGCCCTGACCTTCGAGGGCAGTCTGGACGTCGAGGTCTTTCGCGATGCCGCCGCGACCCTCGATTTGGTTCCGCGCAGCGTGACCCTGCGCGACGTCACCGTCGACGGCAAGCCGGCGTCGATCTTGGTTCGCGGCGACCGCTTCGCCACGCTGGTGCGCGGCCGGGGGGCACATACGGTCAAGGTCGTTTTCCAGGTCCCGGTCGAACAGGGGCAAGGGCTCCCGGGGGTGACGGTCGACATTCCGGCGGTGCCGGTCTCGCGATTCGACCTCGTACTGCCCGGGCGCAAAGAGCTGGTCGCCGAGCCGGCCACCAGCGTCAAGTCGCGCTTCGAAGACGGCCAGACGCGGGCCACGGTCTTCGCGCCGATGCGCTCGCGCGTGGCCTTTCGATGGACGGAAGCCGTGCCCGAGGCAGTGCGAACGGAGACCCGTGCCAATGCCAGCCTCTACCACGCGGCCTGGGCGGAGGAAGGGGTGCTCTTCGTCCAGGCATTGGTGCGTTACGAGATCAGCCGCGGCGAAGCGAGCGTCGTGCAGCTCACCGTGCCCGCCGGTGTCCAGGTCGACCGCATCCGTGATTTGCAGGCGGGCGGAGATGGTCAGGCCGTGGCGGATTGGCGGACCGGTCCGGTCGAGGACGGGCGGCGCAGCGTGAGCATTTATCTCAACCGTCCGCTCGAGGGAGAGCTGGTGCTGGCGGTCGACTACGATCGACCCCTGCCCAAGGATGGGCCGCTTACGATTCCCCTGGTGCAAGCCCCCGTGGCCCAGCGCGCCCGCGGCATGATCGCGCTGCTGCAGAGTCGTGACCTCACCCTCGAGCCGGCCCCACCAACGGATGCGACCGATGCGGCCGACGCAGCGGATGGCGCGACCCGGGTCGGCGAGAACCAGCTCCCCGCCTTGGTCCGGGAGCAGCTCACCCTGCCGGTGGCCCATACCTTCAAATATGTCGCCCCTCCGCGTCTGTCAGTGGTGCCTTCCGTGCCGGAGCGCCAGGCCGGCAAGTTCGACGCCGCGGTCGACACCCTGATCTCCCTCGGTGAGGTGACCTTGGAAGCCTCGGCTACGGTCGAGATCGACGTCAAATCGGGTGGCATCGAGAGCTTGCGATTGGTCCTTCCGGCGGGCGTCACCCTGCTGGGCCTGACCGGTCCGTCGATTCGGGCCCACACGGTGTTGCCCCAGACCGAAGGTGGCGGCTCGGAGACTGCTTCGCAGTACGTCGACGTCGCCTTCACCCAGGCCATGGAAGGGCAGTTCCGGCTCGAGGCGCGCTACGAGCGCATCTTGCAGGCTGAGGCGAATGGCGTCGCGGTTCCCACCCTGGCGATCGAGGGCGCCGACGTCGAGCAGGGCCGGATTGCGGTCGAGGCGCTGTCCGCGGTGGAGGTGCAGGCGGCGGGCGCCGCGCACCTGACCGCTTTGGACCCAGGTGAGCTGCCGCGTCAGCTCTTGCTGCGGACCAGCAATCCGATCCTGCTGGCCTACAAGTACGTCCGCGCCGTGCCCCGGCCCGCCCTCGAGCTGGCGGTGCAGCGTCACCAGCTCCTCGGCGTCCAGGAGGCCGTGATCGACCAAGCCGACTATCGGACCTTGCTGACCCGTGACGGGATGGCGGTGACCACTGCGCGCTTCGTCGTACGCAACAGCCGCAAGCAGTTTCTGCGCCTGACGCTTCCCGAAGGTGCAAGGGTGTGGTCGGCCTTCGTCGACGGCCAGTCCGAAAAGCCGGCGCTGGCGTCGGCCACCGAGTCGCCCGATGAGGGACGTGGAGGCGCCTCGGACGGCGCCAGCCAGGTGTTGCTCAAGATCAAGAACGCAACGGACGGCTTCGTCGTCGAGCTGATCTATGAGGTCCCGGGCCCTCGACTCGGTGGATTGGGTACCGTCCATGCGACCTTGCCCCAGCCCGACATCCTGGTGACCCAAACCCAGTGGGATGTGTTCTTGCCGGCGGATCTTCGCTACGGCGCGCCGCGAACCTCGATGGAGCTCACCGCAGAGGGTGTCGCCGTGGCGGCTGACGTTCTGCGCGAGGAGATGGCCTTGGCGCAGGATGGCTCCGGCTCCAGCGAGCCGCTGCTCATTGCCGTGCCGACCGCCGGGGTGCGGTACAGCTTCACCAAGCTCTATGCCAATCAGCGGGACGACATTCCCGCGCTCAAGATTGGCTACGCCTCGCGCCATGGCGCTTCGTTCGGGAACTGGCTGACGGTGCTGGCCACGCTGCTGGCTTGGCTCGGGTTTTGGGCGGCTGTCAGGTTGCGGGCGGATCGACGCGGGAGCGAGCAATCGCCGCCGAGCTGGCACGCCTTCCGGCGCATGGGGCTGGTTCTGGGCGTGGTCGGCGTGGCGGGAGTGGCGACCCTGGTTGGAGCCTTCCATCTCAGCGTCCGCCCCGTGCTGGTCACCAGCTTCTTGGTCATCGCCTGCGGTGCGGTGGCAGGAGTCGTGCGCTGGTGGCGGGAACGGCGCGACGCAGCCCTCGACTTCTGACCTCGAGCTCTGACGTCGACTTCTGACGACTGACGTCCGAATCGTCGATCTTGGGACCGATCGGCGTTTCGGACGTCCGAGTGCTTCCATTCGGGCGATCAGGCGGTGCATCAGGCCTAGGGTTCTCCGAACGTTTACCGGAGGACCCAACGTTGCCAGACCCACACTTCCGTCAATCCCGAATCGGCACGCTTCTCCTATCCACGTGGTGGTTGTTTGCCCTAGGGGGGTGCTCGCAGCTCGCTGCGCCCCCGGATGATTCGACCGTGGCCGCCACGCAGTCGGAGCGCGAACGCCTACACGCGCTAGCCGAGACCGTCACAATCTACCGCGATGCCTATGGCGTGCCGCATGTTCAGGGCCCCACGGATGCGAGCGTCGTCTTTGGCGCGACGTATGCACGGGCCGAGGACGAGTTTCACTACATGGAGCAGGCTTATATCAAGATGCTCGGACGGGCCGCCGCGGTTAGCGGCGAGGACTGGCTGGCCTGGGACCGCTTTCTCCGCCGGCTCCAGATCGAGGCGCATTCCGAAGCGGAGTACCACGCCGCGCCTGCCGACGTTCGCGCGCTCTGCGAGGCCTTTGCCGACGGCATGAACTACTTCCTGCTGACCCATCCCGAGGTCGAGCCTCGGCTGCTGAGCCGCTTCGAGCCGTGGTACGCGCTGGCTGGCTACCGGCTCTTCCACATCTCGGGCATCGGAGGTGAGACGCTGGAGCAGATCGGTGAGGCCGGCGTGCTCGACGGCTTCACGGGCTACCTGGCATCGACGATGTGGGCGATCGGGCCGAAGAAGAGCGCCAGCGGAGCGCCCATGCTCTTCATCAATCCCCACATTCCGCTCGACGCCCCCTATGAGTTCTCACTGCACAGCGATGAAGGGTTGAATGTGTCGGGGCAGGTGGCCTACGGCATCGGCATCTTGCCGATCTCCGGGCACAACGGAGCGACGGGGTGGGCAGTCACCGCCAACGAGCCGGATATTGCCGACGTCTACCGCGAAGCGTTTGATCCTGAGAACCCGAATCGCTACCGCCATGGCGATCGCCTGCTCACGGTCGAGCAGTGGCGCGATCGGATCGACGTACGCACGGCGCAGGGCATCCGAACCGACGAGCAGATCTTCGAGAAGACGCATCATGGGCCCCTGTTCGAAAGCGATGGGGGCCAGTCCGACGGGAGCCCGAAGCTCGCGCTCAAGGTCGCGAAGCTGCCCGAAGGGGGCATTCTCGAGCAGTTCTACGCCATGAGCCGCGCGACAGACCTGGCCACGTTCAAGGCGGCCATCGCGCCGATGAGCCTGACCTACAACAACATCGCGTACGCCGGCCGTGATGGACACATCTTCTATGTCTATGGCGGCGCGATTCCGAAGCGTGATCCGCGCTTCGACTGGACCAAGCCGGTCGACGGCAGCGATCCCGCGACCGATTGGGGGCCGTTCATGACCCTCGCCGAGCTGCCGCAGGTCGAGGATCCGGACGCCGGCTATGTCCAGAACTCCAATAGCTCGCCCTTCTTCACCACCGATGACGAGAACCCGAGCGTCGAGGACTTTCCGGCTTCCATGTTCCGAGGCGAGCGCGACACCGGCATTGCCCGGCGTTCCCGTGCGCTCTTGGGCGGGGCAGCCACGCTGTCCTTCGAGCAGCTCGCCGAGCTCGCCTTCGACACCTATCTGCCGATGGCATCGGACGACGTGGCGGCGCTCCGAGACGAGTGGCGTGCCCTGGGTGCCGCCCATCCGGACGAGGCCGAAGTCTTCGAGGCGCCCCTCGAAATGCTCGATACGTGGGACCGCCGGGCCGCCGTGGACTCGGTGGCAACGGCGCTCTATCTGGCGTTTTTCCACATGGACGCCGAGGCCTCTTCGCCCTTCCCGCGGCTCGGTCGGCTGAAGCAAGCGATGGACCTGCTGGAAGGGATGTTCGGAGACTGGCGGGTGCCCTATGGCGAGATCAACCGACTGCGGCGTGCCACGGCGCAACCTGCGGCCGGTGAACCGGTGGAAGGGCGCGATTCACCCTCACGGGATCTGGCGTCCGCGGGGCTGCCGTTCTACACCGGTGCCATCTTCACGTTCAACACCGAGACTCCTGAAGGCAGTCGGCGTTCGTACGGTCGCCACGGGCACTCGTACGTCAGCATCGTTTCGTTTGGCTCGTCGACCCGCGCGCGATCCGTGCTGGCCTACGGACAGAGCCGGAATCCAAGCTCGCCACACTACTTCGATCAAGCGCCGCTCTATGCCGCGGGCAAGCTCCGTGAAGCCTGGTTCGATCTCCCGAGCATCCGGCAGCAAGCGATCCGGGCCTATCGCCCCGGATCGTCGGCCCCGGAGTAGGCCATTCGGGAGGGGGCCGTCTCAGGCCTCGTCAGGCGGCGTACCGTGCTGCTTCCGATACTGCGAAGGCGTCATGCCGGTCTGCTTCTTGAAGACCGCGTTGAAGGTCGCCTTGGAGCCGAATCCGCAGTCGTGGGCGAGGTCGAGCAAGGTGCGGTGTTTGGCCAGCCCACCGACACGCGCCTTGAATGCCGCCACGCGGTACTGGTTCACGAAGTCGTAGAAGTTCATCTTCGCCCGCGTATTGATCACCTTGGAGAGGAGTCTCGGGTTGATCTTCAGGTGGCCTGCCAGGTCGGTCAGGCTGAGGTCGGTCTCTCGGTAGAGCCGCTGCTCGGCCATCAGGGCGGTGAGTGCCTGAAACAGTGGCTCGATGGAAGCGTCGTCGTCCGGCGTCTCGATTGAGCTCTCACGGGTCTCGTTGCGTGCAGCGGTCTCGGAGCGAGCAGCGTCGAATCCGATGGTGGTGGCCTGGGCCTCCAGGTAGCCGCGGGTACCGATCCAGTAGGTGGAGGCGGAGAGGAACAGCAAGAGGGGATAGTAGGGGCCGGTCGCGAGGCGGTCGTCGAACCACCACACATCCACCGCGCGCTGACTGAACCACAGAACGAAGAACACCGTGTAGAGCATGACCGGCCGGCGCAGCCAGCGCAGGGCCCGCTGATGACTGTCGGAATAGTGGTCCCGGACCCATTTCGCGTAGCGCCAGAGGAGCACGTTGGTGGCGACCAGGTACGCCACGACCGAGACAATGCCGCCGGCTTGCTCGACGATCCATACCAGGTGACGCCAGGAGCGTGGCGCCGTCAGGGCATAGGCCGTGGGGTCTTGGTAGAGAGGCGTCAGGTAGTAGGCGAGCTCGAGGAGCACCGGCAGATAGTGGAGCAGATCCTGCTTGCGTAACCGGTAGCTGTGATCGGTGATGGTCTTGGCGTAGAGGTAGAGCGAGGGGCCGAGGCCATAGAGCAGCTCGACAGTCCAGGGCCAGGAGGCAAACGAGCGAAACGGCCCGAGCTCGAGCGAGAGCACCTTCAGCACGGGCATCGTGTAGAAGAGCAAGAGCATCGCCAGCAGCACATTGCTCGTCCGCCGGTTGCGCGTGGAAACGAGGAGCATGACGCTCAGCAGGAGCCCATGCGCGGCGCCGACCGCGAGGGCCAGGCTGTAGGCGTTGACCGAGAAGAGGTGCTCCATGGGCGGCGCTTGTCCTATCACAGACCTTCCCGCGCTCCCGCGCCGTTCGAACGATGTCGGCACGGAATGGGGTGTCGCATTTCATTTCGCTCGAAGTTCTTGTCAGAAATCGATCGGTTTGGCGAATAGGAACTTGCATGCAAATCGCGTAGTCGCGCGGCCGGTCGTCGCAAGCGGTGTGCGTCCTATCGTGGGGCGTACCCATCCGAACACTTCTAATGAGGGGTTTGATATGAATCGTGTCCGCAATTCGAGTGCTTTCGGTTGGCTTTGTCGAGTAGCCGCCATTGTCATCGCGTTTGGTGCCGTGCTCGTTCTGGCACAGCCGGTCGCCGCCTGTACCGGCTCGCCGCCATTCCCGCCGATCTGGGTGAAGGGCGACGTTTGCACGGATGGTGAGATCACCATCATCTTCCACGATTACTTCACCTTCGCGGCCAACAACGCAACCTGCTCTTGCGCCCTCAACCTGCCGTCCAACATCGGTCAGGTGACGCAGGTGCAGCTGCTCAAGGCCGGGACCAACATCCCGGTTTCCACGTTCAACTTCTCCGCGAATCCGGCCGCGAATTTTGGTGGCGGCCTCAACTGGCAGGGGTTCTCCGCTTCAGCCGTTGCGGCAGCCGGCGGCATCCCGGTCGACCTGGCGTTCACGGTGGTTCCGACGCAGTTCCGCTGCGACGAGCAGCGCAGCTTGCTCTCCAAGGCGGGGCTGGATGCAAAGAATGCTGGCCTGGAATTCTCGCGCACGGTCGCGCAAGCCCTACGTGATCCCGACGGCGGCGTCGTGGTCGGCACCGGTGGGGCCGATGAAGAGGGCAATCCCAACCACCACGTCTCCGTCCAGCCAGCTGGGCCGGTCGAGATCTCGTTCGACAACCGTCCGGATGGTTGCCTGGCCGAAGCGCAGCTGCCCTGCGCGATCGACCTCAAGACCGGTCGCCTGAGCGAGTCGTGCTACACCACACCAGGACTGTCCATCGGCGATGCGCCGGCAGACTCGAATGGCGACGGTTGGCTCGAGGCGTCCGTTGCGGTCAATCTCACGGACGAGTGCGCGCGTCGGGCGTGCGTGGTCCTGGACTACGGTCAGGATCCCCGGGGTCTGACGGTCGATATCGCAAGCGCGGGCAATGGCGCGCCGCGCGGCAAGCCGGTCGGTGCGGTAAGCAAGGCCGGTCTCGAGATTCTCAACAACACGATGAGCGCCTGGGGTGGTGAGAAGGTCGATCCGCTGGCCGTCTACGAGCTGGCGCTCAACAACGGCGTCTACAAGGTTTGCATCGGCGACGATGCGGTGACCTTCGGCCAAGGCGCCGGCCGTTCGATGTTGCCCATCGGGCTCGACCTGTTCAACAGCGCCAGTCCCTTCGCCAGCGGTGAGGGATTCGTCATCGGTCTGAATCCCGCAGCGTCGACGACGCAGGAGCCGGGCACCGGACTGCGCCGCGCCCACATCACCATCGAATAGCAGCGTAGAACGCTCAACTGTTCGCTCGGGTCACGCCAATTCGGTGTGGCCCTCTTTTTTGGCCCCGTTGATACACCATCTCGCCGGACGTCGCTTGAAGGAGTGTCTGCACACTTTGTCGGCGCGTTCCTCCCATCGCTTGGCAGCGTCGGGCATCGCTGTCTCGCGTTCCGGTCGCGTGTGATGGTGCAGCACATGTTCGCCTCGCCGCAGGCCCGGCGGACAATATGTGCAACGACGGGCCTCGTGTCATGCCGAGCGGTCGATGGGGTTCGGGAACCGCTGCTCGATCTACTGGGCGAACACTGGGCGGGGGCGCGCGAGGTTCTTCATCGACCTGGCTCGCCCTCGCCCGATCTTTTTCTGCGTTCCGGATCAGTCGGTGTCGTAGGAGGGGTCGTACATGAAATCTCGGATCGCCCGATCGAGATTGGCCGGACGTTCGCACCCAGCGAGTCCTCGTCGGAAAGCCACCTCGGCCGTGGCATGGGCGACCACGCGAGAAACGTCACGAATGGACGAGAGCGGCGGGTAGAGCGCACCGGCGTTGAGATCGCGCTCCGCATCGACGAGATTCGCCAGCGCCTTGGCCGCCGCAAGGAACATCTCCTCGGTGATCGTTCGCGCTTCGGAGATCACCGCTCCGAGGCCGATACCTGGAAAGATGTAGGCATTGTTGCCCTGACCAGGTCGAAACACGTCTTGCCCCACGGTGACGGGAGCGAATGGGCTTCCACTGGCGAAGATCGCTCGACCGTCCGACCATTGATAGGCCTGCTCGGCCGTGCACTCTGCGTTGGCGGTTGGATTGGAGAGCGCGAACACGGCCGGTCGTGCGTGATGGCTGGCCAGGCGCCGAATGCTCTCCTCGTCGAATGCGCCGCCGTGCCCGGTGGCGCCAATCAGCACGTGGGGCCGGATCGCGTCGATCGCTTCCAAGAAGGTCGCCGGCGGATGCTCGTGAGCGTAGGGGCGGTTGTGGGGTGCCAGGCGCTGGCGGCCAGCCACCAAGAGGCCGCTGCGATCGGCGAACCACAGTCGTTGCCGCGCCTCGGCCTCGGACAGGCCCGTTTCGACCAAGGCGTGGGTCAGCAGGTCGGCAATGCCGGTCGCGGCCGAACCGGCGCCGAGGAAGAGAATGCGCAGGTCGCCGAATTCGTGCCCGGAGATGCGGGTCGACGCGTAGACGCCGGCCAGGGCGACGGCGGCCGTTCCTTGAATGTCGTCATTGAAGCACAGGACGCGGTCCCGGTAGCGGTGCAGCAGCTTGTAGGCGTTGGGCGTCTGAAAGTCCTCGAACTGGATGAGGGCGCGGGGATAGGCGTCCTGCACGGCATCGACGAACTCCTCGACCAACTCGTCGTAGGCGGGGCCGGTCAGCCGAGATCCGCGAACCCCGAGGTAGAGCGGGGAGCTGGCCAGCGTCTCACGGTCGGTGCCGACATCGAGCATGACGGGTAGGCATTGGTGAGGATGGATACCCGCGCAGGCGCAGTAGAGGGCGAGCTTTCCGATTGGAATGCCCATGCCGTTGGCGCCGAGGTCGCCGAGGCCGAGAATGCGCTGGCCGTCAGTCACCACGATGACGCGGATGTCGCGTTCGGGCCAGTTGTCGAGCATGCGCCGAATCTCGC
>CALFAM010000086.1 GCA_937948815.1 uncultured bacterium
GTTGTGGACGATTCCGGTGCCGGACTGAATATCGTAGAGATCATGCCCGGGGTACGCCCCCCATGGCGTGATGACGAGGGCGAAGCCGGCCGCTGCCCAGATGTTGATCGCCACCGTGCCATAGCGCAGGGCGGCGGTGGCGCGCTCCACGGCCGCAGCTGTTGCCGGCTCGGACGCCGGGTGCGCCAAAAGGGTGACGTTCAGCGTTCCCCAAAGCCGCTCGTTGGCGAATGTGGTCGCCTGGTCGACGAATTCGGCCGCGGAAGGCGCCTCGATTGTCGTCTCGGCAAAGACACCGCAGAAGGCCTCGGTGCGGTAGCAGATCTCTTGCTCTGCGGACGGGTCGAGCCCGGGAATCAGCGTCCACGGCAGCTGGTCTTCGGACGGGTTGCCGAATCGTTCGGCGTCCGGATGAGCGTCGAGAAACGCCGCATGACGGTCACGGGCACCTGGGTAGTAGGCGTGCCGCGTCGGCGTGGCGGCAAGTTTGGCACGCAGCCGGTCGAGCAAGGCTTCCCGCTGCGGCCATTCGCGGTGGGTCACCACCACGCGGGTCGCATTGCAGTTGAATCCCGCGTTATTGTTCAGGGTCGCTGCGAGGTTCTCGGCCTGGTAGTCGAGGTCGCTGTCGCTCCAGGAACCAGGGACCACGATCACCGGAGAGACGTTGCCGAGCTCGCTGGAGATCGGTTTGGTGTTGCGCGGCCGGCGCTCGGCCTTGCGTTGCTGGCCCTCTGCGCCGGGCCCAAAGACGATCGCCTCGACCGTGCGGTCGGAACCCGTGATGTGAATCTCGTCAATGTCGGGATGAGCCGTCAGGTAGCTGCCGACCTCGACCCCACCGTAGACCAGGCGAAGGGCATCCCAGTCCATCAGCGCCTGGAAGGCCTCTGCCATCAACGGGCCGAGGAAGGCGTTCAGCGGATGGTTCTTGTAGAGCACCACTTGGTTGTCGACGAACAGCTTGTAGAAAGCGTCCATCGGCCCGATCGAAGACACGTTGCCAGCGCCGAGCACGAGGCAGATCCCACCCGACTGCGGAGCCGCTCGAGAGGCTTCTCGGTAGGCCAGAGCCTGGGTGTCCGGCAGCGACGCTGGCGTGACGCCTTCCTGCATCCACACCTCGGCCGTGACGCCACCGTAGAAGAGACGGTCGTAGAGACGCGCGGGAAAGACCTGCGCCGTGGTGCGACCATCTGCCCGCTGACGAATAGGACCGGGGATTCGTGGCTGTCCGAATCGCTCGATGTCGGCCAAGGCCTCGTCGAGCAGCATCAAGTTGCGAACGATCAGGTAGGGGCCGACCAGCCACTCCTCGCCGGCCACGGGCGCGCCCGCGGGCAGCCGCTCGGCCGCCTGCATGGCTTCGGCCCAGCGCGGCATGACCTTCGCAAAGTCCCGACGCATCTCCGCGAGAATGGCGCGCCGGTCGGCGATCGAGACGCGAAGCCAGCGCTCCTTCCCTGCCACCAGCTCCGCGATGGCGCGATCGAGATCGGCGCGCGGCGTGTCCGCGATCGCGGTAGACGGCGTGCCAGGGCCGAGTGGCGTGCTCGCGGCCGGCGCGGACGAAGGTGAGGCGGGTGAAGACGAATCGGAGGCGCGAACGGCAGATGTCGACATGGCTAGGCTCCTTCGGATCGGCGAGCTTCTTGGTCAATCTACCACCCAATGCTGCAAGGAGACCAACTTGCCGCATTGCGGCGGTTGACAGGCGACAGCCTCGCGGAGCACAATACTTACCGACCGGTAAGTAGCCACCTTCGGCCGCTGCCCCGGGCCACCACCATGACGAGCACCACGACAGCAACCCTCGACGACGCACAGGTCACCGCTGCGTCCGCCCTCTTCGACGACGAACGAGCTGGGAAGATCTACCGCGTCGCCGCGCAGATGATCCACCAACGTGGCTTCGCCAGCACCTCGATGGCGCACATTGCCGACGCGGTGCGGCTGACCAAGCCTGGCCTCTACTACTACGTCAAGGGCAAGAAGGAGCTGCTGTTCTCGATCATGGGCTATGCCATGGACCTGCTGGATCGGGAGGTCATGGCCCGGGCCGCGCCCCACCAGGATCCCGAACACCGTCTGCGCGCGATCGTCAGTCATCACGCTCATCTGCTGATGCGGGACGAGCACGGTGCGCTCGGCATCCTGATCGACGAAGTGGCCGGCCTCGCCGACAAACAGCGCGTCGAGATCATCGAGCGCAAGCGCCGGTACTTCGACTTCGTGCGCGACACGATCGCCGCCTTGCACGAAGAGCGCGGCTTGACCGACATCGATCCGACCGTCGCCGCTTTCAGTGTGCTCGGCATGATCATGTGGATCTCACGCTGGTACGACCCTTCAGGCTCCCTTCCGCGCGACGCGGTGGCGGAGAACATCACAGAAATTGCGCTCGCTGGCGCCCTTGCCGGCAAGGAGCCGGCGGCCGCCATGGCCCAGGCAACACCCTGGGATGCGACAGACGGCCGCAGCAGCAGCCCTGCCCTGCGACCGGTCCTCGCCTCGAGCGCCCCGCACGAACCACGAACAGAAGACTAGGCCCGACGCACGAACGCGCGGTGCAAAAAGGAGCAGAACGATGGCGGACAAAGAGGTCCACGTAACCGAGCAGGAGGCGATGAAAGTCGCCGAGGCGTCGCGTCAGACCGAGTGGCAGCAGCCGAGCTTCATGCGCGAGATGTTCTTGGGGAACTTCCGCTTCGACCTTCTCCACCCCTATCCGTTGGGCCAGGGCGAGCGCCCAGAGTTCACGGCCTTCTACAACGCGCTCAGGTCCTTCCTGATCGAGCACGTCGACCCCGATCAAATCGACGAAACCGGCGAGTATCCGGAAGACGTGGTCGACGGCCTGCGCAAGCTCGGCGCCTTCGGGATGAAGATTCCCAAGGAGTACGGCGGCCTCGGCTTCGATCAGGTCGAATACTCGAAGGCGATGGAGCTCCTCGGCGCCTACGAAGGCAACCTCACCGCCCTGCTTTCGGCCCACCAGTCGATCGGTGTGCCGCAGCCTCTCAAGCTCTTCGGGACCGAGGAGCAGAAAGCCAAGTACCTTCCGCGGTGTGCCAGTGGTGAGATCTCCGCCTTCGCGCTCACCGAGCAGCAAGTCGGCTCAGATCCGGCGCGCATGACCACCACCTACGAGCTCTCCGAGGACGGCGAGCACTACATTCTGAGCGGCGAGAAACTCTGGTGCACCAACGGCACGCTGGCCAAGCTGCTGGTGGTCATGGCCCGCAACGCGCGGACCAAGGCGATCAGCGCCTTCGTCGTCGAGGTCGACTGGGAAGGGGTCGAGGTCGTTCGTCGCTGCCACTTCATGGGTCTGCGGGCACTCGCCAACGCGGTGATGCGCTTCACCGACGTCAAGGTTCCGCGGGAGAACCTGATCGGCAAAGAAGGCCGCGGCCTCAAAATCGCCCTCACCACGCTCAACGACGGCCGCTTGTCGATCCCCTCCAGCTCGGTCGGTGCCGCCAAGCAGGCGCTCCGTGTGTGCCGGGAATGGGCGGGCGAGCGCGTTCAGTGGGGCAAGCCGGTCGGCAAGCACGAGGCGATCGGCCACAAGCTCGCCGACATGGCGTCGACCACCTTCGCCATGGAGTCGATCGCTTCGCTGGCTAGCAACCTGGCCAACGCCAAGAACGTCGACATCCGTCTCGAAGCCGCAGCCGCCAAGGAGTGGAACACCTGCCGGACCTGGGAAATCATCGACGAGACCATGCAGATTCGCGGTGGTCGCGGCTATGAAACCGCCCAGTCCTTGCGCGCCCGGGGCGAGAAGCCTGAGCCGGTCGAGCGGATGATGCGTGACTACCGCATCAACAAGATCTTCGAAGGGTCGAGCGAGATCATGCATCTCTTCATGGCCCGCGAAGCGGTCGACAAGCATTTGCAGGTCGCCGGCGCGCTGATCGATCCCGAGAAGAGCATTGCCGAGAAGGCCCAGGCCCTTCCGGACATGGCTTCGTTCTACGCCGCCTGGTATCCCACGCGGTGGTTGGGCCGCTTCGAGACCTACAGTGAGTTCGGCTCCCTGGGTCGCCACCTGCGCTTCATCGAGCGCAGCAGCCGTCGCCTGGCCCGCCAGGTCTTCCATGGCATGGTCGTGCACCAGGCCAAGCTCCAGAACAAACAGATGTTCCTCTTCCGCCTGGTCGACGTTGCCAACGAGCTCTTCGCCATGGCGGCGACGGTCAGCCGCACCCACGCGATGATCCAGGCCGGCGACGCGGAAGCCAAGAACGCGGCCGAGCTGTGTGAGTTGTTCTGCCGTCAGTCGCGGCGCAAGGTCCGCGATCTGTTCCGGGACCTGTGGCGCAACGACGACGTGCTCAAGTACAAGGTCGCCATGGGTGTCTTGAAGGGTCGGCAGAAGTGGTTGGAATCGATGGTCGAGGGTCTGGAGCCTGCCAAGGCAACCGCGCCGCCGCCGGCCAAGGCGCGTCGCCGCAAGGCAAGCTCGGCCGTCGCCGTCAACTAGCGATTCCGGCAACGTACGACTCCGGCGGCCGATGCCGTTCGAAGCCGATGCCGTTCGAAAGGGGAGCACATGGGTGCTCCCTTTTCTCGTTTCCGGCCTTCCGGACATGACGCAGGGGTTGAGCCAAGCGGCGCATCGAGCTACCGTCAACGACATGTCCGCCACGCGCGATCTGGCATCCGACGCCCAATTCGAGACCCGACGCATCATCGCCATCCTGCGGGATGCCGTCGCCGACGCCGACCTCGGGCACAGCGAAGTCGAGTCCCGGGCAGGCTTCTCGCCCGGCTACCTCTCTCAGTTGCTGGCCGCCAACATCGAGCTCAAGCTCAGTCACATCCTGGCGATCCTCGCCGCGCTGGAAATCGACGCGGCGACATTTTTCCAAGCGTCATTTCCACAGCGAAGGGATGCTGGCGACATTCACCTGCCTGCACACCACGACGCGGCGAGCGTCTATGGCTTCGGCATCGAGTCTCTCGCCAGCCTGCGGCAACGGCTCGAGCGCTTTGAAGATGCACTCTGCGACCTTTGCGATACCGGCGTGCTCGGCGAGAGCGAGAAGGAGCCGCCGAGCTGATTCGTTCGGCTCGGATCGGCGCGCGAGGAGTCGCTCAGGAAAACGTCCCCAGACGGTCGTAGAGCGACGGAGGTTCGAGCAATTCGAGGGTGACGTCGAGACCGAGCTTCAGCTTGTCGCCATCGCGCAGCGGCGTGTGAACGCCGTCTTCCAGCGCCCGCCCATTGAGCTTCGAACCGTTGGTGGAATTGCGATCGACGAACGTCCAGCTTCCCTTGTCATTGACGAAGTAGCCGTGGACCTTGGAAACCGAGTCGATCTCGATCACCAAGTCGTTGGTCGCCGAGCGACCGACAGACACCAGATGGGCGTACGGATTGCCCGCACGCTTGCACAAGAAGGCGATCTTGTTGAGGTATCGCAGCACACCCGACGATTGCATCGACACGGTAAGAAGCTGGAAGCCCGAGTCGGGCTTGTCTTGCAGCTCGGGCGACTCACCCTCGTAGTGCACCAGCATGCCGGCAATCGGGAACGCGCGCACGAACGCGTCGCGTTCCAGGCTCATGGCGCTCTTGGTCAGCTTATAGAGAGACACAAAGCCTGTGTTGTCGACGTTGGGCGGACGCCAATCGGATAGCGACATCGAACAATCTCCCGTGTACACGCGCGCCGGACAAACCGGCAGATCGAGGGCGCGCGGGCCGTGCAGAATACCACCGCGACGTCCGCAGCCGGTCCACTACAATGCGGTGCTGTGAAATCCCGACATCAAGCACGCTTCACCGCATTCTCCGTGCTGGCCGCCATTCTGGTTTCTTCGAGCTTCGTGCCCGGTGTGCTCGGCCAGCCGATCTCCACCCTCGAACCTGCCTCGACCGGCGGTGTCACGCGCGTCGACCGTGCCCTGGCGCGGCTCTCTCAGCATCGACGTTTGCTGATGATCGCCGCCCATCCGGATGACGAAGACACACGGCTGCTCGCGGCGGTCGCCCGCGGCATGGGCGGCGAGGCCGGCTACCTCTCGCTGACCCGAGGTGAAGGTGGCCAGAACCTGATCGGTCCCGAGCTCGGCGACGGGCTCGGGCTGCTGCGCAGTGGCGAGCTCGAGGCCGCACGCGCGATCGATGGCGCGCAGCAGTTCTTCAGCCGCGCCTACGACTTCGGCTACACACGGTCGCGCGACGAGGCGCTCACGCGATGGAGAGAGTCAGACCTGCTCGAAGACACGATGCGGGTGATTCGCCAGTTCCGCCCCCAGGTCTTCGTCACGGTCTTCACGCCCGACGCGCGCTCGGGCCACGGCCAGCACCAGGCCGCCGGCTTCATCGCACCTCGCGCCTTCGCGCTCGCCAACGACCCCGCGGCGTTCCCCTCGCTGACCGAGCAAGGGTTGCCGCCATGGCCAATCCACGCGCTCTACCGACCCGTGCGCGACGCGGGAAGCAGCGAACAGGTCGCCGTCTCGTTCGGGAACATCGACCCACTCACGGGCAAGTCCGTCCTCCAGCTCGCGCTGGCCAGCCGCAGCCAGCACCGCTCGCAGGATATGGGGACGCTTCAGCCACTCGGCGATTCTTCGCGCCGCTATGAGCGACTCGACGTCGCGGATGCCGAAGGTCAGCAGTCCGCGGACGTCCCGAACGCATCGACACGAAGCGCCGAGGACGGCCTGTTCACGGGCATCGACACGCGCCTGCGAGCCATTGCGGATGTGATTGCACCGGGTGCCTTGCGCGAGACGGTTCGGGCGCAGCTCGTGCGCGCGGAAGAGGCCGCCATCGCGGCACGCGCCGCGCTCGTGCCTTCCGCGCTCGACCGGACCGTGCCGGCCCTCCGCGAGATCACAGAAGCCCTGGCCCAAGCTGTCCACGCACTGGCTCGAGCGCCAGGGAATGACGGCAACCGACACGCCTTTGTGCTGATCGAAGAGAAGCTCTCGATCGCAGCCGAAGCGCTGGCCGCGGCGGCGGGCATCGCGATCGATGCCTGGACCGACCGCAGCACCCTGGTGTCCGCCAGCGAGCTCGAGGTCACGGCCGTGGTCTGGAACGCAGGCCGACGGGACCTGCTGGGGCCGATCGTCGAAACGGACAGCCCGGAAGGGATCACCCTCGTCGCGACCGAGGCGCTGACCGACGACGACACGGCTGCCCGACGACGGTTTCGTGCCCGCCCGACGCACGCCTACCGGTTGCGCATGAAGGTACCGTCTCGCGCACGTCCGACCCTGCCCTACTTTTTGGAGCAGTACCCCACAGCGCGCCCGGAACGCGAGCGGTCCGAGCCAGCCGCAGGCGCGGCGACGCACCAGCACCATGCGTCCCCACCGCCCAACCTGTTGGCGAGCAAGCGGCTCCCGCCGCCACGCGCCGATGCGTACGATTGGAACGGCGCGTCCCGCGAGACACGCGGCCAGCCATTCGGCCAGCCGCCGCTCAGCCTGCGTTTTCGGATCGAGATCGACGGAACACCCGTCGTACTGACGCGCGAGGTCGTCGCCCGCTCGGTCGACCAAGCCCTCGGCGAGGTTCGACGCCCCCTGCGCGTGGTGCCGCGCTTCGAGGTCCGCCTGACCCCTGACCTGCTCGTCTGGCCCCGCGGCACGCGTAAGGAAGCCGCGCTCGAGTTGACGGTCACCAGTCATGCTGACACCGCGGAAACGGTCCGCACGCAGCTCGCGTTCACCGATGATTGGGCCGTCGATGCACCTTCTTCGGTCGACCTGGAGCCCGGCGAGACCCGGCGTCTCCCGATCACCCTGCGCGCAGCTGCCAACCTCGAGCCTGGCCGATTCGAGCTTCATGCTGGTGTCGTGGACGCCCAAGGCAGTTCCTACGACCGCGCGATCGACCTCATCGACTACCCTCATGTCCGAGCCTCGACCGTACCCGCCCATGCCTCGACCGTAATCCGCACCGCGGACATCGCCCTTCCCGACGCGCAGCGCATCGCCTACCTCCGCGGCGCCTCAGACCGGGTACCCGAGGCGCTCCACGCCATCGGTCTGCCGGTCGAAGTCTTCGATGGCGAAGCGTTGCAGCAAACCGCGCTCGACGCCTTCGATGTCGTGGTCGTGGGCAGCCGCGCCTACGAGAGTGATCCAGCCCTCGGCGCGCTCAATCCGGCGCTGCTCGACTACGCCCGAGGCGGCGGTGTGGTGATCGTCCAATACCAACAGTATGCCTTTGCACGCGGCGGCTTCGCGCCCTATCCGCTCGACATTCACCGCCCCCACGACCGGGCCACCGACGAGACCACACCGGTCCGCACGCTGGTACCCGATCACCGTCTGCTCACGGTGCCGAACAGGATTCATTCCGCCGATTGGGAAGAATGGGTCCAAGAACGGGGTTTGTACTTTGCCGGCACCTGGGACGACGCCTACACGCCCATCCTGGCGATGGCCGATCCCGAGGGTGTGGAACGTTCAGGCGCTCTGCTGGTGGCGAGGGTTGGAGAGGGTTGGTATGTCTACACCGGCCTCTCGTTCTTCCGTCAGCTTCCGGCCGGCGTGGCCGGGGCCTACCGGCTGTTCGCGAATCTGTTGGCGCTCGGCACGGAGAAATGATGCATCGACACCTAAGCAAGACCGCCCACTGGCTCGCGAATCGGCTCTGGCCCCGA
Source organism: uncultured bacterium (assembly GCA_937948815.1). Classification (GTDB taxonomy): domain Bacteria; phylum Acidobacteriota; class Thermoanaerobaculia; order Multivoradales; family J023; genus J023. The sequence goes on from CALFAM010000086.1 coordinate 8,637, forward strand.
TCACCGACTGCCCGATCACCGGCTGCCCGTTCACTGGCCGGCCGATCACGAGCGGCGCGGTTGCGGGCCTCACTGGGGCTCGCGTGCTTGGCCTTGCTGCCCCTTGCAGCCTGCACGGGCGATGGCCGCACGCCCCTCCTCGTCTACTCTCCCCACGGTCGAGACCTGTTGACGCTGTTCGAGGAGACTTTCGAAGCTGCGCACCCCGAAGTCGACGTCCGTTGGCTGGACATGGGCTCGCAGGAGGTCTACGACCGCATTCGCTCCGAGTCTGCCAACCCGCAAGCCGACGTCTGGTTCGGGGGGCCGGCAGCCATTCTCTCCCGCGCGGCAGAAGAGGGTCTTCTGGAGCCCTACCGACCCGCATGGGCAGACGCTGTGCCAACAAGCTCCCAGGACCCTGAGAACCGCTACTTCGGCGTCTACCGCACGCCGCCGGTGATCGTCTACAACAGCGACGTGGTCGCAGAGTCGGATGCTCCGCAGGACTGGAGCGAGCTGTTGGAGCCCGCGTGGCAAGGCAAGGTCTTGATTCGGGACCCATTGGCCAGTGGCACGATGCGCACCATCTTCGGCTACATCGTCGCCAACGCGGTCCGCGAGACCGGCAGCACAGAGGCGGGCTTCGACTGGTTGCGACGCCTCGACACCCAGACCAAGGAGTACGTCCACAGCCCAGCGCTTCTGCACCAGAAGATGGTGCGTCAGGAGGGTCTGGTGACCATGTGGGAGCTTACCGACATCCTGTTTCAACAGCAGCGGGGCAACCCCTTGGGCTACCGATTCCCCACCGGCGGCACACCTGTGATCGACGATGCCGCGGGTCTGGTACGCGGGGCACGACGGCCCGATCTGGCGCGTACGTTCCTCGACTGGATCGGCAGCAAGGAGGCACTAGCCCTGGCGGCGGAGAAGGCCTTCCGCCTCCCCGCGCGCACGGACATGCCGAGCGACAGCCTGCCGCCATGGGCACGCGAGGCGCTCGAGCACATGGTCCCCGCCGAGGTCGACTGGCGGCTGATCGAAGCCGATGGCGCGGACTGGATGACGACCTGGGACCGGACGATCCGTGGCAAGGGTGGGGACGCGCCCGTCGGATCGGCGCCGTGAGCCAGCCTTCTGAATCCTTCCTCGCCCTGCGCGGCCTCGGCAAGCGCTTCGGCGAGGTAACCGTTCTGCGCGATCTGAATCTCGCGCTCGCCGAGGGTGAGATCCTGGCGTTGCTCGGTCTCTCGGGCAGCGGCAAGACCACGGCACTCCGGCTGGTGGCCGGCTTCGAGACACCTGATGCTGGCGGCATCGCCGTCGGCGGTGAGGACGTCACGGCGCTCTCGCCGGCCCGCCGCGGCTTCGGCATGGTCTTTCAGCACTACGCCCTCTTTCACCACATGAGCGTGGCCGAGAACATCGCCTTTGGTCTCGAAGCGCGTCGCTGGCCGCGCGACAAGCGTGCACAGCGGGTCGCAGCGATGCTCGACCTGGTCGATCTCGCCGCCTACGGCAATCGCAGGATCGACGCGATCTCCGGCGGCCAGCAGCAACGCGTAGCACTGGCACGCGCGCTCGCCCCCGAGCCCCGCGTCCTGTTGCTCGACGAGCCCCTCTCCAACCTCGACCCCGCCCTGCGTGAGCGGACGCGCCGCGAGCTGCGTGCCGCGGTCAAGGCAGTGGGCATCACGACCCTGCTGGTCACCCACGAGCAAGAGGAAGCGTTCGATGTAGGTGATCGGGTGGCCGTGCTCGACCGCGGCCGTCTGGCCCAGCTCGGCACGCCACAGGAGCTTTACCGACGACCGACCGATCGCTTCGTTGCCTCCTTCGTAGGCCGTGCGGGAAGTATTCGTGGCACGGTCGCCACCGCACCCGTCGATCCGGCAGGCGGCAAGACCAGCGACGACACGATGGCCCAGATCACGGTCGCCGCGGGGGTGACCTGGCAGGCCCGAGCCGTCGCGCCGGCCTCGGTCGGAGAGCCGGTGGAGTTGCTGATTCGACCGGAAGCGCTCGATGTGGTGGACGCATCGGCACCGGGCGCGCTGGCCGGCACGGTCACAGCGATGCGCTTCACCGGCCCACTCACCTACGCCGTGGTCGAGCTCGAGATGGCGCCGGGCGTGGGATCCGGAACGGCCGGAGCAATGGCAGGCGGTACGACGGAAGGCCGTGCTCGTGAAGACAGGACCCATGTCGAAGTCGCCGTCGGCCCGACGGACCACGTCGAACCGGGTGATCGCATCGGCATCGCGCCGGGCGCCGTCGGCCCCGTGCCGACGGTCTTCGGCCTCCGCGAGGCGCGATGACACCAGCATCCCGCAGTCGCATCGGCGCGCTTGCCGTTGCGCTCCTGCTGACCTGGTTGGTCGGCTACCCCCTCTTGCTGACACTGCTCCAGGCACTGGAGGTCGAAGGGCGCATCTCGTTCGAACCGCTCCACGCCTTTGCCGGAGCCGCGGACGAGTGGGCGGCGCTCGGTCGCAGCCTTCTGGTCGCCACGGCGTCCGTGGTGCTTGCCGCCCTGGTTGGCGTGCCGCTGGCCTTTGTCTTCGCGCGGACCGATTTCCCGGGCCGAAGGATCCTCGGCGCGCTGGTCGCGTTACCGGTGGCTCTGCCGCCTTTGGTCGGCGTGATCGCCTTTCTCTTTCTCTATGGCGAGAGCGGCTTCGTACCCCGCTTGCTGATGGATCTTTTCGATCTTGAAAAATCTCCGTGGCGGTTGCATGGGCTCGGAGCCATCCTGCTCGTCCACACGTACAGCATGTACGTGTACTTCTACCTCTTCACCCGCGCCGCACTCGCCCGCATGGATGGCGCATCCCTCGAAGCCGCGGCCTCGCTCGGGTCCGGCGCATGGCGCACTTTTTGGCGGGTGACCGTTCCTCAGCTCTATCCCGCGCTACTCGGCGCCGCGCTGCTGACCTTCATGACCGCGCTGGGGTCGTTCTCCGCGCCGTACATCTTCGGCGGCGGCTACCGGGTCATGACCACCCAGATCGTTGCCTCAAAAGTGAGCGGCGACCTCGCGCGCGCCAACCTCGAGTCCGTGGCCCTCGCGGCGCTGGCCCTGATCGCGCTGATTGCGGTGCGCACCCTACAAGGCTCGATGGTCGACGCGACCAGCGCTCACGGTGTCGCACCACGGCCTCGCCGCATCCGGCGGCCTGGCGTGCGCCTCGCCTTCGCAGTCCTCGGCTGGACCCTCGCCATCGTGCTCCTGCTCCCTCACCTGACCTTGATGCTGATCTCATTGGTTCCCAGCGGCACGTGGACCACCGAGCTGCTGCCTCCGGTGCTGGACTTCGGCAACTACCGCGAGCTGGCGACCGAGCCCGAACGCCTCCGGCCAATGGTCAACTCCGTGTGGATGGCCGCGGTGGCAACCCTCGGCGCGGTCGCGCTGGGGTTGCTGACAGCGCGACGAGCACGGGCCACGCGCGGCCGCATGGGCGATGCCCTGGAGGCGCTGGTCGCCCTGCCCTGGGCCATTCCCGGTACCGTTTTCGCCGTCGCCCTGGCCGCGACGTTCAGCGTCTCCCAACCCTGGTTCGGTCGCTTTCTTTGGGTCGGCACGCCGATCATCCTGCCGCTCGCCTACCTCGTCAGGGTGCTGCCGATCACCGGCCGCGCCGCCATCGCCGGGCTCCGGCAGCTTGATCCAGCCCTCGAGGAGGCGGCCTGGAGCCTGGGGGCCAGTCGCACCCGGAGCTTCTTTCGCATCGTTCTGCCACTGATGCGCCCGGTCCTGGCAGCAGCCGTCGGTCTTTCCTTCATCACTGCCCTGGGTGATTTCGTGGTGTCCATCGTGCTCTATACCTATGAGACGCGCCCCATCTCGATCGAAATTCTTTCGACCTTGCGCAGCCAGTCCTTCGGCGTGGCTGCCGCCTACGGCGTGATGCTCATGCTCCTCTCCGCAGCCGCGTTCCTCGTCTGGGGACGCGGCGAGGCCGCCCCATGACGCCCGCGCCACTGCCTCCGCTCAGCCTCAAGCGCCTGTGGGTGCTAATGGTGACGGCGTTCGTCGACATGGTCGGCTTCGCGCTGATTCTGCCGCTGCTGCCGCTCTACGCGACCCGCTACGGCGCCGAGCCGTTTCTGATCGGCCTGTTGATGGCCGCCTATGCCTTTGCGCAGCTTCTGACGGCGCCACTCTGGGGCCGCCTGTCCGATCGCGTCGGCCGGCGACCCGTGATTCTGTTCGGCCAGCTCCTTGCCTCCGCGGCCTTTGCGCTGTTCGCGTTCGCCGATTCGACGGTCTCGGCTGACGCATCCGAGAGCGGCTCGTTCGCCTGGGCCGCCGTCCTCGTGCTCTTCTTCTGCCGCCTGGTACAGGGCGCGGGCGGCGGCACGATCTCGGTCAACCAGGCCTATGTCTCCGATGTCGCAGGACCGGAAGAGCGTGCCAAGGCCCTTGGATGGATCACCGCGGCATCGAGTGCCGGCGTGATGCTCGGCCCGGCCATCGGCTCGTTCAGCGTGCGGTTCTCCGCCGCGGCGCCAGGCATGATCGCGGCGGCCATGGCGGCGATCAATGTCGTGTTCGTGTGGCGGTTCCTCCCGGAGCCGGCTTCGCGCGCCGCCGCGATTCGTGAGCCACCGCCCATTCTCGCGGCGATTCGTGCGGTGCTCGCGCGCCCGCTCGAGCCCGTGAACACGCTGATCGGCGTCTACGCGATCGCCATGATGGCCTTCATGGCGATGAACGCCATCATGGCCCTCTACCTGGCCGACCAGTTCGGAATCACCGAGGAGTCCATTGGCTGGTTCTACGTCGCGGTCGGTTCGGTCTCGGTCGTCATGCGTGCGCTGGTGTTGGGCGCCGCCGTTCGTGTGTGGGGCGAGGTCCGGGTGCTCCGCGTCGGCGCTGCCCTGCTCGCGAGCGGCATGGCCCTCGCTCCCCTCGCCCACACGCCGGTACTGTTCCTCTCGGCCGTCGCCCTGGTGCCCATGGGCACGGCATTGCTCTTTCCCAGCACCACGTCCCTGGTCTCCCGCCACGCCGTACCGGGAGAGATTGGACAGACCATGGGCTTGCAGCAGTCATTTGGTGGCCTGAGCCGCCTGCTCGGCCCCATCTGGGCTGGCGCGGTCTATCAGCACGTCGGCGCTCGCCAGACGTTCTGGACGGCCGCCGTGCTCGTCGCCGCGAGCGCGTTGACCGCACTGCGCCTGAAACCCCGTTCACGGGTCGCACACACGCCAAGCGATACGACGGCCGCTGGCCAGGCCATGGATGGCTGAGCCTTGGATGGCTGATTCTCGGAAGGCGCGAACACCGCCATTTCAGGTGCCCTAGAACGCGAAAAGCCAGGTCCGAAGACCTGGCTTGAATCGTCATGGTTGCGGGGGCAGGATTTGAACCTGCGACCTTTGGGTTATGAGCCCAACGAGCTACCAGACTGCT
>CALFAM010000087.1 GCA_937948815.1 uncultured bacterium
GCTGGCGGTGCCGGAGGCGACTGCGTATACTCGGCGCGCGCGGTCCCGCGTATCTTGCTTGCTTCAGCTGGCCGTTTCGCCTGGAGGTTTCCGAAACCATGTCCGACAAGGTCAAACCCCGCATCTCGCGCGGCTTGCGTGATCTCATGCCGCAGCAGGTCCTGGCGCGGCAGTGGATGATCGACACCATTCGCTCCGTGTACGAGCGCTACGGATTCCTGCCCATCGAGACCCCGGCGGTCGAATACCTCGACGTATTGCTCGGCTCGCAGGCCGGTGACGAAGCCTCGAAGTCGATCTTTCGGGTGGCCAATCCGGAAGACGAGGCGCTCGGGCTTCGTTTCGACCTCACCGTGCCCTTGGCACGGGTGGTCGCCCAGGCCAAGCAGCACCTGACGCGCCCGTTCCGGCGCTACCAGGTGGCGCCGGTGTGGCGCGGTGACAAGCCGGACAAGGGGCGTTACCGTGAGTTCACCCAATTCGATCTCGATTCGGTCGGCACCAAGCCACCGCTTGCCGATACCGAGATCATGGCGGGGATGTGCGACACACTGCGCGCCCTGGGCGTGCCGTCCTACCGGGTACGCTATTCCAGTCGCGCGGTGCTCAACGTGCTGCTGACCTATGCCGGCATTCCGGCCGCACACGCGGCCGACGTGTTCCGGGTGCTCGACAAGCTCGACAAGGTGGGTTTGGAGAAGGTGCGGCTCGAGCTGACCGAAGGCTATGTCGACGCCTCGGGCGATCCGATTCGCGGCCTCGGCCTGGAGGTCGCGCAGGTCGACAAGATCGCCGCCTACCTGACGATTCCGGCGGAGGATCGCGGTACGACCCTCGAAGCGGTCATGAAGCTCTTCCACGGAACCGACGGCGCCGACGATGCGCTGGCGGTGGTTGCTGCCATTCACGGGCATCTCGAAGCCCTCGGCTACGGCAATGATCAGGTCGTGCTCGATCCCTCGATCGCACGCGGCTTGGCCTACTACACCGGGCCTGTGTTCGAGGCCATCTTGCCGGACGCGCCGCAGTTCGGCTCGGTATTCGGTGGTGGTCGCTACGATGGTTTGGTGCAGCGTTTCTCGGGCGAGGCCGTTCCCGCGGTGGGCGCTTCGATCGGTGTCGACCGTTTGCTCGCCGCCCTCGAGCACCTCGAAGCCGTGCGCGCACCGAAGTCGACCGCGAAGGTCTTGGTCACCCGCATGGATCACCGCATGGACCGCGACTACCTCGCGTTGGCCTACGAGCTACGCGCCGCCGGCATCAACACCGAGCTCTATCTCGGTAACGCCAAGGCGGTGGGAAAGCAGCTCAAGTATGCCGATCGCTGGGAGATTCCCCTGGCCTTGCTCTACGGCGAGGACGAGAAGGCGCGTGAGGTCGTTCAGCTCAAGGACATGGATGCCGGCCGCCGCCAGGCCGAGCAGCTCGAAGGGCGCGACGAATGGCTCGCCGCCCGGCCCGGTCAGCGCGAGGTTGCCCGCACGGACCTGGTCGCCACGGTCCGATCGCTGCTCGACGAGATTGCCGCTGGCTGAGCAGGCCGGCCTCGACGACTTGCAGGGCTCATGGCGGCCCGAGGCAAATCAGTCGACCTCGCGGATCAGGCCGGTTTTGACGTCGTAAACGAAGCCACGAGCGGCGTCGCGGTGGGGGATGAAGGGGCTCGCCTGGATGCGGCGAATCGACTGGCGGACGTTTCCCTCGAGGTCGGCGAACGCTTCCATGGCAAAAGGCGGCTTGATGCCCGTGTCCGCCTCGATCTGCTGCTTCAGGTCGTCGTCGGTGAAGCTCTGCATGCCACACCCCGTGTGCTGGATCACCATGATCTCGCGGGTCCCGAGCAGCCGCTGCGAGATGGTCAGCGAACGGATGACGTCATCGGTGACGGCGCCGCCGGCATTGCGAATCACGTGCGCATCGCCTTCCACCAGCGCGAGCATCACGCCGGTCTCCATGCGGGCGTCCATGCAGGCCACCACGGCGATCTTCTTGGCCGGCGCGGAAGGAAGATCGCCCTTTTCGAAGGTTTCGGCGTAGCGGCGGTTGTTGGCGAGGAGTTGATCGATTGCGCTCATGGTTGCTCCTGTTGATCGGGTTCGCTTGTCGTCGCTTCCATCGGGAACGCAGCCCGCGGCGTGGCCTCGGGGCTTAGCGTTTCGAGGGCCAATACGTGAACTCTTCTTCCCAGCACGAAGCCTCCAGGTCCTCGAGCTTGCCCTGGAGGAAGGTCTGGGCATCCGCGACCGCCTGGTTGTAGACCGTCGGCCCGATCTCTGCGAGGCAGAAGTCGAGCACGAGGTGGGCTTTGAGGTCGCCGATTTCGTCGTCTAGGTCTTCCCGAAAGAATTGCTGCACAGAGGCCAGCAGTCGCTTGCGCGCTTCGTCTCGAAGTGTGATGGCCACGGAACGTTCCTCAGAGGTTTTGCTTTCCCAGGCGAGGGGGACAGTTGTCGGTAGGCGACGGGGTCAGGTGTCGAGCAGAGCACGTTCGGACAGCTTGAGCACCACCACGGTCAGGTCGTCTTCCTGCTCGACATCGCCCTTGAACGCGGCGACCCGGCTCAGCAGATCATCGCGCATGGCGCGAGCAGAGAGGTCGGGGGCCAGGCGCGAGACGTCGGCAGCAAGACGATCTTCGCCAAATTGGCTGCCGTGGTGGTTCGCGACCTCGGGGACGCCGTCGGTGAACAGCACCAGGGCGTCTCCTGGGCTGATGGCCGCGCGGGCCGCTTCGAAGCGGGGGACGAGTCCGGTGCCCAGGGGTGGTGCCGGCAGTCCGAGCGGCTGGGTACCCGCTGACACCGTTCGCAACAAGCACGGAGGATGACCCGCGTTGATGACGGCCACCTCGCGTGCGTCCCAGTCGACGATGACCACCTGCAGGGTGACGAATTGGCGACCGCGCACGGTCTCGCGCAGCATGCCGTTGAGGCGTTCGACGACCCGGACCGGCTGGTCGAACTCGTCGTGCAAGAGGTGAATCCCGCTGCGCAGGCTGGCCAGCACCAGGGCGCTCGCCATGCCGTGCCCCGCGACGTCGGCGATCACGACCGCCAGCCGGTTGCCCGAGAGCGAAACGAAATCGTAGTAATCGCCCCCGACCTCAGATGCCGGCAGAGACACCGTGCTGACCTCCAGCCAGCTCAGCTCGGGCGTTCTCTCTGGCAGCATGGCAAGCTGGACCACACGGGCGTCGTCGAGCTCGCCGCGCATGCGGGTGTGCTCCTTGGCCCGGCTGGCGAGCTGTTGCCAGCTCTCGACGAAGTCACGGCGGACCCGTCGTGTGAAGGCGCGCGAGGCGAGGCTGAAGGCGGAGATCCAGAACGTCGCACCAACCACTTGACCGATGCGAGGCCCGACCCCGAGCTGCTGGTTGGTGACCACCAACCACACCGTGGTGGCTAAAAAGATGCCAGCAAGCGCGAGG
>CALFAM010000088.1 GCA_937948815.1 uncultured bacterium
CCTTGCGTCCGCGGCGGCCGGCATCGACCATCTGCTGGAAGATCGGCGACGTGTCGACCCGATCACCCGCGTACTCGGCCATCACACCGCCGGCGTGGATCGCGATGTCGATCCCGACTTCGTCGATCAGCGCCAGGGGGCCGACCGGCCAGCCCCAGCCGGTCATCGCGCGGTCGATGGCCTCCATGCGGGCTCCTTCCTTGAGCACCCACAGCGCCTCGTTCATCATCGGCCCGAGCACGCGGCTGGTGAAGAAGCCCGGTCCATCGTTGACCACGATGACGGTCTTGCCCATCTTGCGGCCGACTTCCACCGCCGTGGCCACGGCCTCGTCCGAGGTCTTGGCATGGCGGATGATCTCGAGCAGCGGCATCTTGTGCACCGGCGAGAAAAAGTGCATGCCGACCACATTCTCGGGATGCTTGGCCACCTCGGCCAGCCGGCCAATCGGGATGGTCGACGTGTTGGACGCGAAGATCACGTCATCTGGAGCCGACTCCTCGACCTGCTGGATGACCTTGTGCTTGACGTCCACGTCCTCGAAGACGGCTTCGATGACCAGTGGCAAGCGGCCGAAGTGGGCGTAGTCGGTGGTCGGCAGAATGCGGCTCATGGCCGCCTTGCGACCGACCGGATTCAAGCGCCTGCGGCTCACCAGCTTTTCGAACAGGCCGCTGCAGTAGGCCATGCCGCGCGCCAGGCCATCGTTGTCGATGTCCTTGAGAACCACGTCGTAGCCCTTGTGCGCCAGTACCTGGGTGATGCCGGCGCCCATGAAGCCGGCACCGAGCACACCGATGCGTGGTGTCTCACGCGCACCTTCGGCAAGCTTCTTGGAGCGCGCATCGACGTCGTTCTTGGTGAAGAAGATCGAGATCAGATTCTTCGCCACATCGGTGACCACCAGGTCGGCGAAGGCGCGGGCCTCGAGCTCGAGAGCTTCAGGGAGATCGAGGGTCATGCCCTCTTGCACCACCTCGACGGCCTTGACCGGCGCCGGATAGTGTCCGCCGCTCTTCTTGACCACCTTCTCCCGGGCCTGGTCGTACACCAGGCGCTTGACGCCAGGAATGCGCGCCGCCAGGTTTCCCGCGCGACTGAACAAACCCTTCGATCCCGTACCGCGCCCCTTCTTGACGCCCTTCTCGACCAGCCGCAAGGCAGCCTCGCGCAGGACCAGCGGGTCGCAGATCTCGTCGACCAGGCCGAGCTTGAAAGCCTTCTTGGCCGGGACCTGCCGACCGGTGCAAATCATGTCGAGGGCTTCTGGCACGCCAATCAGGCGCGGCAGGCGCTGGGTGCCGCCGAGCCCCGGAATCAGGCCGAGCTGGACCTCGGGCAGGCCGATCTTGGTGTGCTTGGCGGTCGTTGCGACGCGCAGGTCGCAGGCCAAGGAAAGCTCCAGGCCACCCCCCAGGCAAGCGCCATCGATGGCCGCGATCACCGGAAAGGGCAAGCTGTCGAAGCGGGCCGTGAAGGCGTGCCCGCGACGGATCATCGCCAGAACGTCTGCCTTGTCCTCAAAGGCCTGCAGCTCCTCGATATCCGCACCGACGATGAAGTAGCCCGGCTTGTCGGAGAGGATCACCAGGCCCTTCGGCTGATCGCGGCTGAGCGAGTCGAGCACCGACTCGAACCACTTGAAATTGGTCGAGGACAGCGTGTTGACGTTGCGGTTCGGGTCGTCGAAGTGCAGCCAGGCGACGTCATCCTCGATCACCAGACGGCCCGGTGCCGTTTCTTGTCCGGTGGTGTCGGCGGGCGGGGCAGAAGAAACGGATTCGGTCATCGGCATCGGGCTCCTACGACAGACATGCTCGGCGTACAAGGATCATCTGCTTGCGGCGCAGCAGGCAGCACGCGCCGTGGCATCCATCGTACGGCCGATGCCGCAACGTGTCAAATCACGTCGCAGCGAGACGAAGCTTGCTGGCGGGTCGAGCGAACGGCGCTAGCCGAGGCGCCAGGTCGGCCCGCCGTAGGTGGCCTGGTCGCCCAGCTCTTCGGCGATGCGCAGGAGCTGGTTGTACTTGGCAGTCCGGTCGCTGCGGCACGGCGCACCGGTCTTGATCTGCCCACAACCCGTGGCGACAGCCAGGTCGGCGATGGTGGCGTCCTCGGTCTCGCCCGACCGGTGTGACATCACCGAAGCCCAACCCGCTCGGCTGGCCATCGCGACAGCATCCAGGGTTTCGGAGAGGGTGCCGATCTGGTTGACCTTGATCAGCACGGCATTCGCGGCGGCACGCTCGATACCGGTCGCCACGAAGCGTGGGTTGGTCACGAACAAGTCGTCGCCAACGAGCTGGACGCGATCGCCGAGCGCGGCGGTCAGCTTGACCCAACCGTCCCAATCGTTCTCCGCCAGGCCGTCCTCGAGGGAGCGAATCGGATAGCGATCGCACCAGTCGGACCACAGCGCGATCATGTCGTCGGTCGACAACACCGTGTCCGGATCGGACTTGAACAAGCAGTAGCCTTCGTGGCCCCGCTTCTCCGCCTCGTTCCACAGCTCGCTGGTCGCCGGATCGAGGGCAACGAAGATCTGCTCGCCCCACGTGTAGCCGGCACGATCCGTGGCTTCTTCCAACAGCTCGAGCGCCGCTTCGGCGTTTTCCAGGTTCGGGGCAAAGCCACCCTCGTCCCCGACGGCTGTCGACAAGCCCTTCTTCTTCAGCACCTTGGCGAGCGCATGGTAGATCTCGACGCCGGCCCGCAAGCCGTCCTCGAAACGCTCGAAGCCCCACGGCTGGACCATGAACTCCTGAAAGTCGACCGTGTTGTCGGCGTGCTTGCCGCCGTTCAGGATGTTGAGCATCGGCACCGGAAGCATGCGGGCGCCGGCCCCACCGACGTAGCGATAGAGCGGCAAACCGACCGCGCTGGCCGCGGCCTTGGCGACCGCCAACGAGGTGCCGAGCACTGCGTTGGCGCCCAACTCGGCCTTGTTCTCCGTGCCGTCGAGGGCGAGCAGCAAGGCGTCGACGAGCTGTTGATCACGGGCATCCTCGCCTTCGACCTCGGGGGCAATGCGCTCGTTGACGTTGTCGACCGCCTTGGACACGCCCTTGCCCATCCAGGCGTCACCGCCGTCGCGCAACTCGACGGCCTCATGCTCCCCGGTCGACGCGCCCGACGGCACGGCAGCCCGTCCCAGAGCCCCACCGCCGAGAATCACCTCCACCTCGACGGTCGGGTTGCCCCGGCTGTCGAGCACTTGCCGTCCCAGTACCGATTCGATCTCGAATTCGCTGCTCATGCTCTTGGGTCCTCCCGTTGGCGGCGGTTCTACCACCCGCCGGCTCCCTGGGCAAGAGCCGATTCTCGCCACGTGCGCTACCGCACCACACGTAACCAAGCTTGCAATCCCGCTGCGCTATGCTCGCTCACGAAGCGACCGCGGTAGCCAACACCGTCATGTCCCGAGATTCCCGCGAACGAGATTCCCGCGCAACTGACAGGAGCTTGGACTGTGCCCGTACCCAAAATCGCCATCAACGGATTCGGCCGCATCGGCCGAATCGTCGCCCGTATCGCCAAGACCCGTAAGCACTTCGACGTCGTCGCCATCAACGACCTGGCGCCCGCGGAGTCCCTCGCATATGCCTTCGAGTACGACAGCGTCCACGGCCAGTGGCCCGGTGAAGTCAAGCTAGAAGGCGACGTCATGACCATCGACGGCGACCCGTTCAAAGTGCTCTCCGAGCGCGACCCGTCCGCGCTCCCATGGCGCGAGCTCGGAGTCGACTACGTGATCGAGTCGACCGGTGTCTTCCGGCGCATCGAGCAGATCGACGCCCATCTGGAAGCCGGCGCCAAGCGCGTCATCGTTACCGTGCCGACCAAGGATGACCTCGAATCGACCGTGGTGCTCGGCGTCAACGACCACGTCGTGACCCCGGACGCCAAGATCGTCTCGAATGCCTCCTGCACCACCAACTGTGCCGCACCGCTCGCCTGGGTTCTGCACCAGGCATTCGGCATCCGCCGCGGATTGCTGACCACCGTCCACGCCTATACGGCCAACCAAGCGCTGGTCGACCGGCCACACCGGAAGGACCCACGCCGGGGCCGTCACGCAGCGATCAACATCATCCCCACTTCGACCGGGGCCGCCAAAGCCATCGGCAAGGTGATGCCTGAGCTAGACGGCAAGCTCGATGGCATGGCCATGCGTGTGCCCGTGCCCGACGGCAGCGTCGTCGACCTGACCGTCGAGCTCGATGGTCAAGTCTCCGTGGAAGACGTCCATACCGCCATGCGCACGGCAGCCGAAGGTCGCTTCCAGGGCATCCTTCAGTACGAGACCCGGCCGATCGTCTCCACCGACATCGTCGGCAACAGTCACTCTTCGATCTACGACGCCGCGATGACTCAGGTATTGAGCGGCGAAGGTGGCACCAGCTTGGTGAAGGTGATCGCCTGGTACGACAACGAATGGGGCTACAGCTCACGGGTCGAAGATCTGATCCAGAAACTGGCACGCCAGGACGGCCTCGATCCTTCGTTCCCGACTTGAGAAAGCCGGGCAGGACGGCTCGTCACCGCCCTGCCCGCCCATCGCGATCGTTCTTTTCAGGAGGCGGACTGGACTGGCGCCCGATCGATCTCCGCGGGCGCCAGAGCGGGAGCGCCAGCCCGAATCCCGAGAGGGTCGGGGCCACCGAGGCGCGCGAGTAGCGCCTGGAAGCGGGCTTGGTCGGCCAGGCCACCGAGCCGAGGATCGACGCCCAGACGGGTGATCTGTGCCTCGCGACGCTCGAGGCTGATCTCGAGGCTGTCTAGGGCCTGTTCGGCGTCCCCTTGCCCGAGGGCCAGCAGCGCTCGGTCGTAGTGCGGGAAGGCTTGTGCGTCGGCTTCCGCTTGCTGCCGCCACCAGCCCAGCATGGCATCGCGATCGGTACCGGCCGCGTCGCCGCCGGCCGATGTCGTCATGGCCAGCGCGTGACGCGAGGCCTCGGCCGGCCGTCCGAGGCGCTCGTACGAGGCACTCAGGCAGTAGTGAGCCGAGAACAGCGTCGGGTCGAGCTCGAGCGCGCGGGTAGCCCGCGTGATGGCTTCCTCGTAGCGACGGGCGAAGAAAAAGAGCCAGGCGCTGTCGAGGTTGACCGCTGGTGACAAGGGGTCGAGCCGCGCGGCGTGGGCCATCGCTGCCAGGGCACCCTCGTGATCACCCGCTGCTGAGCGGAAGAAGGCATGGGCGATGTGGCTCGTCGCGGTTCCCGGATCGGCCGCGATGGCCTGGGCAAAGTCCGCATCGGCGCCTTGCCAGTCCCACTGGCCCAACCAGCGGGCTCGGGCGCGAACGCGCCAGCCCTCGGCCAGACGTGGATCCGCGGCCACCGCCCGATCGGCCTCGTCGAACGCCATGGCTAACCCGGTTGCCGGATCGAGCGCGCCCTCGACGGTCATGCGCAGCCTTGCACTGGCCAAACCCGCCAGGGCGGGCACCGCCCCAGGATCGATCTCCAGTGCACGCGCGAAGAGTGCGGCCGCACGCGCGCCGCTCTGGGCGCCGCCGTTGCGCAAGATGTAGCGACCCTTGAAGTAGGCATCGAGCGCGGGAGGCGCAATGGCAGCGGCGGGCGGAGGCTGAGGCTCCGCGGCGGCGTCCGGGGACCCCTGGCGGGTGGCTTCGCCGACCACTGAGGCTGCTCCATCCTGCGAGGCCGGGCCGTCGTGACCGCGCCCGTCACCGTCCCCACTCCTGACCCCACGCCAACCGGCACCCGCCAGCGCGAGCATCGAGACGAAGGCGGCCACGCCGAGCCATGTAGCCGCCCCAGCCGATCTGGAAGGCCAAGAAGGCGCTGTGTTGTCTATATGTTCCGCATGCGGTGCCGGACGTGGCGCTGCGTCGGTCGTTGGAACCGTCTGAGACGGCACCTGCGCCGCGACCGGTGCGATGAAGCGATAGCCACGCCGCGGCAGGGTCTCGACGAACCGTGGCGAGGCAGCATCGTCGTCCAAGGCCTGGCGAACCTGTCGGATCGCGGCGTTCAGCCCGGCCTCGGCATCGACATGAATGCCTTCCCCCCACACTGCCTGGGCCAGCTCTTCCCGGGTGACCAGCCGGCCCGCGCACCGCACCAGGTGGACCAGAACCCGCGCGGGCTGCGGCGCCAAGCGGCAACGCCGTCCTCGACGCCACAGCTCGAGGGCATGCATGTCGAGCTCGAAAACGCCGAAACGGCACACATCCAGCTCTTTCGACGGACCGTTAAACGTCCTATTTTCTTCTACTTGCGCCTTCATCAGAACATCAGAGGCCGATCATTCTCAGGTGCCGGATAGCCCGCCATGCTGGTCTCACTGCTGGCCTGGCTCGCTGCCCGGTTGGCTCGCGGTCGGGCCGTCCGACGCACTCACCCACGAACACCTTTGCATGCTTCGCAGGAGCCTTCACCATGATTCGAACAGCCACCGTTCTTCGCCACTTCCTCGGCACGCTTCTCACGCTCGTGCTGCTCGCCCTGCCCGCTTGGGCCGCTGCGGAAGAAGCCGCGACCGAGCCATCCGCCTGGCAGCGCGCCCAAGAGCTGTCT
Organism: uncultured bacterium; assembly: GCA_937948815.1. Taxonomy (GTDB): domain Bacteria; phylum Acidobacteriota; class Thermoanaerobaculia; order Multivoradales; family J023; genus J023. Next base: position 6,546 of record CALFAM010000088.1, read on the forward strand.
CGCCAGGGCAAGTGGGGCGAGGCAGCAACAGCCTATCGCGAGCACCTCGCCGATCACGATCAGGATGCCTGGAGTTGGTTTGCGCTGGCCAGCATTCGTCACGGCTCAGGCGATTTCACGGGCGCGGTCGACGGATTCCAAAAGGCACTCGACGCCAAGATCGGAGTGCCGGCGGTGGCCCACTACAACATGGCCTCGTCCCTGGCGCGGATGAAGCAAAACGACAAGGCCCTGAAGCATCTCGCCGAGGCCGCGCCGAGTGGTCTGTGGAGCGCTGAGACTTGGCAGACGGATCCGGACCTCGCCTCGCTCGCCGACTCGCCACACTTCGCCGAGCTGGCACGCGAGGCCGACCTGGCCAACCGTCCCTGCGAGTTGCTCCCCGCCTACCAGCAATTCGACTTCTGGTTGGGCCATTGGCAGGTCCGCATTCCAACCGGCTTCCCCGCCGCCCGGGACGAGATCACCAAGTCCGAGGACGGCTGCGTGATCATCCAGGCATGGCGAGGCACCTTGGGCGCCCACGGCCAGTCGTACTCCTTCTACGACACCGCCACCGAGACCTGGCACCAGACCTGGGTCGGCAAGAGCGGTTCGGTGACGAAGATGGAAGGCAAGATGATCGGCGACCGGATGGTGCTCGAAAGCGTCGGTACGACCCCGGGCAGCCGCACCCGCACCTCATGGATCCCCCAACCCGATGGCACCGTCGACTTTCGCACCGAGACGACCACCGACGACGGCGCCACCTGGGCGCCCGCTGGCTTGATGCACTACCACCGCGCCGAGTAGCGCCCGGAAGGGCGACCACCGATCCTCGGGTCGACGCTGCTACCATCCGGCGGCGACCGCACGGGTTGGATCGTGCCGTCGCGGCAAGGGAGCGAGGCAGCATGACCACGAAGCACCGACGCATCGCGATCAACACCGGGGGTGGCGACGCACCCGGACTCAACGCCGTGATCCGTGCCGCGACCCTCGCGGCACTGCGTCGCGGATGGGACGTCATCGGCATTCAGCGCGGCTATCAGGGTCTGCTCGACGACCGCTACCTCATGACCCTGGACCGAGACGCCGTGCGTGGCATCGGCCATTTGGGCGGCACGATCCTGGGCACGGTCAACCGCGGCCATCCTTTCGAATACCCGACCGAGGCTGCGGATGGCAGCATCACCACGGTCGATCGATCGGACGAGGTCATCGAGAGCTTCCGACGCCTCGGCCTCGACGCCTTGATCGCCATCGGCGGGGACGGGTCGATGCGCATCGCGCAGCGCTTCTTCGAGAAGGGACTGCCGATCGTCGGCGTGCCCAAGACCATCGACAACGATGTCTGCGCGACGGACGTCACCTTCGGCTTCGACACCGCGGTGAGCGTTGCCACCGACGCGATCGATCGCCTGCACTCCACGGCCGAGTCGCACCAGCGCGTGTTCTGCGTCGAGCTGATGGGCCGCTACGTCGGCTGGATCGCGCTCCATGCCGGCATTGCCGGCGGCGCCGACGTCATCCTGCTACCCGAGATCCCGTTCGACATCGAGAGCGTCTGCCGCAAGGTGATGGAGCGCGAAGCCGCGGGCCGGCACTTCTCCATCGTGGTCGTGGCCGAAGGCGCCACCCCCGCGGGCGGCCAGCTGGTCACCCTCGGCGAGAAGGAAGTCGGGCGAGAGATTCGCCTCGGCGGTATCGCCGAGCAAGTAGCAGAAGCCATCGCCGCGCGAACCGGCAAGGAGACCCGTTCGCTGGTGCTCGGCCATCTGCAGCGCGGCGGCCGACCGTCGCCGCGCGACGGGCTGATCTCCGCGCGGTTTGGTGCCGCCGCCGTGCGCGCGGTCGAAGCCGGAGACTTCGGCTCGATGGTCGCCCTCGACGTGCCCGACGTCGTCACAGTACCGATCGCCGACGCCATCTCGAAAATGAAATCCGTGCCGCTCGATGGCGACACCCTACAGACCGCCCGCGACCTCGGCCTTTGCCTGGGCGATTGATCTACGGCGGGGCCTGTTCCGCCTACATTTCCTGCTTCATCAAGCCGAACAAACGCCGAAGCTGCGCGAGCAACTCGGCGCGATTCTCCGGTGCCACGACCCGCCGAACCTCGACGCGACGGCGATCGGCCAGCTCCTCTTCGTAGTGCTCCAGATTGACCGCCTGGAAGTGCGCTTTCATATCCTCGTTTTCGACCAGGGCGCGATCGAACACTTCGTCCATCATGCGTTCGATGAAGTCGTGCGATCGAGCTTCTGAGCCGGCACCGAGGCGGCCCTTGTAGTCGTCGATCACCTTCTGCGCTTGCGCCTTGCGACTGTTCTCGTCCGGAAAGGGTGCGTTGTGGCTGTCCGGGTCCCGGTCTTTCCACCACCGGGCGTCTTGGTAGAAGCGGTCGAGAAAGGTGGCGAGATCACGCCCGTCCGTCTCGAATCCGGAGACGCGATCAATGTTGATGTGGCCACTTCCTGCGTCGACGCCAGCTTCGAGGCCGAGCTTGTTGGCAACACCGAAGATGTAACGGTCCATGGCCTCGGCGATCTCGCCGCGCACGAGCGCACCGGCCGCGGTCGGCGGCGTGATGATTTCGATCACGGCATCGTCGAATGTCGCGGAGTAGGACCAGTCCGGCGACCAGTTATTGGGTCCGTTCTTGACGCCTTCCAGGGTGTAGGTCCGGGTCGCGGAGTTGTATTGATCCGTACCCGTCTCCGCAGTGAAGCCATAGGCGGTCATCGCGTCGTCCCAGGCTTGTAGCACGTCGTCAAAAACCTTGCTGTAGCCTGTCCGAGCGCGCTCTGCGCCCCAGCGTCCCTTTCGCGCATTCTGGGTGACCTTGGCAAACTCAGCATTGGTGAAGGTCAGCTCGTGCCCGACCAGGACATCGGGAAGCTGCACAGCCTCATGCTGGATGCCGCCTGCCGCCTCTTCTTGGTCGCGGAAAATCACATTGACCCGCTGGCGAAGCTGCTCCATCGCGGCGGCATCGATCCAGATGTCCGAGCTGCCGTGACGAAACTGTTCGCGATAGCCCTCCACGATCTCGTCTATCTGGGCGTGCAGACCGGGCGCGATGGTTGTCGGATACTGCTCCCGAAGGCGGACCTCCTCCTTGCGCAAGAGACGCTGAATCTCTTTGTAGGCCAGCTTGCGCCCTTTCTTGGCGTTCAGCGCTCGCGCGTTTGCAACGACCAGTGCCACCTCGTGGTAGTCGATCGTCCGCTGCACGACCGCTTGCCTCCGTGACGCGTTCGCCCTCGCCGGGGGCACTGGAGCACGTCGCGCGGTTGGCGCGTCAGCGGCCCAACCAGCACCTGCGCGCACGAGGCTATGGCCGAGGCGCGACGCACGCGTGACCCGCTGGGAAAGCCGCTCGAATGTCTCGGCCCGCGATGCGTGCTCACCGGGCGGCGCGAGCGAGCGCTGGAAGGGACGGGAGATTGCGGGCTGCCGGCCACCGGCAGACGATTCTGCAGCCGCCTGCCGAGGCTTTCGCCTAGCTGGCTGCCTCATGATGTGAGCTGCTCTTCACGACGACTGCTGAAAGGCATGCGGCAGGGTAGCACGGCGCCGCACGGCGAGATGGTGCACTGTCGGCATGGCTAGTTCGATGCTGCAAAGCGCGCTTCGAACGTGGTCTCGCCCGGCTCGCGGGTGATGCGGCCGTTGGCGGCGAGGCCTTCGAGAATGTGGAAGACCGTCTCGATGTCCGATTCTCCGAGCGCCTGGGCGACCTCTTCGGCCGTTCCACTTCCACCGGATGCGAGATGGCCCACGACAGCACGTTGCAGCGCCAGCACCGTGGCAGCCGCCTTCTTGCCGGCTTCGACGCCGGGCTGGTGGTAGGCATTGACATCGATCAGGCTGGCGTAGAGGCCGACCGCGCGCTCGTAGAGGGCGATCAGCACGCCGAGGGTCCAGGCGTCGACCCGTGGCACGGTGAGGGTCAGCGATAGGCGCCCTCGCTCGTCGAGAGCGCGGCGGGTGCCGAGGAAGAAGCCACGTAGGTAGTCGCCACTGGTTACCCCGTCCTCGACTTCGACCCGCGCGGCGTCCCCACCGCCATCTTCGAGCACCTCGATGAAGGTGACGAAGAAGTTGTCGAGCCCATCGCGTAGCTGCTGGACGTAGGCGTGCTGGTCTGTCGAGCCCTTGTTGCCGTATACCGCAATGCCCTGCGCCACAGCGTTTCCCTGTCGGTCCTCGGCCTTGCCGAGCGACTCCATCACCAGTTGCTGCAGATAACGCGAGAACAACATCAGACGATCGCGATACGGCAGCAAGACCATGTCGCGTGCGCCGCGCCCGTCCGTGGCCCGGTACCAGGCGAGGGCGAGGAGCGCCGCCGGATTGCTCAGAAGGGCCTCGTCGTCCGCCGAATCCAGTCGCGTCGCCTCGTCGCATGCCGCTGCGCCGGCCAGCAGCTCGCTGGTGTCGATACCCATCAGGGCGGCGGGCAGCAGCCCGACAGCGCTGGTGATGCTGGTTCGCCCGCCGACCCAGTCCCACATCGGCAGCCGGGCCAGCCAGCCCTGCTGCTGCGCCATGCGATCGAGGGCCGATGACTCGCCGGTGATCGCCATGGCCTGCGCGGCGAAGCTCGCTCCGTGCGCCGCCATCCGTGCCTGGGCCACCAACATGGCGTTGCGGGTTTCCGCCGTACCGCCGCTCTTCGAGATCACCAGGAAGAGCACGCGATCGAGACGGTCGGCGAGCGCGTCGAGCACACGATCCATGCCGTCCGGATCAGTGTTGTCGAGAAAGTGGGGTCGCAGGCCATCCGAGCCCGAATCGCACAGGGCATCCGCGAGAAGCTGCGGGCCGAGTGCAGAGCCACCGATGCCGATGACGACCAGCTCGTGGAAGCGATCACCGTCCACAGACACGATGGTGCCGTCGCGCACGCCCTCGGCGACCTCGGCGATCTGTTGGGACGCCGCTTCGATCGCGCGCGTCAGGCTGGCCGTCGGCGCCAGCCACGGCGCCCGCAACCAATAGTGCCCGACCCGGCGGTTCTCGTCCGGATTGGCGATTGCGCCGCGCTCGAGGGCCTGCATGTCGCGGAGCGCCTGGACCAACGGCTGCCGCATCCTGTCGATGAACGCGGGATCGAATCCCATGCGGCTGGTGTCGAGCCGCAAGCCGAGGCGTGGGCAGTCACAGGAGCGGTAGCGCACCTCCTGCCAGGTCGGCGTTGTCGTCACGTCATTCCTCCTTGGCCGTTTCCCACGGCCGCTTCCCACGGCCGTTTCCTGGAGTCGTTTCCCTCGGGGCGGGGCCGAGCGTACACCGAGCCCATCGAGAAGATGGCCAGGATCTGTAACCTTTCGCCCTGCTGCTGCGTTTCTCAAGTGCCATGGAGTCGGTGGACTACCAACAGCTCGTTTCCGAGCACCGCGACCGCATCTTCACGTTCGCGTTCTATACCCTGCGCCACCGCGAGGATGCCGAAGACGTGACCCAAGACGTGTTGATTCGCCTGTGGAACCATCGCCAGCGCCTGGATGGCGACCGGGTGGGCGCTTGGCTGTCGCGCGTCACGCGCAACGCCTGCTACGACGTCAGCCGTCGCCGCCGGGTCCGCAATGCGGTCCATCCTTCCGACCCGGAGCCGCAGCTCGAGCGCGCCACCTGCGTCGAGCCGACGCCCGATCGGTCGGCCGAAGCGGCCGAGTTTCGACGCAACCTCGAGTCCGCCCTGCGTGACATGAGCGAGCCCTACCGCTCGATCGTGATCATGCGCGAAATTCAAGGAGCCTCGTACCAAGAGATTGCCGAGGCCCTGGAACGCCCCTTGAACACGGTCAAGGTGTACCTACACCGCGCCCGACGTATGCTTCGGCATGCACTGGCCGAGGAAGAAGCCCATGTTCGAGCATCCTGAGTCCCGCTCGCTTCCCCGTCGCGGTCCCGCTCGGGGCACCAGCGATGACTGCATGCGAATCGACGAGCTTCTCGAAGCCTTCGTCGACGACGAGCTGAGCGCAGCCGAGCGCTCGCTGGTCGATGTCCACCTCGCGACGTGCGCGCATTGCGCTTCCCAACTCTCACTTGCCCAGCGCGTGCGCGGCAGCCTTCGCGAGCTGCCCGCCCAGGCGTTTCCTCCTTCCCTCCTGCCCACCGACGTGAAGACCGATGCGGGCGACGTGCGGGCAAGAAGGGGTGAGCGATCTCGCGAGGACACGCGCAGGAGCGTCGTCTCGCTGCGTGGATGGCGTCCATGGCGGTCGAAACGACACGCGGGCGGCAGCCCCAACGGCAGACGCGGTGGCCGCCTCAGTGGCAAACCCAGTGGCAAGCCCAGTGGCAGCCCGCCAGCCTGGGCTGCGACCGCGATCGCAGCCGGTCTGGTTGCCGTGCTCGCGGCAGGCCTGTTCCTGCGACCGGCGACACCGGTGCCGAGTCACGACGTCGCCCAAGCCGAGGCCGAGGTCAAGCTGGCACTTGCCTACTTGGGACGGATCGGCGAGCGTACCGGTAGCATCGTGGCGCAGGACGTGCTCGAGGAACGGGTCGCGGCACCCATCGCGCGGAGCGTGCAACGGGTCTTGAAGCCAACTGCTGGAACGACCCAAGATGGAGGCCCGTAGCGGCATGTGCCCGAAGAATGATCGCCTCTCAGGAAAACGCCGAGGAATTGCGATGTACCGAAGAGCCGGCATGCGTGGTCTGACACGCTCGACATTTCGTTCGGCCGCGCTGGCCCTCTTGCTGGTCACGCCGCTGCCGGCGCTGGGGCAGTCCGCGACCCAGCCGAGAGACCGCGCGTCGACGGATTCCGTCGCGGTCGAGGATCACCCAGGCTTCGTGGCCTTCGCGACCGATGACCTCCTCGCCGACAACGAGCTCAAGGTTCACATCTCGATCAAGGACGCCATGTTGCGCATGGTGGCTGCTGCAACCCGCGAGAGCGAGCCCGACCTCGCCAACATGATCCGTGACCTGCGGGCGATCGAGGTCGTCGTCTACGAGATCGAGGGTAGCCAGGAGCGCGGCCACGTTCGCTCGACGATCTCGAAGACCTCCAGTCGGCTGAAACGCGCGGGTTGGGAGCCCGCGATCGACATCCGCCTCGAAGACAGCGGCGGCTTCCTCTACTTTCGCTTCCTGGACGGCGACCACCCCGTCGGACTCGCGGGCATCTTCCTCGATGGTGACGAAGCCGTCTTCATCAACATCGTCGGTATGGTCGACCCTGCCCTTCTCGGCCGGCTTGCCGCCCGTTTCAACATCTCCCTGCTCGACGAGCTCGACGCTGCCCTACCCAAGACCCCAGGCCAACGGCGTTAGCGCACGGCGATCTCACGACACCGCGTCCTGACCAGCGCCGCGGATGAGACCGGCTCGACCCGCTGGAGACGCGCCTCAACCACCACATCTTGCCCACGGTGTCGCGAGCCGGCACCATTGACGTGGTTCTCCTGAGCATTGTGCTCGCGCCTGCTGGGCACGCCGCAGCACCGCACCTGGACTGCGCGTCGCGACAAGCACGGGCCACGTCTCATGCGCGGAAGATGATCAGGCGCAGCGGAAGCTGCGCTCTTTATCAAACGATGCAGAGAACAAGATAGGTCGTGATAGCATCAATATTGATTTCACGAGGGAGCGTACGCGACCGATGGGTTCAACGCGAGGCACGAAGCGGCCGAAGCAAATGCTCGAAAGACGCGTACAGTAGACGCAGATCGTAAACACCCACCATGTATTCAGACGGACCATGTATTCAGGGGGACGCAAAATGAACTTCTTATCGGGACGTGCCAGCGTCGGCAAGCTGGTGCTGGCAGCCGTGGTTGCGGCCTCGGCATTCGCCGCGCCGCAAGCCGTGGCCGGTGAATCACCACCCAGCTTCGGCGCCGAGACCCGCTCACTGGCCGACGTCGAGCTCATCACCCTGGCACCACGTGACAATGTGCTACTCCGCTCCCAGGCCGACGAGGCCACCCTGGCTCCCTTCGGTGTTCCCGAACGCTTCGCCGAGCCGGTTCCGGTGCACCGCGCACTGGCCACTGGCGCCACCTGGGAACCCCTCGCCGATGGCGGTGAGATCGGACGCTTGCGGGTGGTTTCGCCCGGCGCGGTGAACCTCAACCTGCATTTCGACCGCTTCCAGCTCCCGCTGGGTGCCAAAGCATGGATCTACGGGCGTGCCGGTGATCTCGTGCACGGCCCCTTCGATGCGGGCTCGGCCAATGGCCGCGGCGCTCTCTGGACACCGATCGTGCTCGGCGACGAAGCGATCATCGAGGTGTACACACCGTCCGGTGCCAAGCGCCCAGACCTGACGCTGGCGAGCGTTCAGCACGGTTTCCGCGGTCTCTCGGGCAAGCAAGGCGACTGCAACAACGACGTGGTGTGCCCGGAAGGTGATCCGTGGTCCGATCAGATCCGCGCTGCCGCCCGCCTCACCTTCGGCGGCCAGTTCTTGTGCAGCGGGCAGTTGGTCAACAACTCGTCCGAGGACGATCGCACCCTGCTGCTGACCGCGTTCCACTGCATGACCGACAGTGCAGGCAACACGATCCCCGGCCTCGTCGACGCGGTGGTGGCTTACTTCAACTACGAATCGCCCGTGTGCGGCCAGCTCTCGGGAGGCTCGCTCGACCAGACGCTCTCCGGCAGCACCATGGTCGCGGGCGAGCAGCAAACCGACTTCTTGCTCATCGAGTTCGACAGTGCCCCGCCAGAAGCTTTCGACGTCTACTTCGCGGGTTGGGACGTTTCGAATCAGGCGCCAGGCGGCGCGGTCGGCATTCACCACCCTTCCGGTGACGAAAAGGCGATCAGCTTCGAGAACGATCCGCTCACCACCGACACCGAATTCTTCCCCGGCGACACGCACTGGACGATCAATGGTTGGGACGATGGCACCACGGAAGGTGGTTCTTCCGGCTCCTGCATCTACGACCCGGAAACCGGTCTCTGTGTCGGCGTGCTGACCGGTGGCTTCGCAGCCTGCGTCGGCCAGACCCGCCCCGAGGACTACTACGGCAAGCTGGCTGCTGGCTGGGATGCTGGCTCCACCCCGGACACGCGCCTGCGCGACCATCTCGATCCGGAAGATCTGGGCATCATTCGCCTGGCGGGCAAGGACCCGGGTGGCGGTGAACCGCCGCCGCCCCCACCGCCGCCCCCGCCGCCGCCGGGCCCGTGTGTCGCTTCGGACGACACGCTGTGTCTGAACCAGGACCGCTTCCGCGTGACCGTTGGCTTCCTCGACCCGTCGGAAGGTCCCAAGACCGCGAGCGTCGCCTCGGCCACCTCGGACTCGGGCACGTTCTACTTCTATCGTCCGGGCAATTGGGAAATCCTGATCAAGGTGCTCGACAACTGCGGCGGCGAGACCGACCGCTACTGGGTCTTCGCCGCGGGCGCCACGACCTTGGAGTGGACCTTCACCGTCTTCGACACCGTGACCAGCGAGACCCGCAGCTACACCATCCCGGCCGGTACGGACATGGGTCGGGTCACGAACACCATGGCGTTTTCCTGCGACATGTGATCGCGAGCTAACGGCCATCCGACCGGATGAACGACCCCGTCCGCCGAGCAGGCGTGCGGGGTCGTTTTGCGTTGGCCGCCCGCCACTGATTGGGCCAAGTCTTCCCGAAACTCCGCCACAGTTGGCGGCAGCAGTCCCGTATACCGCCGCTGCGCGCGCACAGGCGCACACGAGCCAGCAGACCTCACCGGGCTTGCTTCGCGCCTGGATTCACGGCTGCGAGAAGAGACTCGCTGCAAGAGGTTCTTTTCAGGTGCCTAGCCCGAAGAATTCATGGCACCCGCAGCGAGATCACCTAGATGCTTGTGGCTGCAAGGCTTGCGAGCGAAGGCGACGAAGGCGTAGCCGCGCTACGTCGAGGAAGCCTGAGCGAGCGAAACGCAGCAGACGCAAGTAGATACGTGATCGCAGCCGGGGGCTCAGGAATGATTCGGGCTAGAGGCCCTCGAGTCGAAGGCGCGCCGCGACAGTCTTCGGGTGCTCGTCGCCCAGCGCGGAAGCGAGCTGCGCTGCCGCTTCTGCCATCAGTGCGCGAGCTTCATCGACGGCGCCTTGGGCGGCACGGGCCGCACCGAGACCGAGGCGGGCCGATGCGTAGTCGGGATGCTCGTCGGGCGTCTCGACCGCGAAGACCTCCAGCGCTTCGCGGAACGACGCTTCCGCATCGTCGAAGCGCCCGCGATCGAGCAAGGCTTCTCCATGACTGGTCAATGTCAGCCCTAGGGCATTGGCTCCGGGGCGCAGCTTGCGTTGCCGCGCGAGGGCCTGATCCAACCAGCGTAGTGCGTCCGCAGGACGCCCGGCGATGCGCGCCAGGTCGCCGAGCTTGTAGCGGTCCTGTGCGACGTAGGGATGGTCCTCACCATAGGTCGCCATGTCGAGGCGCAGGGTCTCGCGCAGGGCCTGGTCAGCCTCGTCGTACCGCCCACGCAGCGTGAGGATGGTGCCGAGATCGACCAGCACATTCGACCGCTTGGGATCGGGCTTCTCGGCCGTATCACCGAGCCACGCCAAGGCTTCGCGCGCGGCGGCTTCGGCCGCGTCGAGCTGCCCGGCTTGGGTCAGGTGTCGCGCGAGCTGCACCAGGGGGCTGACACCTGCCGGCCCGCCGCCTCGCTGGCGGAAGATCGCCACCGCTTCCCGATCACGGGCCACGGCTTCGTCCAGCCGTCCCAACTGCTGCAGGGAGTAGGCCATGCCGCTCAGCGTCCAGCCGACGTTCTGGTGGTCTTCGCCATAGGCCTTGCGAACTCCGGCGAGGGCCTCGGTCATCACGTCCAGCGCTTCCTCGAGCGCGCCGGTTCGCTGGAGCGCGGTCGCGAGATTCTGCTGAAGCTCGATGGTTTCCGGATGCTCGGCGCCGAGGAGTGCCTCGCGCATGACCAGAGCCTCGCGGGTCAGATCGACCGACGCGTCGGGCTTCCCTTGCCAGAGGCGCAGCATGGCCAGGCTCTGCAGGCTTTCGGAGACCGGCAGCGATACCGCGGGAAAGTGCTGACGGCGGATGGCGAGGGCTTCCTGATGCAGCGGCTCGGCAGCGTCCGGCTGCCGCCGCAAGCGCTCCAGACGCCCCAGCAGGTCGAGGGTATCCGCGACATCGGGAGAAGGAGCCTCGAGGTTGGCGCGCTGCCACGCCAATCCCGCACGAAGGAGCTCGGCAGCCTCGTCGAATCGCTCTTCGTAGAGATGAGCTTCGCCGGCCCGCACCCGTGCACGCGCCAGCTCGGCCTCACGGCCCGCCCCGATCTCGAGGTTGAGCGCCACGGCCTTGTCGAGCTGTGCGAGGGCACGGTCGTAGAGCCCGAGGCGTTTGTAGACGTCGCCAAGCACATGCAGCAGGTCGGCACGGACGGCCGGCTGGTCGGCCAGATCACGATCGATCCTCTCGGTGCCGCGGTCGAGCAGTGCCCGCGCGGTGATCGCTTCACCTTGGGCCACGCTCGGATCGCTGGCCGAGAACAGCTCGGCGAGAAAGGTCGACACCTGGACGGCCTTGGCTGCTTCGGCCCGGGCCCGGTCACGCTCGTCCGCCAGGCGCGCGGCATAGACCGCGGTCAACGCGACGATCGCGAGCCCGGCAACCAGCATCGTGGCCACCAGGGCGCGATGGCGGGCCACGGTTCGGCGCAGCCGATAGCCGAAGCTGTCCGGGGTCGCACTCACGGGGCGCCGATCCTGGTAGCGGCGAATATCATCGGCGAGGTCGGCGACGCTGCTGTAGCGCTGCGTGGGTGCCCTGGCCATCGCCATCAAGCAGATGTTGTCGAGATCCCCCCGCAGCCTGCCGGCCGGCACCGGGGAGTCTGGTGCTTCCTGGGCGCTGGGCGGGTTCGGCATCGCCTCGACGATCGCTTGTTGCAGCACGCCCGACTGGCCCACCGACACGTAGGGGTGCTGGCCGGTGAGAAGCTCGTAGAGCACCACGCCGAGGGCGTAGACGTCGGTCGCGGTGGTCACCGCCTCACCGAGAATCTGCTCGGGAGCGGCATAGGCGGGCGTCATGGGCGACCCACTTCCTTCCTCTCGATCCGGCGGCACCTGAAGAGCGTCGTCACGGACCGGATCAGGATCGGGCGACAGGACGGTCGCAATGCCGAAGTCGAGCAGCTTCGCGCGCCCCCGCGCATCGACCAGAATGTTGTTCGGCTTGAGATCGCTGTGCACCACCCGATTGCGATGCGCGTCGTGTACGGCGTCGCAGACCTCGAGAAAGACCTGCAGCCTGCGTTCGAGAGCGCTGCCTTCGAGTGCCGCGAGCAGCGGCTGCCCGTCGACGTACTCCATGGCGAACCACGGCGTGACGCCGTCGTCGGCGACACCACCGTCGATCAGCCGGGCGATGCGGTCGTGTTGCAAGCGCGCGAGGATGCGGCGTTCGGCCAGGAAGCGCGCGCGCGCCTCGTCGGACGAGAGTGTGGTCCGAATCACCTTGAGCGCGACGCGCTGCTCGAAGTCGTCGCCGACGCGTTCGCCGACATAGACCTCGCCCATGCCGCCACTGCCGAGCAGGGCACCGGCGCGATAGGGCCCGAACTGCTGGCCGCTGATCGTCTGGTTGGGCGCACCAACCCCCTGGACCGCGTCTTCCGCGGCGTGGGCCACGGCATCGGCCACCCGCCCCGTCTCGGCCGCGAGCAGGGAACGCACCTCTGCGGCGAGCTCGGGATCGTCTTTCTCGAGGTTGTCGAGATAGTCGTGCCGGGCGTCCTGGGTCAGGTCTGCAGCGGCCTGAAACGCGTCGTCGAGCTGCCGCCAGCGCTTGGAATCCATGAGGCTCCTTCTGCCTCCCTCACCTCTCCGGGTGTCGGGATGGTAGCTTGCCGTGCGAAGCGATGTCGAGACGTCGCGGCCGTGTGACGAGGACGGCCGCAACGCGACCGCGAGGGCTAGGGCCAGGGACGAAGGCCAGGGGCGAAGGCCAGGCACGAGGACGAGACGATGGCGGCAGGCGACCAGCAACACGACCACCCGGGACAGGTCACCACCCTGCTCAAACAGTGGCGAGAAGGCTCCGGCGAGGCACTCGATGCGCTCGTGCCCTTGGTCTACGACGAGCTGCGCCGCATCGCCCACTTGCACATGCGCGGTGAGCGCCCGAACCACACCCTCGAACCCACCGCGCTCGTGCACCAGGCCTATGAGCGCCTGCTGCACGTGGAGCTCGACTGGCGTGACCGCGCCCACTTCCTGAACATGGCGTCACGCACCATGCGCCGGGTCTTGGTCGACCACGCACGCGCGCGTCAGCGCGAGAAACGGGGCGGCGAGCTCGCCCAGGTCACCCTCACTGACCACAATCTCCATGGCCGCAACCTCGACCGGGGCAGCGCTCCGCTTCCCGCCGCCCGCGACATCTTGAGCCTCGACAGCGCCCTACGCGATCTCGATCGGCTCGACCCACGCAAGGCCGGCCTGGTCGAAGCGCACTACTTCGGCGGCCTCACCTACCGCGAGCTCGCTGAATCGTTCGATCTCTCCGAGGCGACCGTGCATCGCGAGCTCCGCCTGGCCAAGGCCTGGCTGGCGCGAGCCCTCGACTGAATCACCATTCGATGTCCGACTTCGGTGCCGCTTCGCGCAAGAAGGGGCATGTGGCTTCGCATGCCCAGCTCATCTTGCTTCAGGAGAAGATCCATGAGTCGTTCCCTGCGCCGGCATCCACTCCCGGCGCTCGCCCTTGCCGTCGTACTGCATCTGTTCGGCGGAGCTGACGCGCCCGCTCAGGCCGCGACGATCAGCGTCACCACCACCGACGATGCCATCGCCCTCGACAGCCAGTGCTCCCTGCGCGAGGCAGTCACCGCGGCCAACACCAACATGCCGTTCAGCGACTGCCCGGCAGGCGAGGCCTTGCCGACGGTCGACGCCATCGAGCTTCCTGTCGGCACCTACACGCTCACCCTCTTACCCGTCGGTGAAGACGCCAACCTGGGCGGCGACCTCGACATCACCGAAGCGGTCACCGTGCGCGGTCTCGGCGACGACTTCATCTGGTGGGACGACCCCGCCACGCCCGAGGTCGAGGATCTCGACGTCTTCAACGATCCCGAAAGCTTCCCGCGGACTTTCGCCGAGGCCGATCGACCCGACGTGGTTATCGAGATGGGCATCGGCAAGCCCAACACGCCCGGCGACGGCGACCGGATCTTCGACATCATCGATCCGCCTCCCGATCCCAACACATCCGTTCACGAGGGTGAGCCGCTCCCTGGCTACACGTTCGAGAATCTCGGCATC
>CALFAM010000089.1 GCA_937948815.1 uncultured bacterium
GCTCCTCGACCACGACAACGATGGGGACCTCGACCTATTCGTGACCAATGGTCCAGGCGCAGCCAACAGCCTGTTCGTCAACCAATTGGTTCCTTCCGGTCATTTGCGCTTTGTCGACCAGGCCGCGGCCTTGGGCGTCGCAGCGACCGACATGGAGGGCTCGGGCACGTGCTTCGGGGATCTTGACAACGATGGCGACGCCGACCTGCTCGTCCTCGGCCTCAACGAGCCCAACCGCCTGTTCGAAAACCACGGAGGGACCTTCTCTGAGGTCAACGCCAGTGGGCTCGAAGGCGGCAACAGCGCATCGACATCGTGCACGATGGGCGATATCGATGGCGACGGCTTGCTCGACGTCTTCATCGGTGCGAGTTGGGACCAGGAGACCTTGGTCGCAATCTTCATTGAGCCATTCGCATTCGCTCAGCCCAACGAGCTCTACCGCAACGAAGGCGGTCTGAGCTTCGCAGATGTCAGCGAATCCTCGGGGATCCGTGAGTTCTCCTCGCTGCCAGCTGGTGTTTCGACGCTCACCTGGGCGGCCACGATGGTCGATGTGGACCTCGACGGAGACATCGACATCGTCCATGCGGATGACCAGGGTGCGTTCCCGATCGCCCGCGACGGCGGCATCGATCGCGGCTTGATGCACACCCTGCTCAACGACGGTACGGGACACTTCACGGACGTGCCGATCCAGCTCGACGAACAGGCAGCCGGTAGCTGGATGGGCGTGGGCGTCGGCGATCTCAACTGCGACGGCGCGGTCGACGTGCTGGGCTCCAACTTCGGCGACTACGGCATTCCCATCTTCAACCCGTCCTATGTCCTCGGCGATCAGCGTACGCGCTGGTTCTACGGCAATGGCGACGGCACGTTCAGCGAACCGCCGGTTGGTGATCTCGTCGGCTCCGTCTTCGGCTGGGGCAATACGATTGCCGACTTCGACCTCGACGGCGATCAGGACATGGCCTATTACGGTGGCCTGCTGATCGGGCTCATCATTCTCAACGACAACGCCGGCACGGTGCTGGAGAACGTCGACTGTGGCCGCCGCTTCGAGCTTGCCGAGGGCGCTCACGACATCGACTATCGGCGCCAGCCGGTGAGTGGCGTCTCCCTGGGCGATCTCGACCGGGACCACCGGCCCGACTTGGTCACGGTTTCGATGTTCGAGGTACCGGATGCTCTTCCACTGGTGCCACCACCAGCGGCCTACGGTGGTCCCTTCGATGCGACGGCCGTCTTCACGCCGCTCTTCCCACCCACGGAGGCGGGCTTCGTGTGGAGCGGCGTCAATGTTCGCGGCGGTGGGCTGACGGTCAGCCGTAACCGCAGCAACGGGCGCGGCGTCACCATCGGTACGCTCGGCACGGTCGGCTTGGTCGACGGGGCTGTCACCAACCGTGACGGCATCGGAGCGATGGTCTCCTTCACGCCGCGGCGCGGCGAGACGGTGCTCATGCCGATCCAAGGCGGAACGAGCCACGCTTCCCAGCACGCACCGGAAGCCTACTTCGGCCTCGACGGGGAACGCTTCGGAACGGTCGAGGTGCAATGGCCGGGCGGCGTACGCAACCGTCTCTACCAGGTGCGCAAGAACGAGCACCTGGTGATGCCCGAGATCCCCTGCAGCTTTGATGACCCATCCTTCACCCTGGGTGGCTATCTCGGCTGCCTCTTGCCGGCCCTGGTCGAACTCCGCAACCAGGACCTGGTTTCCCACCGCGACTCCATTCGGTTGTTCGCCAGTGGCATTCGAGCTTTCCTGCTCGAGCGCTAGTCACTTCTCTTGAAGCGATCCAGCCGCCCTTGCGCCGGGCGGCTGGATCGATCATTAACAACACGCGCGCAGTCTTCGGGGCTTCTTCCTACTTTTCCGATGCAAGAAAACCAACATTGGCACGACGGAGAATCCGATGATCGATACGGCATGCGCCTCGCGTGTACGCTGGAGCCAGATTGCTATGATGGCGGTCCTGGCCCTGATCCTCCCCCTAACCTCCACAGTCTTCGGTTCTCAGCTCCCTGACGGCAACATTACATTCCGCGACGTTGTTGCAAGCGGAGAAGCGGGCGTCGACTATGCCCGCGCGCGATCGGATCGTGACGCGATCTTCGATGCGATCAAGGCCCAACCCACCTACGCCTTTCCCCAGGACGTCCTGGCGACGCCCATCAAGCCCCGCGGCATCCCCGGAATCGTGGTCTTCGACTACGACGGAGACGGGGCGCTCGACCTCTACGTCACCAATGGTCCCGGCAGGAGCAACAGCCTGCTGCGCAACCTGATCTTCGAGACCGGCTCGGTCGCGTTCGACGACATGGCGATCATGGCCGGCGTCGACGCCTCGGCATTCGACTGTCACGGGGCTGTTGCCGGCGACCTCGACAACGACGGCGACATGGACCTCTACGTGCTAGCCGACGCGGCCGAGAACCTTCTCTTCCGCAACAATGGCGACGGCACGTTCACGGACATCACGGCCGAGAGCGGCACGGGTGGAGGCGTCCGCACATCGTCGAGCGCCACACTCGGTGACATCGACAGTGACGGTTTGCTCGACATCTTCGTCGGCAACTCGGCCGATCTCGACGACCAGACCGGGATCCTCGAGCCGTTCCCGGCTTCGCTCGAGCCCAACCTGCTGCTGCGCAATCGGGGTGGCATGATGTTCGAGGACGTTTCGGAGACGTCCGGTATCCGGACCCAGGCCGGCCTCACGGCAGGCTTCGAGACCACACCCACTCTTACCCACGCGGTCGCCATGGTGGACATCGATCGCGACGGCGACATCGACATCCTGACCGCGGACGACCAGGCAGCCGTGACGCCCGAGGTGCTGGGCGGCTTCGACCGCGGCGTGATCCACCTCTTCCGCAACGACGGCACCGGCCACTTCGTCGACGACAATGTCGCGGCGGGGATCGACCTGCCGGCGGCCTGGATGGGCCTCACCCTCGGCGACTTCGATCACAACGGCGTTCTGGACTTCTACGCCTCGAACTTCGGGGTCTACGCCTTGCAGCTCTTCCCATTCGCGACCACGCCGGGAATGCTCGAGACCCGCTGGTTCCTCGGAACCGAAAGCGGAGCCTTCCAAGACCCAGGCGTCGGCGGGTTGGGGCGAACGGTCTTCGGCTGGGGAACCTGCGCGGCTGACTTCGACAATGACGGCGATACTGACCTGGTTTCGCACGGTGGTCTGGATGCCGGCCCCTTGGTGATCGCGGACAACCCTGGGGTCATGTTGATCAACGATGGCAACGCACAGTTCCGCTACGTGGGCGGACCGTTCGCCGAGAGCACGAACCACAGCCGACGCAACGTCCAAGGTGTGGCCATCGGCGACCTCGACCGCAACGGCTTCGTCGACATCGTTTCGGTTTCGAACTTCGACGCACCGCCACCGGTTCCCCTGGCCCCGTTCGCCCCAGAAGGTGGCGTCTTCGACGACACGGCCTTCTTCATTCCGACCTTCCTGCCCACGGAGACGCCCGGGATCTTCGTCTTCAACGAGGATCTTCCACCCCTGACAGACGGTTCCCTGTCGATCGAGCTGTCGAACGGCAACAACAATGGTTGGCTGGCGGTGAGCCTACAAGGCAGCGTAGGGCTGACCGAACGCGGACGGGTCAACCGCAACGGCATCGGTTCGGTGGTGAGCTTTCGTCCACAGGGCGGCAAGACGGCACTGCGCCCGGTGATCGCTGGCGCAAGCTACGCGTCCCAGGACAGCCTGACCACCAGCTTCGGTCTCGGCTCGGCCGCCTACGGCCGGGTCGAGGTGCTGTGGCCGGGAGGCGTCCGCAACCGCCTCTACGGTGCGAGCCACGGCGAGCGCATCCGATTCCCCGAAATCCCGGTGTCGTTCGACGACCCGACGCTTTCGTTCGGACGCTATCTCCTCCACGCCAAGCGCGCATTGCGCGATCTTCGTCGACGCGGTGAGATCAGTCGATTCGAAGAAGGACGCTTCTTCTTCTCCGCATTCGTGGCCTACCTGGACGAGCGCTTCTGAGGCGTCAGTCGTGACCCGCACCGCAGACACACTGCGGTGCCCCCCTCTCTGATGCCTGCGGTCGGTCTACCGAGACCGGCCGCTTCGTTGTTCCCGCCCGCACAGCCTGCCGTTCGGCAGGGTGATTGACACGCGCTCTTCAAAATGTCACCATAAAGTGACATGATTAAGCAGCGAGATGACGATGCGGCCTGGAAAGCGCTGGCGGACGGAACCCGCCGGCGCCTGCTCGACCTGCTGAGTGACGCACCGCAGACGACCGGTGCCCTCTGCGCGTCGATTCCGAGCCTGGGGCGTACCACGGTGATGAAGCATCTCGATGTCCTCTCCTCCGCGGGATTGCTCCTGATCCGGCGGGAAGGACGCACGCGCTGGAATCACCTGAATCCAGTACCCATTCAAGAGATCTACGAACGTTGGATCCACCGGCGCTCTGGGCTGCGCGCCAACGCCATGCTCGGCCTCCGGGAGGCGGCCGAGCGCCTGGCCCACGAGCGCAGGACCGACGAAACAGACCCCGACCACGAGGACGCGAGCATGAACGCAGATGCAGCCACGCCCACTCCCCACGACGTCACAGTCGAACGAATCGCCCTCAGTCTCCCGATCGCAGCGCCGCCCGCCACGGTGTGGGAAGCCATGACGCGCGACATTGGCCTCTGGTGGCCGAGCGACTACCGAGGCACCGCCGATGCCAAGGGTTTCCACTTCGAGGCCCATCCCGGCGGACGGGTGTGGGAGGAGACCGATTCCGGCGGATTGGTGTGGTTCACCGTGCAGGCGCTCGAGGTCGAAAAGTGGGTCAACTTGGCCGGCTTCACCGGTCCACCCTGGGGCGGGCCGTCGGTCACCACGATGCGGATCGAGCTCCACGAAGAAGATTCCGGCCACACCCGGCTCGAGGTCACCGACGCCAGCTTTGGTCGGGTCGCCGGCCGCGCCGAGGTGACGGCAGGTTGGCAAGCGATCTTCGGCGGCCTGCAGGCACGCCTCGCCGATCAAGCCAGCTGACATCGACTGCGCCCGGTCGTTCGTCGACGCATAGACTTTGCCGATCAACCTATTGGGCCGTTCTTCGTAACTCCTCTAGAAGGAGACGACCCATGAGCCGACGCGCTTTCCGGGCCTCGCTAGCCCTTGTCAGTACCTTGACGATGTTCGACCTGCTTGCGCCGTTCGCCCACGCGCAGGCACGCGGTGACTGGCCCCAGGTTCGCGGCCCAGCCCGCGATGGCGTCGCCACGGAGGATCCGAGCCTGGCGCGTACCTGGACCGATCAGGGTCCCGCAGAGCGCTGGCGGCGCCCGATCGGCGCCGGTTTCGCGGCGCCGGTGGTGGCCGGCGACCGCCTCTTTACCCTGTCAGCCGAAGACGACACCGAGCATGCGCTGTGCCTGGACGCCGCCACGGGTAAGACCCTCTGGCAGGTGCCGATCGGCACGCGCTTCACCAACTCGTTCGGCGATGGTCCGCGCGCAACCCCGACGGTGGACGGAGACATCGTCTACGTGGTGTCCGGCGACGCCCAGCTCTCCGCCCTGCGCATCGCGGATGGTGAGGTCGTCTGGCATCGCGACCTGAATGAAGACTTCGGCGGCGCGGTTCCTCGCTTCGGCTTCTCGGTCTCTCCGCTGATCGAAGGCGATCTGCTGCTGATGGAAGTTGGCGCGGCTGGCGATCAGCCCGCGGTCGTGGCACTCGACAAGCATTCCGGCGCGCTCCGGTGGGGGGCCCTGGCCGAAGCCGCGTCCTACAGCTCACCGGTGATCGCATCGATCGATGGCATTCGCCAAGTCATCTTCTCCCGACGTGCGGGCCAAGAAGTCGTCGGCATCGATCTCGATGGGGCCGTGCTCTGGCGCCACCCCGGCGCGCGCGCGGCCATTGTCATCCCGATGGTCATCGCGCCCAACCGCGTCTTCCTCTCTTCCTCCGACGACGACTACGGCGGCGTCATGCTCGAGATCGGGCGCGATGGCGATGACAACTGGCAGGTTGCGGAAGTCTGGCGAAATGCACGCATGCGCAACCATTTCAACAACGCCGTGATCGTCGGGCAGTACCTCTATGGCTTCGACAACGCGACGCTTCGCTGTCTCGATCTTGCTGACGGGAGCGAGCAGTGGGCTCACCGTGGATTCGGTAAGGGCTCGTTGATCGCAGCCAGCGACCGACTCTACGTCCTGGGGGACGACGGCACACTCGCCCTCGTTCACGCGACGCCGGAACGCTACGAGGAGCTCGGCCGCGTCCAGGCGATGACCGGGCGCGCATGGACTGCGCCGGCCCTGGCGCGAGGGACGATCTTCGTGCGCGATCACGACGAGATTGCGGCATTCGACGTTTCGCGTGTCCAAACATCCGAACAGGCGAGCGCTCTGATTGCCCGCCATCTCGAATCGCGAGGCGGAGATCACTGGCAAGCGGTCGACACACTCGCCGTTTCAGGCACCTACGCGGCGTTCAGCGAACGCGCCCCTTTCAAGCTCATTCGCAAGCGTCCCGACCACTTTCGTCTCGACTTTCAGATGCTCGGCCAGCCGAGCATCCGCGCCAAGGATGCACTGGGCCTGTGGTGGCAACAACCGATGCTCCAAATTCCGGCCCCGGCGCGGGTAGCGTCTGGACCGTTCATCGCGCAACTCGAGCGGGAAGCGGTGCTCGGCCCCTACTTGCGCGACCACGAGGATCGCGGCCTGACCATCGCCGCGGGAGGAAAAGACCAAGTCGACGGCACGCGGACACTGGTGCTCGATGTGAGCCAGGGCGACGGGCCGTCCGAACGATGGCACCTCGACGCGGAGACCCTGCTCGAGGTCATGATCGAGTCGACGGTCTACGACATGACCCAGGGAATACAGCCGATAACCCAGCGCTCCTACTACAGCGACTTCCGGACCGTCGATGGCCTGGTCATCCCGCATCGGGTCGAAATCGAGTTCGGTGCCCGCCTAGAGGTCATCGAGATCGACACGGTCACCGTCAACCCGGCGCTCGTCGACGACGACTTCGCCATGCCCGCAAGCACGGACCACGAGTCCTCCAACGGCTCATGACCAAGCCGCAAATCGGAGCCACATGTAACCTTCCGTTCCCCTGAGCCGTCTTGAGGTCGAACCAACCTGAAGCCGCGTGCTGCGGCCGGAGGATCCGATGACGGCTTCACGCCTCTACCGCATCTCTGTGCTCGTTTTCGTGCTCGCGCTCATCTTGTTGAGCTCGACCGGCTGCATGTTCCACACGCCGGGGCTCGCCAAGCAGCGCCAAGCCCTCGAACGTCAAATTCCTGGCGCTTCGTTCGACCGCACCATTGGCCTCAAGTTCGGCCGAATGTCCCTCGGACTGGCACGCTCCATTGCCCGTGCCTCACTGGACGACAGTGGCGACGAGGAGTCTCGCCAAGCCATCGCCCTGCTGCGCAAGATCAAGGGCGTGCAGGTCGGTGTGTACCGCACACTCGAGCTACCACCCATCGATACCCGTAGCTTCCGCCTGCCGAGCGACGACCAGCTCCGCGGCGATGGCTGGTACGTGGCCGCCGAGGTTCGAGGCGAAGATCACGTCGCCTGGGCCCTGGCCAAGAACGACGCCCGCGGCATGGTGCGACAGATCCAGGTCGGCGCCCTGGACGAGGACGAGCTCGTCTTGGTGAGAATTCGAGGCAACGTCCAGGAAATGCTCGACGAGCTGGTCGAGCGCAACGTGCTCGACCTCCCCGGCATGATCCACGCCGACCTCGACCCCGAGCCTGGCGAGCCCATTGCCACCGATGTCGGTGACAGCGCTCATGGCGAAGACGCTCGCTAGGGAAGCACGAGAGCTGCAAGCGAGACCCGTCGATGGGCTCCGTTCAGCGCTACAGGTCTCGAAACAGCACGAGGCTGCCAACCACAGCGGTCAGCAGCCCCATGGCGTGAGCGATTTCGATCGTCGGTTACGGCCGCTTGATAAAGCGGACTTCGCGACTAAAGCTTCCCTCCGCCGTCGTCACGTCGAGACGCATCCAACCGATCGAATGGAACGGTAGGTGTAGCTCGAGTGGCTGAATAGCCTGGCAGGTGCTGGTGTCGATCCGATAGCGGTCCGTGCTCAGCGTGATCTCCTGCCCACCGTTGAGCGCAGCTCTCGCGCCGGGGCTACAGGTTTGCGGTTGCTGATCCCACGACGCCTGAAACGAGCAGTCCGTAATCGCCGGCCCGTCGTAGCTGATCTTCAAGTAGGTCGGATTGTTCTGGCCAGTGTGGCACACGCCACCCGGACGCTCCTCGAAGCTACCGGCGGACTCATCGAAGTAGAAATCGAATGGTGTCGGATTCTCTTGCTCTGAACGGAACTCGGTGCGCGCCTGTCCAGGCGCCGGAACATAGCTGGCCGTCAGCAACACCTCAGGCGGCGTCGGATTGTTCTGGAAGAAGTTGACGCGACGATGGTGGGTCTGACCATCCTTCACCAGCGACAAGCGCATCCAATGCTGCTCGAACGGTCGAATGCGTGGGCTCAGCGGGACGATGGGTGAGCATGTTGCTGGATCGACGTCGTAGTCGTTGGTGTTGATCCGAATCGAGCCCCCCGCGATCAGCAGGTCCTTGAGCGTCTGCGAGCAGGGATGTGCCATGGCGTCCCAAGACCCTTGGAAGCTGCAACTGTCGAAGGACTCGCCTTCGAAGCGGATCTCGAGATACGTCGGATTGTTCTGCCCAGAATTGCACGGTCCGCCGACCTGCTCCTCGAAGTTGCCCAGCGACTCGTCGTAGTAGAAACCGAAGGGTGCGGGAGTATCGCTGTCCGACTCGAGCTCGGTCCGCGGGCCGGATGCGCTGGGCAGGTAGCTGGCGACCAGCCGCAGATCGACCGGAACGTTCGGCGGGTCGTACGCTGCCAACACCGGCCCGTTGCTGCGCCACGCCACCCGGTAGATCGTGTCTCCGCCGATGACGTCGATCTCGAATGGATTGCCGGGGAAGCTAACGTGATCCGCTTCGACCTTCGTACCGCTGCGCCGAGAGAAGCTCTGCCCGCTGGGTGTGAGGATCTGAGCCTCGCCCGCGTGGTTCATCGTCACGCCGTACCAGGGCGCCGTGTTGTTGTTGCAGCGGCCCTGCGCGACGGTGTCGTCGCCAAACCAGCTGCTGGTGCCCTCGGTGGTACGCAAGAACGTCATCTTGCATCGGGTGCCGTGGCCAATCATGCCGACCACTGCGTTCATCGTCGCGGGATCGACGCCCGGATTGGCGACGAAGCTCTTCAGCGTGGCTCGCTCGCTGGCGGTCAGCCCGAACTTCTCGACCGGTGCAGGTACTGACGCGAGATCGAGCGTATCGCCGCCGGGCCCCATCGTGCCGCCGAGCACATGGACAGCCAGCACCAGAGCGCGGAAGTATTCCGAGCCCAGATCGCTACGATCCAACCGCCTCGGCGAGTGGTCGAGAGCGAGGGTGAGCAAGTACTGACCAATATGGACCTCAGCCTGCCCCGTGAATGTCGGATCGAAAGACACCGAAACCCTGCGTGAGCCGGCGACAGGCGTCGACAAGCCGTCGAATTCCGGCGCGTTTCCGTCCGCATCAACGAACGTCCCGATATCGCTCACCGAGGTGATCTGGGTCCACGGCCCCTGATGCGCCATCAGCGCATTGAGGGCCCAGTAGGTCCGCAACCAGTCCTCCACCTTGGCCTGCAAGCTGGTGTGCCCCTCCATCTTGGCCTTCTCCAGCACCGCCATGTGGGACGCTGCCATCCACGGCATGTACAGCGGCGACAACACCTCCGACCCTTGGAATCCGCCGGCTGGGCCGCCGGGTAGCTGATCATCGTAGTAGCCATGGAGCCAGGCATCGTTGCCGTTCTTCCAATAGTCAGCGATTCGGCAGAGGGTGGGAATGTTCTCGGACTCTCCCGAGCCCCACCAATCGATGTTCTCCGGCCCCTTGTGCCGGTCGATCTCCGCCTGATTCATCGGCTCGCCCGTGACGATCTTCTCCGCCTCGAGCCAGCAGCATTCGTGGGCCAGCTCCGTACAGGCACTGCGGTCTCCTGGTTTGCCGCCGCCCGAGAGTTGGGCTGCGAGATGAGTCGCTGGGAGGATGGTCAGCAAGAGTGTGATGGCAATTCTTTTCATCATTTCGGCTCCCGATAGGTTGCTGTTCCGCGTCGTCGTCATCGGGCCGCGGAGATCCGTGGCACCTCGGCCATCGCTCTGCTTCACCAGATGACCCCAAGGACCCACCGATAGGCCCCCGGTTCTTCGTTGTCATCCAACGCGGGAAAGCACGCCGAATCTCGTCAATCTCGAGCGGGCCTCCTGTCGATCGCGACGATGGGCTACCCGCCCACGCTCGCCGTCATGAAATTTCAGGGTTGACACGATTCGTTATTTCTGGAATTCTAGAATTAACAAAAGGAGGTGTTCCATGAACGAACCCCGCAATCAACCGTCGCCTGCTTCAGATCCTCAACCGCAACGCCTACACATCGCGCTCGATGTCGCCGACCTCGAGCAGTCGGTCTCCTTCTACCGCGCGTTCTTCGACATCGATCCGGCCAAGCGAAAGCCGCGCTACGCCAAGTTCGCCCTCGACAGCCCACCGCTTGCCTTGGCGCTGCTCGAGGCTGGAAAGAAGAAGGGGCC
>CALFAM010000090.1 GCA_937948815.1 uncultured bacterium
AAGCACGCCAGCAGTGCCCATCGCGTCTCGAAGCGCGGGGAGATGCCGAGCGTACGGAGGTTGCCATAGACCGTCTGCAACCACCGCATCAACTCCAGGCTCGAGCCCGCTGATACGGGAATGCCGCTGGCAGCCCGCTGACCACCCCTGGCTCGGTGTGAAGATGCATCATCCTTTCTCTAAGGCGTCGAGTCGCGGGAAAGATGCTCAGGAAGGTTCGAACGGCTGCCGCACGGCAGGCGCGTGCTAGCCTGACGGCAGTCTCGTGCTCCGTCGAATGATCTGGGTGCCGACGTTCCGTCGTCTCACTCATTCCTCCGTTTCTTCGCGTCGGCAAAGGGGTCAGCATGGTCTCGACACGCGTCTCGTCATCCTGGGTCAGCTTCGTCTGCCTGAGCTTGGTCGCTGTGTTCCTACCAGCGTGTCAGCAGGCAGGGCCCGCGCCGGAAGGTGCATCGGAGGCGCCGCTGCCG
Source organism: uncultured bacterium (assembly GCA_937948815.1). Taxonomy (GTDB): domain Bacteria; phylum Acidobacteriota; class Thermoanaerobaculia; order Multivoradales; family J023; genus J023. The sequence goes on from CALFAM010000090.1 coordinate 474, forward strand.
ACGGCAAGTGCATCCGCCGAGGTTGCTGGAGAAGCGCGTGCCCGAGCGACCGGTACGCAGGGAATGGTGAGCTCCGCCCATCCGCTGGCGACCGCGGCCGGCCTCGAAATCCTGCGAGCGGGAGGCAACGCATTCGATGCGGCCATCGCGGTGGCTGCGTGTCTCAACGTCGTGGAGCCCATGATGTCGGGCATGGGCGGCTACGGCACGACGTTGATCTATGTCGCAGCCGATCGCGAGGTACGCTTTCTCAACTCCAGTGGTCGCATACCGGCTGGCGTCGATTCGGACGCCTACCGGGCGCCGACCCCGAACCACCTCGAGAACCGGCGCGGCGCCAAGGCGGTGGCGACGCCCGGCAATGCCCGAGCCTGGGAAGTGCTCTCGAAAACGTATGGTTCGCTCCCGTGGTCGTCCCTTTTCGCGCCAGCAATCGCCGCGGCGGATGATGGCTTCGAGATCGACCAGCGATTTGCCTTTCTTCTCGGCTTGGCCTTCGACAGCTTTCCCGAGCACGCGCGGGCGTTCTACGGGCGCGACGGCGCACCCCTCGAGGCTGGGGCCGACTTGGTTCAGAAGGATTTGGCCCGCTCGTTCCGGCTACTCGCCGAGCACGGCGCGAACGTGGTGCACGGCGGTGAGATCGGAGTCGCGATCGATCAGGCCATGCAGGTGGCAGGCGGTTTCCTGGCGCTGACGGATCTGGCCGACAACGAGGCGGAGTGGTGGCCATCGATTGCCATTCGCTACCGCGGATACGAGGTTCACACCGCGGCGCCGCCGGCCAACTCATTCCCCGCCTTGGTTCGCCTGGGCATGATGAGCCAGCTCGACCCGGTCGCGCTCGGGCACAATACCCCGGCGTTTCTGCATCGTTTCGCAGAGCTGACCAAGCATGCCTTCTGGACCCGGCTGCGCTATGCCGGTGATCCGGAGGTGGCACCGCCGCCACTCGAGCTGCTTCTTTCCGAGGAATACTGGCGAGAGCAGGTGGCCGTGATCGATCCGGAGCGGGCAACGCCCTTCGAGCCGCCGACCGCGTTCGGTGAGACGTCTCAGAACACCACCCATTTTGTGGTCGCGGATGGACTCGGGAACGTCGTGTCTTCCACCCAGACTCTGGGTAACCTCTTCGGAAGCCGGATCATGCCGGAAGGGACCGGAATCTGGCTGAACAACTCGCTGGCCTATTCGACCTTCGAGCCGCCAGGCAATCCCATGGATGCTCATCCCGGCCGTCACAAGCTCTCGGGAGATGTTCCAGTCATCGTCCTGCGCGATGAGCGTCCGTGGATCGCGTTGGGTACGCCCGGTGGGCACACGATTGGCCAGACCGTGCCCCAGATGCTGATCAACCTGCTCGATTTCGAGATGAATCTCGATCAGGCGCTGGCGGCCGGGCGCGTGAGCTTCATCGAGCCCGACCAACTCGCGGTGGAACGTCGCATCGACGAGGATACGCAAGAGGCCTTGCGCCAGCTCGGGCATGACGTACGCTTGGTCGATTCACTCGGCAACGCCCATGCGCTCAGTGTGACGTATGGAGAAGATGGGCAGCCCGTAGCGTTCTACGGCGCCGCGGACGATCGTGGCACCGGCCTGGCGGCCGGTCTGCCCTGACCGCGCCCTGACAGGACGGCACGACTCCTCAAGCGCTTGCGACTTTTCGTTCGCTGGCCGCGGGTGCCTTGGCGAGCAGCTCACGAAGCGTCGAGGACCACTTACGGCTCGAGATGGGCTTGATCAGAATCGCCTCGACCGGAGCATTCTTGAGATCGTGCTCGGCGGAGTAGCCGGTGGCCAGCAAGACCGGGCAGTCCGGTCGTTCTGCCTTGATCATGCTGGCGACCTCGGTGCCCGAAACGTGGGGCATCAGCATGTCGGTGACTACCAGACTCCAAGCCTCGGGACATTCACGGAATCTCGCCACGGCTTCCATCGGCTCGGTGCTCCCGTGGGGGTCGAATCCCAGCGCCGACAGAATGCGCAAGGTGGTCTCGAGGAGCTCAGGCTCGTCCTCCACCACGAGGATGCGCTCGCCCGAACCCAGACGTTCGGTTTTCCTGTCGCTGGGGTGCTCACGTGTCGAGACCAGATCGTCGGAGGGATCCCACTCGGCGAGCAGGATCGTGAAGATGCTCGAGATGTTCTCGCTGGCCTCCTTTGGGAGCCGCGGCGAGGAGCTCAGCGATAGCGCGCCACCATGGTCCTTGATCACGCCGTGCACCAGGGCAAGGCCGAGGCCCGTGCCTTCACCGGCGGGCTTGGTCGTGAAGTAGGGCTCGAACACGCGGGGAATCTTCTCCTGCTCGATTCCGATGCCCGTGTCGGAGACTTGAATCTCGATGTAGCTTCCTGGCTCCACCGTGCCCGTGCTCGAGTTCAATGGGGCTTCGAGGCGTCGCTTCTGGGCGGCAAAGTGAAGGCGGCCACCCTCGGGCATAGCATGGCCAGCGTTGACACCGAGGTTCATCAAGACCTGATCGATCTGGGTCGAAGAGCCTCGAATCCAGAGCGGTCGGTCGGCGAATGTCGTGGTGATCTCGATGCTCGGGGGAAGTGAGGTCGAGAGAAGGGACACCACGCCTCGAATCTGCTTCTGAACGTCCAGTCGCTGACGGTCTGACTGGTCGCGCCGGCCGAAAATCTGAATCTGGCGAACCAGATCGCGGGCGCGCAGCGATGCCTTGATGAAGCCATCGACCGAAACCCGCGCCGGATGTCCTTCCCGTAGCTCGAGTAGGGCGAGCTCGGCATGCGACAGGCTGACGCTGAGGATGTTGTTGAAGTCGTGCGCGATACCGCCAGCCAGGCGGCCGAGCGCATCGAGGCGCTCGAGCTGGTTGACCTGGGACTGCAACTCGATCCGCCGGCGCTTTTCAGCTTCTGCATCGGTGATGTCGGTCACCGTTCCGATGTTCGACGTGCGATCCGTCCACTCGATCAGGCACAGATGAAAACGGGTAGGCCTCGCCTGGGAGGCAAGTTCCAAGCGCCACCGCTTGTCGGAGCCCGATGCGTGGTTTGGCCCCTCGAGCGCTTCACGCAGCTTTGCCTGGGAGGGGGCGTTGTAGAACGTGACAAATTGCTCGAGGGTCGGCTCACTGCCACCAGGTTTCCAACCGAAGAGTCGGTACGCTTCGGGAGTGAAGCCTAGGTGACGAGTCGTGATGTCATACTGCCAGCTACCACTCTTCGAGATCTTGGCGGCAAGCCGGAGCAGACCTTCACTTTCCTTGATCAGCCGAGCCGTCCGGCGACGGCGGACGAGGAGCGTGATGCCCAATCCTGCGATGATCACCAGCAGGGGGGCGATCAACCAAACCACGAGCCTCCGATCGAGCTGTGGCGGCGGCCGCTCGAAGCGGGCCAAGATCCGCGCCTCGTCTTCGCGGGTCTTGGTCGCGATCGCCATGTCCAGGAGCTGAATCAGCTCGGGCCAGTCGCTTCGGATCGCCGTGCTGAGACTCGGGCTGAGCTGCTCGACGCTTGCCGTCACCCGGAGATTGCTGATGCCACGGGAGCGGATCACGCTGCGCGCGATCGGCAGGTAGTCGATGGCAGCGTCCGCCTCACCGCGGGAGAGCCGTGTGAAAGCTTCGCGTGAGCTCGGAACAGCCTCGACTCGCATGCCTTCGATCTCCTGGCCACGGAGGACTTCGGCCATTGGATAGGTGGCGGGCACGAGAACAGTCGCGTTCTGAAGGTCATTGAGCTCCGCGAAGAACGGTCGGTCGTTGCGGCTGACGATGACGGCAGGCGCACGGAGGATCGGATCCGTGAAGTCGAGATTGGCGAGCGAACGCTCACGGCCAACGTTGACGTAGCCGAGGCCATCGATCTCGCGGCGGCGTGCGGCTTCGATGACAGCTTCCCACTGGTCGCCACCGATCACTTGAAGCTGAACGCCAACCCGCCCGAGGAGATGACGAACGGTTTCGATCCCGATGCCGCCGAACGAACCGTCCGTTTCGAGAATGGTCAAGGGAGGCCAGGCACTCGCGCCCAGGCGGACGACTGGATGCATGCGCAGCCACGAACGCTGCTTCACGCTGATTGGGAGGCGGTCTCGCGGATCGAGAAAGAACGGGCTGAATCCGACTTCTGCCTCGGTACCTTCGAGGTCCACGACGTCTGCAGACGAGATCCGAGAGAGACCTTCTTCGAACAGACGGGCAAGATCCGGCCGTCTGGTGGACGAGGCAGCGAAGAGGTGCCGATAGGTCAGCGGATGCGCGTGGATGCTGGCGCTGAGCGACTCGGTTCGCAGGCGCTCGAGGAGCTGCCGGATGGACGGCGCGAAAACCGGATCACTGCTCGCCGCGAAGGCTTCTTCGAGCGAGCCTTCGGCGATCTCCTCGGTTGACGCGAAGTTGAAGGCTCGTCTGAGCGATGCGAGAACTTGGTCGCTCGTACCACGCTCGTAGCGGATGTTGGCGCCGGCGAGATCAGCCGCCGGCATGCGCAACTTGGGACTGGCGACAGCCTGGACGACACGGGCGAAGGGTCGGGAGTAGAACAGCTCGCCGTCTTCGGGAAAGGTGATAGGGACCGCGGCAAGATAGTCGATCTCGCCGCGAATCGCGGCATCCTTTGCAGTCTGGAGATCGGGATACTCCACGAAGTCGATGGCGCGCCCGACGCGTTCGCCCCACAGCAGCCAAAAATCGCGCAGGGGCCCGTTCCGCTTGTCGGCGTTCGGTGAAGGGCTAGTTCTCGACGGATCGACAGAGGACAGCGCGACTCTCAGGTAGGTTGTCGCGTTGCCCAATGTCTGGGTGTTGTCCGCGGAAGCATTGAGGCTGAGGAGAAGTGCGCCAGCGACGAGCCATCCGGCGCGCTGGCGAAGCCCTCCGTGTCCCGGCGAGGACAGGGGCTTCAACACAGTCGCCACCTTCGCAAACAATCCCATCCCATCCACACGCACACCTACAGTTGAGCTGCAATAGACAAGGCCACATTGTACTACTTATGTGGCGGTTGCCGTCGACCCCGGCGATTGATTGGTCTGATGGAAGGTACGAGAAGCCGTTCGGAAAGTTGTGTGCCAGAGAAATTGCGATCGACTCCGCAGGGATAGGAGGCCGGAGCGCAGGCCGCTCGCGTCAGCCAGCGTGCCCAGATTGAAGCGGTGGCAGAATTTGTGCCGACAAATAATGGTCGGACTTCTTACCGTGAGCCTGCGGGCCTGTATTTGGAGCGGTGCGTCAAGCGGCGTGATCGTCGTACCGGCTTCGAGGCCAAGCTTCAGAAGACCTCGGGGACGAACGTCTGCTCGTCCATCGGCGGGCGAATGTAGCCAATTTCTGCCTGCCGTGGCGGCAGTGCAATGGGCTGTGGCGTCAGATCCTGATAGTCGATCAGGCTGAGAAGATGGTTGATGACGTTGAGGCGTGCTCGCTTCTTATTGTCGCCGTTGACAACATGCCATGGAGCTTGCTTGATGTCCGTGTGCGCGAACATCGCGTCTTTCGCCTTCGAATACTCGACCCAGCGAGATCGGGATTCGAGGTCCATCGGACTGAGCTTCCACCGCTTGGTGGGATGATCGATGCGGCCTTGGAACCGACGCTCCTGCTCTTCGTCGCTGACCGAGAACCAGTACTTGATCAGTCGGATGCCTGAACGCACCAGCATGCGCTCGAACTCCGGGCACGAGCGGAGAAATTCGCGGTATTCGTCGTCGGTGCAGAAGCCCATCACGCGCTCGACACCGGCGCGGTTGTACCAGCTACGATCGAAGAGGACCATCTGGCCGGCTGCCGGCAGGTGGGACACGTAGCGCTGGAAGTACCACTGCGTTTGCTCACGGCTGGTCGGCGCGGGCAGGGCGACCACGGAGCAGACCCGGGGGCTCAGGCTCTGGGTAATGCGCTTGATGCTTCCGCCCTTGCCCGCCGCGTCGCGCCCTTCGAAGAGGACGACGACTCTCAGCCCCTCGTGCTTGATCCATTCCTGGAGTTTGACCAGCTCGATCTGAAGCCTGGCGAGCTCGGCTTCGTATTGTCTCTTTCCGAGCTTCCGTGGACCGGCGCCAAGGGGAGTGGGCGAGGGGTTGTGACTCTGTATGGCCATGAATGTCCTCCGATCAGCCGCCGTGTTCGAGCTCGTAGTCGTCCATCGAGGCACGGATCACCTGATGGGCGCGGGTGCGGGAGTAGGGCTCGCCGATCGACACCTGTGGCGCTTCGCCAGGCAGAGCTTTGTAGGTCGTGAAGTAGTGCAGGATGCGGCCGACCAGCGTCGATGGCAAATCCGTGAGCTCGCGGATGTTGCCCCAGAGGTGATCCTTCTCCAGCACCGCGATGATCTTGTCGTCGGCTTCGCCGCCGTCGAGCATGGGGAGGCCGCCAACCACCCGCGCGTTGAGGATGACCTCTGCGCGTGAGATCGGCTGTTCGCTGATGACGCAGATGTCCAATGGGTCGAGGTCGCCTCCAGTGGCGCCTTCCATCATGGAGCCGACATGCTCGCCGCAGTAGGTGCGCGGAATGAATCCGTAGAGCACGGGAGGCAGGGAAGAGGTCCGCTGGGGTCGATCGACGCGCAGGTAGCCAGTTGCCTTGTCGATCTCGTATTTGACCAGGTCGAACGGCGTGATCTCGATGTAGGCGTGAACGACGTCAGGCGGCTTTGGCCCTGCTTCGAGGCCATGCCAGGGATGGGGACGCCAGCGGAAAAACGGAGTCGGAAACTTCATGAGCCCTCACCAACCAGAAGAGAAGACGCCTTTCGGCACGGGAGTCGAGGGCTACGCTATACCCGGCTCCCACCGGGTATGCGGGGGTATCCATCATCTTGGGACAGCCCCTCCTCGGGGGTGAGGAGGGCGGCGGGGCATGAGGCCGAGGTGGGGAGAGCTGCACTGCACGGCCCTTCGCGCAAGGGCAAGTGCAGTGCCAACGCGGCACCGAATCAGACGATCAGCGGAAGAGAGAGGCTAGCCGCCGAAGCGGAAGCGCAGGCCGAGATACAGCTTGGTCTGCTCGTCGAAGAAATCGCTGTCGACCACGTCGAGGCGACCGACGCCAAAGATCGCGAAGCTGTGGCCGAGGTTGATGTCGATACCTACTTGGATGTTGCCGCCGACGTTGGTCTCGCTCTCGTCGCGCACCACGCCGACGCCACCGCCACGGATGATGAGGTCTTCGAAGTAGAGCCCGAGGCCCAGGCCGACCCAGCTTTCGATCCTGCGGCCGCGCGCCAGGGCGAGAAAGTTGATGCCGATGTTCGACTGTTCGGCTTCCAGGCGATCATCGCGTCCGAACGGCTCGGTGGTGTCCCAGAAGCCGACCTCGGGCTCGAGGTAGAAGCGGTATGCGCTCTTGCTGCTGGAATTACGCTTGACCGGGAAGCGAAAGTTGACCGTGTAGTAGGGCTCTTCCTCGTTCCCCTGGTCGACCACGCCGGCGCCGATGCCAATGGCATACGGGCGACCGTGGCCACCATCGGCCGCCAGGGCCGGCGCGGACACGAGCAAGCCGAAAAGGCACAGGGTTGCGAGGGTGGACAGGACGGCAATGGGCCGACGGTTCATGAGCGTTCTCCTTGACGTATCTCGGGTCGGAGAGTTCTATCACACGCCTTGCGACGGAAGCCAAGAAGCGCAGGAAGCACGCCCACGGTGCCTTGCGTTCACCGTGCCTTGCAGTCACGACCGCTTGGATTCCAACGCCTTGCGCTCGGGGTACTCACCGGGCCGTGCCAGCCGGGCCTTCAGCAAGGTATGGCGCCGCATCGCGGTCTGCCGTTCGACCGCGCGGCGGAGAGCCTGGCGGCTGCCGACCACCAACACCAGCTTCTTCCCGCGGGTGATCGCGGTGTAGAGCAGGTTGCGCTCGAGCATCACGAAGTGCTGGTTGTGGAGCGGGGTGACGACACACGGAAACTCGCTGCCTTGGGATTTGTGAATCGAGCAGGCATAGGCCAGCGAGACCTGATCGAGATCCGCAAATGGAAAGCGCACGGTGCGACCGTCGATCGTGATGAGCAACTCGCGGTCGTCCTTGTCGATGGCGTCGATCCAGCCGATGTCCCCGTTGTAGACGTCGAGGTTGTAGTTGTTGCGCATCTGCATCACGCGGTCGCCGACCCGCAGCACGCGGTCGCCCCGTTTCAGGCTGGCGCCGTGCGGATTGAGAACGTCCTGGAGCGCGACATTGAGCTGGGCGGCACCGAGCAAGCCGCGCTGCATCGGCGTCAGCACCTGAATGTCGCTCATCGGGTCGAAGCCAAAGCGGTCGGGGATGCGCTGGGTGACCAGCTCGATCAAGGTCGCCAGGGCGTCTTCGGGAGCCTTGCGGCCGATGAAAAAGAAGTCGCCGTTCGTGCCGTCGGCGTCGAGCACCGGCAAGTTCCCTTCCCGTACCCGGTGGGCGCTCTCGACGATCTGGCTGGTATGGGCCTGGCGAAAGATGGTCGCCAGGCGCACGACTTCGATCACACCGGAGGCGATGACGTCGGCGAGCACACGACCCGGCCCAACCGACGGCAGCTGGTCGACGTCGCCGACCAGGACCAGCCGCGCCTCGTCGGGCACGGCCTCGAGCAGGCTGGCGGCGAGCGGCGTATCGAGCATCGAGGCCTCGTCGATCACCAGCAGGTCTCCGCCCAGGGGGTTGTCGCTGTCGCGCTGGAACTGGCCGCTCTTCGGGTCGAACTCCAGCAGGCGGTGAATGGTCTTGGCTGGGTGGCCGGTGGCTTCGGCCAGGCGTTTGGCGGCGCGGCCGGTCGGCGCGGCGAGCTGCAGCCGGAGCCCCTTTGCTTGAAGGACGGAGACGATGCCTCGCACGAGGGTCGTCTTACCAGTGCCCGGTCCGCCGGTGATGACCAGGAGGCGGTCGCGCACGGCGCGTGCAATCGCTTGACGCTGAGCATCCGCGAGACGGATTCCAGCCTGTTTTTCATAGCCGGCGAGAGCCCGTGGTAGATCGATGGCGAGGGGAGGAGCCGGCCGTTCGGCGAGCGCCCGCAGGCGCGTTGCCAGCGCATGCTCGGCATGCTCGATGGCGGTCACGAACACGGCCTCGTCGGCGTCGAGCTGGCGGCGGATCACCCGCTTGGCCTCGTCCAGGGCAACAAGCGCCGGCATGAGGGTGTTGGCCTCGAGGCCCAAGAGCTGGGCGGTCTTGGCCTGGAGCTCGGCGCGCGGCAGGTAGGTGTGTCCATCGTCACTGGCGCTGCGCAGCACGTGCAGGAGACCGGCCTCGAGGCGAGCCGGCGAATCCCGTGCCACGCCGACATCAGAGGCAATGCGATCGGCAGTGAGGAAGCCGATGCCGCGGACGGCTTCGGCCAGCCGGTAGGGGTCGTCCCGCAAGACGTGGGTGGCCTGATCGCCGAACACCTTCCAGATGCGGGCCGCGAGGCTCGACGAGACCCCGTAGCCTTGGAGGAAGATCATCACGTCCTTGACCGCGCGCTGCTCGCCCCAGGCTTCGGCGATTCGCTCTTTGAGCTTGCGGCCGACGCCGGGTGCCTCGGTCAGTCGATCGGGGGTGCGGTCGAGAATGTCGAGGGTTTCCTCACCGAAGTGGGCGACCAGCCGCTTGGCCAGCTTGGCGCCGACGCCGGGGACCAGGCCGGAGCCCAGGTAGCGTTCGATGCCGAGCAGGGTCGACGGCGCGAGGGTCAGGTACGAGTCGACCTTGAATTGCTCACCGAATCGCGGATCCTTGACGAAGCGTCCAGTGAGGCGAAGTGTCTCCCCTTGACGCGCTCCGAGCAAGCCGCCGACCGCCGTTACCGCGCCATGCGATGCCGTTGCCACCTGCACCACACTCCAGCCGTTCTCCGGGTTGGCGAAGCTGACGTGCTCGAGCACACCTTCGATGATCGTGGCGTCGTTCATGACCGGGCTCGATTGTAGCCGGGCTACGGGTCTCGATCAGCGCTCGTGTTCTCCCGTCTTGCGATGGTTCGTTGGACCGGATCGCGGTAGCCTGCCGCCATGCGCCGGACACCGTTGATCGTGGCCTTGTTGCTCGTCGTCTCGGGCTTGGTGATGCTGTGGGGGCTCCAGTGGAAGCACGAGCTGGGTTCCTTCGCGTCCAATCCGCAGATGATGGAGGTTCCGGTCGGCGCGCGTCGGATCGCGGCGGGCGGACGGGCCCTGGTCGCGGTGCGAGCGGCGACTGCCGAAGAAGCCAGCCTGGTGATCTCCTGTCGCGATGCCGCGGCCGAGGTGACGGTCGCGCTGGGAATGAAGGCCGAACCCACCTGCGGTGTGACGATTGCGTATCTGACGCCGCGCGGACGTGTCGGCGACGCCGACGACCCCTTGCGGGCGGTGCTCGAAGCCCGCTGGGACGAATGATGGATCAACCGGGCAGCGTCAGCTCTCTGGAACCCGGAGATCACACCCGCAGCGTTTGCAGAATCGTGCATCGTGATCGTGTGCTTCCAGACCGCAGGTGTCGCACGACTGGGTCGACATCGGCTTGCGGGAGGCTGTGGCCAGCTCGACCGTAACGATGCCTGTCGGCACGGCGATGATTCCGTATCCCATGATCATGACGGTCGCGGCGAGGAACTGCCCGAGGGCCGTGGTGGGGACGATGTCGCCATAGCCGACCGTCGTCAGCGTGACGATCGCCCAGTAGATCGCTTTCGGGATACTGGTGAACCCGCCGGCCTCACCTTCTACGAGGTACATCAGCGAGCCGACGATGAGCACCAAATTGAGCACCGTGCCGACGAAGATGATGATCTTTCGTGCCGAGGCGCGCAGTGCGGCGCGCAGAATCTGCGCTTCACCGACGAAGTGGGCCAGCTTCAGCACCCGGAAGACACGGAGCAGCCGGAGGGCGCGAATGACCAGCAGCGACTGGCTGCCGACCAAGACCAAGCTGAGGTAGCTGGGCATCAGCGCCAGGAGGTCGACGATGCCAAAGAAGCTGCGGGCATAGACCGCCGGTCGTTTGACCACCGCCAGACGGGCGAGGTACTCGACCGTGAAGATCGCCGTAAAGGTCCACTCTGCCACGCGTAGGTAGGTGCCCCACCGAGCTTGGAACTCGGCCATGCTCTCCAGCAGCACGGCACCGACACTCAGGAGGATGGCGATCCACAGCACGATGTCGAAGGCCTTGCCCTTGGGCGTATCCGCCTCGAAGATCACCTCGTGCCAGCGGGCCCGCCAGCCGTGGTCGTGCCCGGCTTGTTCGCTGCGGCGGGGCGGTGATGGTCGACGGTCTCGTTTGCTCATCGCATCGATCGTAGCGCGCGGGCTCAACCCCGGCGGCTGATCAGGATCAAGCCGCAGGTGGTTTCGCGGGCCAGACGAAGCACCAGATCGCCGACGACCTTGTGATGCTTGGTCAGGCGCTTGAGGCCGAGCACCACGAGATCGTTGTCGCAGGCACGGCCGATAAGCTCGCCCGCGACATCGTCGACCCGTTCGACCACCGCTTCGGCCACCTCTGGCGCTTCGTCCTGGGCCATGTGTCGTAGGTTGCGCGCGGCCTGAATACGATCCGTTTCCGAGGTGTCGCGCGGCAAGAGATTGAGATAGGTAATGCGCTCCGCGCCAGCCCGGGTGAGGCTGCCGATCAGGCGGGCACGAAGGTCGCTCTGGTCGCGGCGACCCCCGACCGGAACCAGCACGCTGCGTACCGTCGACAGACGCCACTCGGGTGGCGAGCGCAGGATGACGACATCGAAATCGATGGCGCTCAGCATGCGCTCGAGATGACCCTCCATACCGTGTTCCGAGATCGCACCGAAACCGAGCACCAGGCTCTCGCACTGGTGAACCTCCGCCACCCGAACGATCTCGCGGTTGGGATCGTCGGCGATCGTGGTCAAGGCTTCGGGCGCGTGGCGGGTCGACAGCGATACGGTCAGCGCGCGTTCGAGGATCGCCTGGGCATCATGGACCTGGGGCAGCTCCTGGCCCGGCTCCCAGGACGCCGGCGGTCGAACGACCGAGAGCATCAGGACCCGACCGACCCGAGGCGGAGCGAGCGCGTTGGCGACTTCCACCAGCGCCTCGGCGCGTGCCGGATTGGCGACCGGAACCAGCACCAGCGGTCGCCGGCCTCGGAGCTGAATCAGCTCGGGATCGAGGGCCTCGCTGGCGGCATCGACCACCTTGGCACGGGCGGCGAACACGGAAACGTAGAGAAAGAAGCCAAGGCCGAGCCAGGCAATGGCCAGGACGCCGGCCGACGGCACGACAATGCCCTGGAAGATTGCCAGCGCCAGGCATGCCAGCCCGCCCAGCGCTGGCACGACCGGAAAGAGTGGGACGCGGAATGCAAGATCATCGTTGCCGACCCGCTGACGCGCCAAGATGCTCATGCCATGCACGAAGGCGAAGGCGAGCAAGAAGATCAAGCTGCTCACCGCGCCCGCTGCCGCGACGTCCGGAAGCACCGCGAGCGTCACCGCCACCGGCACGGCGGTCGCCATCACGGCGTTGGCTGGGGTGTGATGGGTCCGGTCGAGATGACTCCAGTGGGCGGGGAGGTTGCGGTCACGCGCCATGGTCAGGGCGATGCGCGAGGCCGCATAGAGATTGGCCTGGAGCGCGGACAGCATCGACAGCACCGCGGCGACCATCACCAACCAAAAACCCACGGATCCAAGGTAGTGCTCGACCGCCACGGCCACCACCGCGTCCGGGGACTGGCTCGCCATCTCGCCGATGGTCGAATCGGCAGGGACCCCCGCGGTGGCCAGCACGAAGAGCAGCGGCAGGTAGACCGCCAGTGCGACCGCCAGGGATAGGAGCATGGCACGCGGAATCGTCCGTCCCGGATCCCGCACCTCGCCGCCCACCGCGGCGATCAGATCGAAGCCTTGGAGCGCGATGAAGGTATAACCCATCGCTTGCGCCAACCCGGCCAGTCCGAAAGGAAGGAACGGCGTCATTCCGCTCGAGATGGTTCCCTCAGGGCGACCGAAGAGGACCCAGACGCCCGCGACGATCAGGATCATGAAGACCACGATCTTGCCGATCGTCTCGATCCGACCGCCACCCTGACTGCGCCGAACGAGCGAAGCGGTGTAGGCCGCCGTGGCTGCCAGCGCGAGGGCGAGGATCGGCATCCGGCCACTCATCCACGCCGGCAGGTCGTGACCGAGCCCGCTGGCAAGGCGCTCGACGATCAGCATCGCGAAGGTGGCGAAGCCGAGGGCATAGAGCACGGCCGCGACGATCGACGCGAACCACACCACCCAGCCGACCATGAAAGCGGCCTGGACCGACAGCACCTTCTTGGCAAAGGTGTAGGTACCACCCGACTCGGGAAAGCGTGCCGACATCTCGGCGAACGAGAGGGCGGTGATGATCGCAATCACGCCATTGGCCGCGAACGCCAACATGGCTCCCGGCCCGGCGCTGGCGAAGGCAACGCCTGCGAGCGCCAAGATTCCACCACCGACGATCGCCCCAACACCGATCGCCGTGGCACCGAAAAGTCCGAGGTGGCGTCCTGAGCTCGAATCCGTCATCGGTCCGAAAGCATCGTCGCGGCACCACGCTTCGAGCGCGCGGTGCTACGAGGTTCGTGCAGAGTGTCGGTCAGGGCACGTCCCGCCAGCGGACGACGGCGGTGGTGCCTTCTCGGGCGGCGAAGTCGGCAGCGGCTTCGAGGGCTTCGCGCTTGGTGTCGTAGTGGCCGATGCGCACGGTGTGGACGTCTCGTCCGCGCGGGGTCCTGGCCGGCTGCAGGTAGGGCTCGTAGCCCGCGAGGACCAATCGCTCGAGCAGCCTGCTTGCCGCGGCAAGGCGCGGAAAGGAGCCCACCTGAACACTGTAGACCGTCCTGGTCGCTGGGGGCGGCTCGGGTTGGGCGCTGGGTGCGGCGACGATTTCAGCCGCAGGACGCACCAGCTCGGCGGCGCTCTGCTTGGCCGCGGGGATCTCGCCAGGCAGGCCCGACGCAGTTTCCCGATTCGCCGGCGAGGCCGTCTGAGATTCGTAGTCGTGGGGCGCCGCAAGGGTGGGGGGCGCTTGGCCGGTCGATCCCGTCGCGGGGGAGACCTTTCCGAGGCTCGGCAGGGTCGCCGGTGGCTCTTCGGGAAGATGGTTGGCGATGATCGGCGGTGTCTCTTCCGGTGCCGCATCGACTGGCTCCGCATCGACCGGCTCCGCCTGAGCCGTCATCGCGCTGGACTGCCTCGTCGGCGAGGATTCCGCTTCGACAACTCGTGGGGCAGCGGGTTCCGTGTCGACCGCATCGTAAGCCGGCGGCTGATCCGGAGCGACTGGTGGCTCGGCCTGTAGCGCTGTCGACGCGGAAAGTGACAGATCCGGTGTTGTCGAGTAGCTCAGCGTCGAGAGCGACCCTTCGTTCGTGTCCTTCGCGCTAGTCGACCGGGAATGCGTCGTGGCGGCGGCAGAGGTCGTTTCCGCCTCGGGACGGAGAGGCTCGTCGGCGGTCGGGGCTGCTGCCGGATCGGTGCGCGAACGCGTGGCCGCTGCCGGAGCGATTTCGAGACGATCCGCTGCTTGCGTAGGCTCGAACGGGATGCTGGTCGTACGCCTGGTCAGCTCTGGGCCGATCCACGAACCGAGAGACAGGCCGGCCCAGAAAAGGGAGCCCAACGTCGCGAGGAAGAGCACGACCATCAGCGTGACCGATTTGCGATCGAAAAGAAAAGCGTACATTCTCGAATGCTCCGAAGGCGACGATCATACCAAGTACGGCGGCGTTCAGCTCGCGTTGTCCTGGTTCTGGCTTGTGTGGCCCTGGAGCCTGGCTTGCGTAGCCGAGGCCCGCGACCCTGTGCCGCACGGAGGAGGCGAGAGGGGGAGGGGCGTTGCTCGAGGCCGGCAAAGGGCTACCGGCAGGCGGTCTCGCCGAGTACCATCTCGCTATGGAGTCCAGGTTTGATCCGTGTTTCCGAAGCCGCGTCGAGGTCAGATCAGCATGGCGCAACGCCTAGTTTCCCGTCGCCCGGCACGCGAAACCACGGCGGCGGCCGGTGCTGCGCGGGTTTCGGACAACGCGAAAGCGGGACGAAGCCCGGCTCCAGCTGCGAAGAATCGCACCGTTGACTTCGATCAACGCATTGCGCGAGCGGAGTGCCTGGGTCATCGTCCGGTCTGGCAGGCCCGACCTCCAGAAGGTGCTCCTCCGGCCGTTCAGCGTAGCCTCAAACGCTGGAAGCCGAAAGAAGGCAGCCCCGTACCCGCGAGCTACCAAGCGATCGACGCCAAGGCCCGACAAGTCGATGCCGAGGTCGACGCCGCCTACAAGACGGTCGTCGCACAGCTCAAGGCGGGAAAGCCGAAGCAGCTTCCCGGTGTGTCCGATAAACGGTATTCCAGCTGGATCGCCTCTCTGCTTCCCAGCGGCTGGCTGCCCGCCGCCGCGACGGGATACATCATCGAGGATGTGGCCACGGAAGGATTTCGCACCGATCCCATGGTCAAGTTGCAAGACACCACATCGATGGCCGGAACGCGGCCAGATGTGGTTCTCGTCGACGCGGTCCGCGGAAAGAAAGGCTACCTCGACATCACGGCATCGGATAGCGCGGGACACGTCTTCGACAAGAAGGGCAACTGGGGGCTGCGAGCCTACGTCACCGAAAGTCTCTATCCTTCACTGGACCTGAGTGACCTCGACAACCAGCCCCTCACCCTGAGTGAAGACGACATGGCGAAAGTCGAGGAGTGGCGGCTGCATCGTGCGGAGCTTCGGTGGGCCAAGGTCGAGCGCGCGATCGAACGCAGCGCCGAAGCGTTTTCGGTCTACCAGACCCGAACGATCCAGGAAGTCGAGAGGCTACCCAAGTATGCGCGGCGATGGATCGCAAGTGCCAAGACGCTCGCCGACCTGAAGCGGATCGTCGCGCGGCGGCGCAAGAAGAGGCTGAGCCTGGGGACGCCCAGTCGGCGGATCACGCGCTACCAAAAGGATGCGATCCGTTACGGCGTAGTCGTCTCGGCCGACGGCGAGACGGTGACCGGGCTCTCGCACGTGGCCTGGATGCGACGCCACAACATCCTCCACACGTGGCCCCAGGTCAAGGCGCTTTATGGCCTCTAGCGCGGGAGAGGAATCTCCTTCCCTCACGGCCGGTTTCTTGCGAGGGAACCCTTTACAGCTCTGGCAGTCAGTCATAGAATGGCAGCACTTACAACAACGATTGCCTCTGAGGTGATGTGGCCTCAGGCAACCGCTGTCCGGTCGAGCCCTGGAAGGCTCACCCATGCGGGACCCCGGTAGTGCGAGCGAGCGGTGGGCGGAACGAAAACGCGGTTCCCGCAGGCCTCGAACCCGAGAGATGTACTCGTACTGAGCGCATAGGCTCGGTGACGAGGCTTGGTCAAGTGCAACTCGCCGGCACCAAGCCGGTCAACGTGGTGCGCAGAACCGCGCACCTTTCGCGACTGCGCGCACGATCGAGGAGAAAGCATGCCAGTTCAGATCAGCTACCCGGGCGTCTACGTCGAAGAGATTGCCGGCGGCCAGCCGGTCGTCGCCGGGGTCAGCACGTCGAGCACCGCCTTCGTCGACTTCTTCTCCCGCGGGCCGATGAACGATCCGGTTCGGCTCGTCGACATGGACTCGGTCGAGCGGATCTTCGGCGGGCTCGACACCCGCAGCGAGGCGAGCTACGGCTTGCGTCAGTATTTCCTCAACGGTGGCCAGGAAGCCTGGGTGGTGCGCGTCGCGAAAGAGGGCACGGCGCGAGCCGCGCACAAAGACGTCAAGGTCATCACACCTGGCCTCGAAGCGCGCTTTACGGCTGCCAACCAGGACTTCCAACTCGCACGCACCGCCGCCAAGGATGCCAAGACAGCAGCCGAGGCTGCAGCAGCGGCGCTGACTGAGCTGACCAAAGAACTCACTGATCAGCAGCAAGAGCAGGAAACGGACAAGCTGCGTGACCAGAGCGATGCCGCGGCCCAAGCCACCAACCGTGCGGCGGACGCTACGCGCGCCGCGGCGGTTCAGGCACAGGCGTCGAGTGACGAGCTGGCGATCGCCATCGCCGAGGCCAAGGCGGGATCCGGCCCGGTCGCGGACCGCACTGTCGAAGCGGCCAGGCAGTCGGCTGCGGGCGCCGCGGGTGCGCGCGACGCAGCCGGCGCCACCAAGAACATCACCAGCGTCGCGATCGTCGCCGAGAAGCTGGCGAGCGCCGCGCTCAAGGCCGGCCAGAAGGCGCGCAATGCCCAGGCGATTTCCGAGGATATTGCGGGCGTGCTCGATGCGGTGAACGAGGCGCTCGCCGCCCAAGAAACGGTTGCCACCCAGAAGTCGCTGATCGAGAAGGCGACCAGCGACTCGGCCGCTGGCATTGCCGTGAAGGAAGCGGCCCAGGCCGGCCAGATCGCGGCGACGCAGTCGTTGCTGGCCACCCAGAAGGCGCTGGCCGCGGCCAAGCTCGCCAACACGATGCAGCCGCCAACCGCCCAAGGCGCGGCAGGTCCGCCGGTGGTCGACGAAGCCGCGGCGCAGGCGCTGGTGGACAAGGCCAAGGCCGCCGGACGTGAGGCGCGCCGTGCGACCTTCGCGGCCAACAACAGCGAGACGGTTGACGAATCCAAGGTCGCGATCGCCCAGGTCGAGACGGCTGCCAACAGCGCGGTCGTAGCAGCCGCGGGGCCGGCTGCCGGTTCCGACCTGACCGCCCTTGGCATCGCCCAGACGACCATCAGCACGGCGCTGACCTTTGCCGCAGCCACGGCCAACGAAGCTGCCGACTTGACCGCGGCTGCGCCGGCTCCCGCCAAGCCGGCGGCCAAGCCAGCGGCCGATGGCAAGGCCGACCCGAAGCCTGCGGCCGATCCCAAGCCCGCCGCTGGCACGGCGGCGGAGCCGGCTCCGCCAACCGCGGTTGCGGACTCGGTTGCTGGCGCCGCAGTCGATGCGATCGATACCGCGGTCGACGGCGCATTCGACGCGGTCCAAGCTGCCAAGACTGGTGCGTCGGACGCCCAGGTCGCTGCTGCCCAGGTTGGCTCGGCAGGGCCGACCCTGGCAGCCCGCAGCGCGGACGCCGGCGCTGACCAGGCGGAGGATGCCACGACCAAGGCTGCCGCCAACGCGGACGTCGTCAAGCAGCAGATCGCCAAGGCCAACAAGACTGCTGGCGATGCTGGAGCGCCTGCGCGTAAGGCCGCTGAGGCCTCGAAGCCGGCGGCCGCACTTGCCGCTGCGGATGCCAAGGACAATGCCAAGGTCGTCGCTTGGCTTCAGGGGCAGTCGAAGAGCGCGCTCGATGCCGCACAGGCCGCGGCCAATGCGGCGGACGGTGCGCTGGCCACAGCGACCAGCGTCGAGTCGGCAGCGGTCGCGGTGGCGAATGTTGCGGTACAGGCTGCTCATGCCGCAGACGTAGCTGCCGAAGCTGCCGAAGCCGCGGTGGAGGCGAATCGCGAAGCGTCGATGAAGCCGGTTCTGACAGTGGAAGCGATCAACCCGGGTGTCTGGGGCGACAGCCTGACCCTCGAGATCAAAACCACAGGCTCGGACTTCATGCTGGCAGTGACCGAATACGTCACCAGCGGCGGCATTACGCGGCGGGTGGCTGGCGAGACCTACCCACGCGTCACGCTGGACTGGGGGAGCCCAGCCAATGCGCTCGAAGTGATCAACGACGCTTCCAAGCTGATTCGTTTGAGCTACACCGGACCGAAGGTGCAGGGTTCGTACCCGGACAACGTCAAGGGCATGCTCGACGGCGGTGCCGACGGCGAGCATGCCACCGCCGATGAGCTGGCCAAGGGCATGGAAACCCTGGACCGCATCGAGCCCGCGATCTTCAACATCCTGTGCCTGCCGGCGACCGCCAACATGAGTGATGCCGAGGCGCGGGTGGCGATCAGCTCGGCCAAGGCCTACGTCGGCAAGAAGCGGGCGTTCTTCATCGTCGATATTCCGGCACGCATCGAGACACCGGAAGCCATGCTCGACTGGAGTGCTTCCTATCGCGACGCCACGGCGTTCACCATGGCCTCGTACTTCCCGCGCCTGATCATTCCCGATCCGTTGCAAGAGTACCGGCCGCGCAACATTGGTTCGAGTGGCACGATGGCTGGCATCTACGCGCGGACGGATACCAATGTCGGTGTGTGGAAAGCACCTGCCGGGGTCAACGCCACGATCGAGGGCGCGGATGTCGCCGTGCGACTCAACGACGACCAAAACGGATTGCTCAACCCGCTCGGGATCAACGTGCTGCGGGCCTTCCCGATCTACGGCAACATCGTGTGGGGTGCCCGCACCCTGGCGGGAGCCGACCAGATCTCGAGCGAATGGAAGTACGTACCGGTTCGGCGCCTGATGAACTACGTCGAGGAAAGCGTTTTCCAGAGCATGAAGTGGGCAGTCTTCGAGCCCAACAACGAGATCTTGTGGTCGAAGATTCGGGTCCAGATTTCTGGCTTCCTGGCGAGCTTGTTCGCCGATGGTGCATTCCAGGGCACGGCTCCGGCCCAGGCGTACTTCGTACGTTGTGATGGCACGACGACGACGCCGCTCGACATCGATCTCGGCGTGGTCAACGTGCAGATCGGCATTGCGCCGGTCAAGCCGGCTGAGTTCGTCGTCCTCCAGTTCCAGCAGATCGCCGGCCAGGCCGCCGCGTAACTGAGCACCAGAACCTTTCAAACCACGGAAACGAGGAACGCGCTATGGGAACGCCGACATCCATCCGCTCATCGGTCATGGACCCCCTCTTGAACTTCAAGTTCATCGTCAGCTGGGGCCCGTCGACCGGTGGCGATCTCACTGTCGTGGCCGGGGTCAGCAAGGTTGGCGCGCTGTCGCGCACGACCGAATCGGTGGAGTACCGCGAGGGCGGTGCGCCGCAAGGAACCCGCAAGATTCCAGGGCAGACCAAGTACGAAGACATCACCCTCGAGCGCGGCCTCATTCTCGACGTCGCTTTCGAGCAGTGGGCCAACAAGATCTGGTACTACGAGAATTCGGGCAAGCTCGGCGAGGAAGTCTCCCTCAAGGACTTCCGCAAGACCGTGAAGATCGATCTCTGCAACCAGGCGGGGCAGATCATGAACAGCTACTACGTGTTCAACTGCTGGCCGACCAAGTACCAGGCGCTGCCCGAGCTCGATGCGCAGGCAGGGGCCACTGTGGCGCTCGAGACCATGACACTGGTGAACGAGGGCTGGGTTCGTGACGACTCGGTCAAGGAACCGACGTATCCGAGCTTCGACAATCCCGCATCGCCGACCATTGCCGGCGTGACCCCGCCAGGCTGACCCTGATCCTGGCCTTGACTCCGACGGCAGTCGTGCCAGGGAAGCCTACGGGCTGAACGATGCGAGGTCTTTCGGCGCGCCAAGCGCTCGAAGCATGGGAACGAGGCGAGCAGCTGCGGCCGGTTGATCGACCGATCGCGCTGCTCGCCGCCGCGTTTCCAGACCTGGCAGTGGGCCAGCTCCGCGACCTGCCGCTCGGTGGCCGCGATGCCCTGCTCTTTCGGCTGCGCGAGGAGACCTTCGGTCGCTCGGTCAAGGGTTTCGCGCTGTGCCCTGAATGCGGGGCGCGTCTCGAATTCGAGCTCGATACCCGCGGATTTCCGATTGACCAGCTGCTCGGCATGACGCCCGAGCCGCAGCAGCTCGAAGCCGAAGGGCTGCGGGTGGCCTTTCGGCTTCCGGCCAGCACGGACTTTGTCGCCATGGGACGCTGCCGCGATCCGCAACAGGCACGCGCACTCCTGATCGATCGCTGCGTGCTCGCGGCAGAGGACGAAGAGGGCCCGGTGCTGGCGGCGGCCTTGCCAGAGACGGTCGTGGCGGAGCTGGCCAGGAGAATGGAAGACCTCGACCCGATGGCGGACCTGCCACTGGCGATCGAGTGCGCGCGATGCACGTTCTCGTGGACCGTGGTGCTCGACATTGCCGCGATCCTGTGGCGCGAGATCGCCGATCTGGCGGTCCGTTTGCTCGACGAGGTTCAGCAGCTGGCGCGTGGCTACGGTTGGAGCGAGCGAGAGATTCTGGAAATGAGCACGGCGCGTCGTCGCTTCTACCTGAAACGTCTCTCCCCCGAGTCAGAGCTCGTCTGAGCCTGAGGCGCAAACTGTGAGTGACTTCCTAGCGTGAGTGACTATCTGGATCGTCTAGCCCGGCGCGCGCTCGGTCTCGTACCGCTGGCCGAGCCGCGGATTCTGGCGCGCTTCGCCGAGGAGCGCGACGAGCCGCAGCTCACAGCGGATCCTTTTGGGGAAGAGGTCCTAGACGATGAGCAGCCGCCTTTGATCGCCGCCCTGCGTGGCCCGCATGGCGCGCGTGGCGGTGAGGCGGGTGGTGTCCGCCGTCACGAACCCAGCCCACGTGGGGTGGGAGCCCCGGTCGCGCGGCAGGCTTCCCGCCGTCGTCGGCAGCGAACCCCCGGGGGCGACGGTGTCGCGTCCGGGGAAGATGACGCTTCCGATCCCGTTCCCGCATCTGAGCCGGCTGGCGAGTCAGAGTCCCGAACCGGGCCCGAACACACGTCCCCGACGGAGCCAGCAGTCGGGCTCATCCATGGTTCCCGGTCGCAGGCAGGCACGGTCCCGCGGCGCGACACGGTCTCGCGGCGCGACACGCCTTTGCAACCGGCCTCCGCTCAGACTGGAGAGGTCGTTGCGGAGCCCGTAGCAGCACCGCGACCGGCTCCGGCAGCAGAATCGGTTCTCGAAGTCGACGCAGCGTCCGT
>CALFAM010000091.1 GCA_937948815.1 uncultured bacterium
GAATTCCCTTCGGTCACCCTTACGGGCTTCGCTCGCTCTCTTTTCGGGATGCCGTGCGTCGCGCTCGTTCTGGCCAGGAGCGTTTCAAGATTGCGGGCGCCGACAGCATCCCTGCACGTTCGCTCGAATTCCCTTCGGTCACCCTTACGGGCTTCGCTCGCTCTCTTTTCGGGATGCCGTGCGTCGCGCTCGTTCTGGCCAGGAGCGTTTCGGGATGGCGCGTGCCGACAGCATCCCTGCGCGTTCGCTCGCACTCCCTTCGGTCACCCTTACGGGCTTTGTTCGCGCTCTTCTCGGGAAGCTTTGCGTGGTGCTCGAATCTCGGGGAAGAGCGGTGCTAGTCTTAGCTTGAAGCGGAGAGCTTCGCCAGGACGGCTGGCCTACGACTCACCTCGCCCAGGGACGCCAGGACCAAGATGACCAAGCTCGACGACGCGGTCGCGCGGCGGCGCACGTTCGCGATCATTTCCCACCCGGATGCGGGCAAGACGACCCTGACCGAAAAGCTCCTGCTCTATGGGGGCGCCATTCAGCTTGCGGGCGAGGTCAAAGCCCGTGGGCAGCGCCGTCGCGCGCGCTCGGATTGGATGAAGGTGGAGCAGGAACGCGGCATTTCGGTGACCGCGTCGGTGATGACCTTCGATTACCAGGATCGTACCTTCAACCTGCTCGATACTCCGGGTCACGAAGACTTCAGCGAGGACACGTACCGCACGCTGACCGCGGTCGATTCGGCGGTCATGGTGCTCGACTCGGCCAAGGGCATCGAGGGCCAGACGCGCAAGCTCTTCGAGGTCTGTCGCCTGCGCGACATGCCGATCACGACGTTCGTCAACAAGCTCGATCGCGAAGGTCTGGATCCGTTCGACCTGCTCTCGTCGGTGGCCGATGACCTGCAGATCGAGGTCTGCCCGGCGACCTGGCCGATCGGCATGGGCCAGCACTTCCGTGGGGTGTACGACCTGGCGCAGGATCGGGTCGTGTTGCTCGAGCGCGGCAAAGGGAGCGTGATGGCGACGGGCACAAATGTCGTCAGCCTCGAGGGTCCCGAGCTCGACGAGCTCTTGGGCGGCAAGCAAGCTGATGAGCTTCGCGAAGGGGTCGAAATGGCGCGCGAGCTGCTGCCCGCTTTCGATCACGAGGCCTACATGGCGGGAAACCTCTCGCCGGTGTACTTCGGCTCGGCGCTCAATAACTTCGGTGTCGAGGATCTGCTGCGTGGCCTCGGTGAGGTGGCGCCTTCGCCTCGTCCGCAGCCGACCAGCGACCGCCAGGTCGAGCCGCAGGAGAAGGCGGTCACCGGCTTCGTGTTCAAGATCCAGGCGAACATGGACCCCCGCCACCGCGATCGCGTTGCCTTCACGCGGCTGGCCTCGGGACGCTTCGAGCGCGGCATGAAGCTGCTGCACCCACGCAGCGGCAAGCGGCTGACCATTCACAACCCGCTGCTCTTCTTGGCCCGCGACCGTGCCCGCGCCGAGGAAGCCTTCGCCGGCGACATCATCGGCATTCCGAACTACGGCAACCTGCGCATCGGCGACGCCCTGACCGAGGGCGAGAAGCTGCACTTCACCGGCATTCCGAGCTTTGCACCGGAGCTGATGCGGCGCGTGCGCACCGAGGACCCGATGCGCGCCAAGCATCTGGGACGCGCTCTGGTGCAGCTGGCCGAAGAAGGTGCCGCGCATGCCTTCAAGATGCGCGAAGGATCGACCTGGATCGTCGGTGTGGCTGGCGCCCTCCAGTTCGATGTGCTCGCGGATCGCCTGCGCACGGAGTACGACCTCGATGTCCGCTTCGAAGGCACCACGCACCACGCGTGTCGCTGGGTGGAGGGTGACGATCCGCGGCTGCTCAAGCGCTTCGGCGACCAGCTCCGCGACAGCCTGGCCGAGGATCACGACAACGTGCCGGTGTTCATGGCGCGTTCGGCCTGGCACCTGAACAAGGCCATCGAAGACTGGCCCGATCTGCGCTTCCTCAAGACCCGCGAGCAGCTCGCCTGAGCCGAGGGGCCCTCCTTCAGATTCCTGGACTGGTTGCGTCCAGAATGGTGGACAGTGCTCTCTTCTCCCAGATGGTTCTCGCGGCCGTAAAAGGTCGCCGGCCGCTGCGGTGCGAGCAATGGCGCGGCCGGTTGCGCCCGCCCGCGTCGCGGCCGGATCCCGGCATCAAGGTTGCACTGCGAGGCCTCCAGCCTTTCCTTCTCGAAGGGCAGCATCGTTTCGAGCGACAGCACCTCGATGGTGAACTGGAGGGTGAGGCATGCATTCGATCAATAGGACGACCTCTTTCGATCTCGGCTATCAGGCGGGCCGGCGCATGCGACGCCAGCCGCTCATACATCGTTGGTCGCTACTTCGCTGTCTTGCTCCGGCTGCGCTCGTCGTCATGCTGGTCTTGTTGCCCTACCCATCTTTGGCGTGCGCGTTCAGGAGTTTGGGACCGCAAGGAGCGATCGGGCGAGATGGCACTTCGGCCTTCGTGAGCAAACACCCCGATCCCGAACGTCCAGGCCTGTTTGTCCTCGAGTGGTTCGGTCGCGATGGCTCGCGGATCGCTGCTCACGAGCTCGAGACTGCGGTGCGCGGGGGTGTCGAAGTGGTGGCGTTGGCGGACGATGGGAGCGTTTGGGTGCGTATTCGTTGCTCCGCGCTGGCGTCGGAGGAACGGTGCGCCCGGCTCGTCGAGGTGTCGCAAGACGGGCGCTTGGGAAAGAAGGTCAGCCTGAATCGAGGGCAAGGGGTCGTGTGGGCTGGCGACGGTCGGTTCGAGACGTTCCCCTTTGGTGGTGGCGTTCGAGAGTTGCTCGATCCCGAGACTGGGGAGACGGTCGCGCCAGAGAACGGGCCATCTGCTGGTTTTTTGGAGGGAACCGACCGATTCGGTGAGATTCGTGTGCGCGATCCCGCAGGCGGGTGGATCCGCGTACGCCAGTCGACCCGAGAGGTCATCTTTCATCGGTTCGACTCGTCGGGCACAAAAGTGGCTGAACGGCGCTACGCAATCGGGGACGCGGATTGGCGTGAGGACGCGATGTGCGATGCCCCCCTGGGCACCCTCAGTGGGCTGATCGTGGACCCTGCAGGGTACTTGCTGGCGCCTCAGCTCGCCCTTGGTGCCCACTGTACGCTCGATCAGTGGCCGAGTATCGGCTTGTTTGAATTCGGTTTCGCAACGGATCCTCCGCCGAGCGTCGCCATTTTCGACCGCGACTTCGCGCTTCTCGGCGTTGCGTTGACGCACGATGGCTTCCGCCAGGCGCGGGTGCTCGAGCAGGAACTGGTCGTGCTTTCCGCACACGGTTTGATGGAACGCTTTCATCTCGATGGCCGACCCGAGAGCGAGCCCTGGTGGCCACCGATGCACCGGCGGCCGTGCGCTTTCGAGAACATGAAGGAGGTCGAGGTCGCTCTGGATTCGCTGACCGCTGATGATCCAGTGGATGAGTTGGCCGAGTTGTACGTCCGTGCTGACGCGTCGCAGCGGGCAAGGATTGCCACGTGGTTGGTCGAGGCCGGGCCTGCCGCCTATGGTGCGCTCGACGATCGACTCTGGCTCGAGCTTGCTGGGCGGTTGTGTGTGGTCCATCCGGACTCGGCACCACTGGAGGTTGCTCGGCGATTCGCGCGCAGCGTCGAGGACCTTCGCGTCGCCTGGCTCGAGGCGCTTCCACTCTGTTTCGACCGACCGCTGCAGGGGGCCGAGGCTCTGGCGGATCTTCTCCTGCGCCTGCCAGGCCCGACGGATCGCTTCTTCGAACGTGCTGCGCACGAAGCGTTGAACGCTTGGGACTATTCACGAGAGCAGCTCGACACGTTATGGGCTGATGCGCTGACGAATCCGTCCGTCGGGTCGAGCGTCGAGCGCTTGACACGTGCGTTTGCACAGGATGTCGAAGGATTTGATCGGCGGTTAGAGGGTGCGGACGAAGTCACGCAGGCGCAGGTTATCGAGATGCTTCGAATGACCGTGGTCGCATGGCACCCGGACCGTCTAGACACCTTGGGCAAGCGCCAGGTGGCGCGTGCGCTTCCGGCGCTCCTCTTGGCGGCCGAGACCTGGTCGGAAAGTGAGGACATCCAAATCTCGTCCCTCGGCCGATTGATTCGCCTGGGGCACGGTGCCGAGGATGCAGCACAGCAGCTGGCACACCTACTCACCGCGAGCGAGGCGTTGCCCTCGTTGCTGCCGCTGGTTACCGCGGCTCTGGTCCGCGTCTACGACCCACGGGAACCATCGTGGACCGAAGCCGAGAATCGTGCGGCCCTGGACGCGTTCCTCGCGCTCGAGCCCTTTGGTAGAGCACTTCGACACCGGGTCCATTGATGGATCGCCTCGCCTTGGTTCCAGGCACCAAGGCTCCGGCGATCTATGAACTCCTAGATCGGTACTCGAGAGTAGGGCGGGCTCGACTTCGAGTCGGTACAGCCCGCTGAACACCGTTCAGAATTCTGGATACAACGCGTCCTGAATCTTGGACTCCTTTTTCTCTTCGGTCGTTCGAGACCAACTGGGCTGTCGCGCCTAAGGTCGGTAGCGTGTGCGCCGACCAGATCATGACGGTTGTCGCGAGCAGAATCCTGCGACTCGGCACCAGGGTTGCATTACTCGACGAACAGTCCGAAAAGAAGAACTACATCAGGGACCTGTCGAGATGGAGCGAACGCAATGAAAATGACAGTTGATGCGGTTTGTCACAACTTTAGCCGACTCACTTGGCACGCCGCCTTTGCTGCAGCAACGATGGTATGCGCGCTTGCAGCGACCCCACGGCTGTCGAGCGCCTGCTCGGTGGCGGAGATGAGGCGCCCCATGGCCCTGGGCCGCGATGGCAGCTTGGTCTATGCGAGATCTCCCACGGATCCAGATCGTCCGGGAGTTCACACCATCGAATGGTTTGATCGAGACGGCATTCCGACCACGGTCCATGAAATCGACGTCGGAGCACCTTGGGGACTCAAGATCGTGGCGCTCGAGGGCGATGGTAGCGTTTGGTTGCATACGCCGTGTTCCGCGCTCGCGATGGAGGAACGGTGTGGGCGCTTGATCAAGCTGCAGCGCGACGGGCGCCGCAGCCACGAAGTTGGTCTGGGCATGAACCAGATCGTGACTCGTCGGGGAGACGGGTCCTTCATGACGCGTAGGCACGGCGAAGCTGCGGTGAGCGTGCTCGATCTCGAGACTGGTGAGCCGACCACGACCGGAACGGGAGTCTCGCTCGGCACCGAGCCTTTGCCTTCCAAAGCGGGGACCATTCGAATGGCCGATCCTGGCGGCGGGTGGCTCACTACGCGCAACACGGAAGAAGAGGTCATCTTGCGCCGCTTCGATAGCCAGGGAATACAGACGGCAGAGCGGCGCTATCCGATCGCTCGGGCCGATCGACGTGCTGGCGCAACGGCGGAGACAAGGCTCGGTCCGTTCTATCGCCTGATCATCGATTCCGCAGGCTTCGTGTTGGCTCCACAGTATTCGCTCGACGAGTTCTGCGTCCCCTATCAGCCAGGCAGCGTGGCCATCTTCGATCGGAATCTTCAGCTTCTCGGCGTCGCGCAAACGGCAGGCCGGGTCCGCCAGGCGCGAGTACGCGAGCGCGAATTGGAAACACTTACGATCGAGGGTGCTGTGCAGCGATTCCGGCTGGATGGCCGGGCAATGAGTGAACCATGGTGGCCACCGGGGCGCAAGATACGCAAGAGCATTAGCTTGCGAAGCTCCGAGGAGATCTATGCCGCACTCGAATCCTTGAGCCCTGACGATCCGATCGATTGGTGGACCAGGTTGTATGGCTTTGCCGACGACGGACAGCAAGTCCGCATTGCAAGCTGGCTGGTCGAGGCGGGGCCAGCGGCCTTCGATTCCCTTTACGATGCGCTATGGATGGAGCTTGCCGAGCCGCTGTGCGCGGCCCATCCGTTGACCGCGCCCGCGGAAGCGTTGCGGCGATTTTCCCGCAGCATCGGTGATCAGCGGGTGCAATGGCTTTCGGTCTTGCCAGACTGCTTCGAGCGGGCGCCCGACGGCGCGCTCGAGCTGGCAGCGCACGTTCTGAGGCTGCCGAAGTCCGCCCGTAGATTCCACGGCGCGGCGCACGGGGCCTACGCTGCTTGGGGCTACCCGCCCGACCTGCTGGACGAACTGTGGGCGGACGCGCTCGGAGATCCGCCGGATTATCGAAGCATCGGGCGTTTGTTGGTGGCTTTCGAGCAGCTCGAAGAGGCCTTTCGGGCACGCCTCGGATCGGCGGATCAACGGGTCCGCCGGCGCGTCTTCGAAATGCTCCTGAAGACGATGAGTGACTGGCATGAGTATGAATACGGTGAGCGAGAGGCGAGGCAGGTACCAAGGGTGCTTCCGGCACTGCTTCGTGCGGCGGACGGATGGGTGCGAGGTGCCGCCGCCGAGCTCGCCACCCTCGGTCGGCTCCTGCGCCTCGCGCACGGCGCAGAAGGTGCCGGCGCCGAGCTCACGGCGTTGCTCACCGCCAGCCAGGAGGTGCCGCTCCTGTTTCGCGACATCGCCCTGGCGCTGCGCTGTGCCTATCCGGACACGGCGCCGACATGGTCGTCACCGGAAGACCGCTCCGCCTGGGAGACCTTTCTCGCCCGCGCGCCGCGTATCAGAGACGTGCCGGCCCAGCGTGGGTCGCTGATGCGATACGACGATGCCTGGCGGTGGGTCGATGCGCGCCTCGCCTCGGCATCGGTCCCATTGGAAGAAGATGCGCCATGAGCAGCCCCACAAGGCTCGTTGCGCGCATCGTGGGGTTTTTCTGCATTGGCGCCACGTTGTCACTCGCGCGACCGGTCGATGCGTGCTCGATGGTGGCCAGCAGCGTTCGCGGCGTCATCGGGGCAGACGGCTCGGTGGCCTATCTGTCCCAACTCGGTGACGAAGAACGGCCCGGGACCTATCGCTGGCTGCACTACGCCGTCGAGGGCACCCTGGTTGACGATCGCGAGATCACCGTGCCCTGGGCGGACGTTTCCGTCTCGCCGGTCCTGACGACCGAAGCAGGCAGCTTGTGGCTGCGGGTCTGGTGCTATCGCGACAAGCAGCCGAACCACTGCAACACCTTGCAAGAAGTCATGGCCGATGGTTCCTTCGGGCAGCGCGTGGCCTTGCCGACGCCACACATGAAACTCAGGGTCGATGGTGAGCGAATTCGGTACTCGACCGTGGAGGACGGCGTCTTGGAGCTGCGCGAGCTCGACCTCGAGGAAGGCGGGAGCAGGCGTGTTCGGCGCCTCGAGCTGGGCGAGCGTTACCCGATCGCCGGAGAGGACACGAGCTGGGGATTCGGTCCGGACGGCGGCGTCGTGCTGGCGTTCGACGCGGGAAAGACGGAGGTTGTCCTGGTGCGCCTCGACGCCAACGCCGAGGAGGTGGCGCGGGCGCGGTATCCACGGGCGCAATTCGGATTCGAGCCGGTCGAAGAGGATGGCACCCGGCGTCTCGGGCCCTTCGGTTGGTGGGCGATTGGCGACGACGGCGTGATCGCTGTCACTCAGTATGCGAACGATGCGAGCTGCCACCAGCACCAACCGCCGAGCGTGTCACTCTTTGGACCCGATCTCGAACGGTTGGGTGTCGCGGACATCGGGGAGCTCCTGGGCGGCCTGCGGCGCGTCGGTGACAAGCTGGTGGTCCTTACCGATGGGGGCACGATCCAGCACGTTGCGCTCGACAGTAGCCTGCTCGACACGTGGAAACCGGAAGCCGCTCTTGCGGACGATCCCAAGGGATCTTGGCGGGGAAGCTGGGAGGCGATGCTGGCGGCCGCCGCCGCGCTCGAGCAAGGGTCTCCGCTGGCCGAGCGTGTGGCGCTCTTCGAGGCCGCCGATGGCGCCAAGCAAGCCGAGATCGATGCCTGGTGGGTCGACGAGGGCGCGCAAAGCTTCGAGGCCTTGCGCGACTTCCACTGGCAACGCCTGGCCGCACGGATGTGTGCCCGCCACCCGGTTCATGGCCCGGCCGAGGCCCTGCGGCGCTACGACCGCAGCCGCGGTGCAGCCCGAGACCGCTGGCTTGAGGCAGTGGTCGCCTGTTTCGATCGGCCGATCGCGCGCGTTTATGAGCACGCGGTCGCCGTCGCCGGTGACGACACCGCTCAGGTCGACGCTTCGATCGTGTTCCGGGCATGGGGCTATTCCGCCGAAATGCTCGATGCACTGTGGGCCAAGGTCCTCGAGACACCCCTGACGCGACCGACGGTGGTCCGAACGGAGGCAATCGAGCTGGTCGAGGCCTTTCCACAGACCGCGGAGACCTTCGACCAGATGCTGCGAAGCGGCTCGCCGACTGAACAAGCCCGCGTGCGGCAAGTCTTGCTCGAGACGATCTATGTGTGGGGGCAGCGCTACAGCTACCGAAAGGTGTCGCTGCAGGCGGTGCGATCCGAGCTCTTGGGGTGGGCGCAGCGCTGGTCGATCAGCGACTCGGCGCTGGCCGTGACGACGGGGAAGCTACTGCGGCTCGGCCATCGCGCGGCGCACGAGCATGCGCCCGGCGTATTCCAGCAATTGGTCGACGACGTCATGGTAGCTGCTCACTGTGAGCCGCTTGTTTGGCCCTGGTTGGCCCTGGCGCTCGACGAGGCAATCACGGACGAGGAGACGTTCGCGCTGCTTCACGACGACGCTGTCGACTGGCTGGTTGCTGCCTCTCAGGAAGCGACGCCCAATCCGCTCGGCCGGTTCATACTCGACTATGGCGCGCCGGATCCCTGGGGATTCGTCCTGGACCATGGTGGTGATCGCAGTCTGCGTATGCTTACAGCCTTCGCAATGACTGACCACGCGCAGCCCGCGATGCGCAACCGACTTCTACGGGAGCTCGCCGGGAAACCGTGGAGGCTGGACGCACGGGCCATGAAGCGGCTCCTCGAAGCGTCCTGGCTGACGGAGAAGGGTGTGGCAGCTACGGGGCTGGTGGTGCACCTCGGTTCGGTTGCGGAGCATGGTGGCTCGCTCCAGCAGACACTCGTGCGTCGGCTGTCCGAGCTCTTGGGTTGGATCGGCTCGGATGCCCGCTACGGCTCGGGTCCGGACCTCTACGACGACCGCTTCCCGATTGTCCACTCACCGCTGATCGACGCGCTCGGCCGCGAGGGTGTACGGGCGATTCATGATCAATCGAATGCGCCCGAGCACTTTCTGCGGTTAATTGCCCGGGTCGGCGCCTGGCCAGAGGTGGCTGCCCGCATCGAGCCGTTCCTCGAGGGCCCGGCGAGCAACGTTCGGGTCGAAGCTGCGGCAGCCTTGGCGCCCAGCCGCCATCCCAAGGCGTTCGAGTTTCTACTGCGGCATGTCGAGGTGGTGCATCGCGGCGAGGCTGAGATCGAGACGCTTCGTCACTACGGAGAAGCGGCGCGCGCCGCGCTCGGTCCCTTGCTGACAGCGGAGCATCCGTCTATTCGTGCGCGTGCCCGGCTGGTGTTGCGTGCGCTCGGGCCTCGAGAAGGCGAGATCGAGCGGATTGCCGCCGATGCGACCGCATCGTTCGAACGGGGCGAACGGCCGGATAGCGCCACGCTCTTGATGCTGCACGAAGCTGGGCGTTTGATCCGCGGGCGCTCGGTCTTCGCAAACCTGTTCATGCTGCTCGAAGCGGACCCATCGCTCCGGGTCGCCAGCAACGGCGACCCGCTGCACTCCGACTTGAGCCGTGCACTGCTGAATTGGCTGACCACACCTGAAGCTGCGTCCCATGCGGTGCCGCCAGCGTTGGCCGAGGCCGCGCCGTTCCTCGCGACACCCAACCGGCAATGGCTGGCCGCGCTCGAGGCTGCGTTCGCGGAGCGCTAGCTGCTTCAGACCGAAGCCGTTCGTGGCTCGGGAGATCAGCCCTCGTCGGCTGTGACGAACGGCGGCAGTTTCATGTCAGCGACGCAGCTCGTATCGAGCCCGGTGACGGTGCCGCGCTCGAGGAAGCGTTGTCGGATCGCGTCGATGCACGGCCCACCGACACCGTGGGCGCCGGGCGCCACGATGTGCAGGCTGTTCGGGAGGTGGCGTGCGGCGAGCTCGCCCCACTCGGGCCCAGTGACCGGATCGATGGTGCCCGAGAGCACCAGGGTCGGCACCGCGACCGAGACCTCCTCGGCCCAATCATCGGGCAGGTGGCTGCGCGGCCAGTGCGCGCACGCGGCTTTTTGCTCGCGGATCCGTGCGTCGCCGAGGAAGGTGCGCTTGGTTTCCCGGACGATCTCGTCTTCGTCGATCCGGTCGACATCTTCGGCACAGGTCACCGACAGCAGCATGCCCCAGTGGAGGGCTTCTTGGATGCCGCGGGTCGACAGCAGGGCGGCGCGCAGAAGCGGCGCCAGCTCGCCTTGTGCGGCCTGGTGCAGAATCATCGGCAGGCGACGGGTCTGAGGCGTGGCGTACATGAAGGTCCGCAAGCCTTCGTAGAAGGTTCCCTCGTCGAGGTCCAGGCTCACAGGGTCATTCGTCGCGGGATGCGCAATGCTGACCCGTGCTGCACGGTTGCGCAGCTGTGCCACGATCGCGCGAAAGTCTTCCGCTGGGTCACCGAACGCATCCAGACAAGCCGGGTCGTGTCGGCACTCCGCGAAGATCTTGTCGAGCGCGCGTTGGGCGCCCCTTGCGTGGTAGAGCGGATTCTCGAATCCGAGTGGCGCGACACCGTTGAGCACGGCCGTGCGGACCCGCTTCGGATACGCACGCATGTAGGTGAGGGAGGCCCGCGTTCCGTACGAGCCACCGTTCAGGTTGAGCTGCTCGTAGCCGAGAGCCGCACGCACGGCATCCATGTCATGGGCGGCGTCGATCGACGAGTACTGAGTGAGGTCGGCACGCTTCGAGAGCTCTTCCTGACACACGTCAAAGGCTGCCGCAGGTGGGAAAGCGCCGTGCAGGAAACCTTGAAGGTTGTCGTCGTTACCGGGGAGATCGCAGTGCAGTGGATTCGACCCGCCCGTGCCGCGTTGATCGATCAGCAAGATGTCTCGTTCGGCTCGCATGGGCGCGTCGACCAAGAATGGTGCAAAGCTCGTGGCATCCTGCCCGGGGCCGCCGGCGACCAGCACGAGCGGGTCGGGGCGACGGTTCGACCCGGTGGCTTCGAGCACGACGAAGTGGATTGGAATCCGTCGACCGCTGCGCCGGGTGCGGTTCTCCCACACCATGAGGTCGCCGCAGCGCATGGTTTCTCCATCGCGCCCTGGAATGGGGCACGAAGAGACCTCGAGCACAGCGTCGACAACGGGCACTGGGGACGCGGATTCGCCCTGGGTATCCGCGCGGCCAAAGGCTGAGGTGCTTGCCAGGGCTACAACCACGAAGAAGGTTGTGGGGAGCGGCGAACTCGAGGGCATGGGCGTTCTCCAATCCTGAGCTTCGGTTAGGTTCTCTTCTTGCTTACGAAGGTTGTCGGATCAGAGTTGCCTTCACTTCGAGCGGCTGAAAGGCAAGCCACATGGTGATTTGCGCCGTAGTCTCGGGTATCTTTCACGATCGAGATGCTTGCGCATGGAAGCACGGCTCATGAATGCTCATTCTGTCCACGAACCCAATCGGAAAGCCCTGACCAGACGAGCCCGACGGCTCTGCGTCTATGCCCTCGTGGCGGCCGCATTGGCACTGGCAGGATGCTCGACCGTCGTCCGCGTCGGCATGGAACTGATTCACGAGGCCCCGCCTCCGGCCCCGCGCACGATCGAGGATGTGGCCTACTGGGAGGGCGAAGGTGCCGACCCAGAGAAGCATCGGCTCGATCTTTTCTTGCCGCACGAAGGAGACGGACCGTTTCCGATGGTGGTCTTCATCCACGGCGGTAGCTTCAGCAAGGGCGACAAAGACTTGATGGTGGGTGAGGTCGAGATCTACGGCGACCTCGGGCGCTATTTCGCCAACCGCGGCGTCGGTGTGGCCGTGCCGAGCTACCGCCTCCAGCCTGGGGTCCAGTGGCATGAGCAAGCGGCTGATGTGGCACGGGCAGTCGCGTGGGTCAAGGAGCATGCCGAGGAGCTCGGAGCCAAGGGGCCGTTGGTGCTCGCTGGGCACTCGGTCGGCGCCTGGCTGGCGGCCCGTACCAGTCTCGACGTGCCCTTGCGCGAGTCGTTTGGTTTGACGACGGACGACTTTGCGGGCGTGGTGGGTATCTCGGGGGTCGGCTATGATCTCTTGGATGAGAAGACGTGGGCGCTCGACGGCGACTACGAGCTTTCTGAGCGGGTTTATCGGCGGGGCGAAGGCGATACCGATTGGCAGCACGTCGCCTCGATCGTGCCCTTGATCGGCGCCGAAGCGCCGCCCTTCCTCCTCATCTACACCCGCGATGAGTGGAAGGCGCTGGCGCGTCAGAATCAGCTTCTGCACCGTGCCTTGCTATCGGCGGATCTCGAGTCGACCTTGATTCGGGTTCGCGGCTCCAGCCACGCACGCATGGTGCTGCGCCTGTCCGAACCCGACATCGTGTCGGAAACCGTTGAAGACTTCATTGCCCGCGTCGCAGCGATGCGCTAAGCCGTCCTCGACGCAGACCGTGGCGGTGGCGATTCCCTAGGTTTCGCTGGCATGTCGCGGAACGTCACGAATGCGTTCCGTGGGGCGGAGACTGTTGGAGCCAGCGTCGAATCACGGATTCGACCGCTGGCCATGGCTGGTAGCCCGCCACCAGGGCGGTCAGGCGGCCGCTGAGGGCGCCGTGGGTCCGAGCCACCTCGCGTTCGTGCTCTGCGTTCGCTGTCACGGTTTGGCCGAGCAGGGTCGGGAAGCCGGCAATGCCCAGTCGACGGACGAGAGCGAAGTCTTCCTGGGTTTCCGCGTGCGCGGCCTTGGCGCGTAGCTCCGCAGCAAAAGGTACGGTCTCGAAACCGCACGCGACGGCGAGCTCGACGAGCTGGTCCTCGTCGGTGACATCCTGGTTGTCGCGGTAGAAGGCTTGTTGGATGGCGGTGAGTAGCTGATGCGCTCGATCGTTGCCCTGGCGCCGCGCAACGATCACGGCGCGTGCTGCGGGCTCGGTGTCGTAGACGAATGCAGGACGGTCGAAGAAACTGAAGTCGAAAGGCTGGGCGGACGCGCGCTGGACATTGCGCCAGTGCTGCTGCTGGGAGGCCTTTTCACCCGCAGTTTGTGCATGGGTGGTGCCGGGCCGCAGGCCACCCAGCAGGATCGAAACGGGCAGGCCGCCGAAGGCGCTTTGTGTGAGCTGATCGAGAACGGGGGCGAAGCCCCAACACCACGAGCACATGGGATCGGTGACATAGACAAGCCGGCGCGTTGCCGGTAACGGTGGTGGAGCGGTCAATGCCATGCCGAACCTCCGTGTGGCCGTCAGGCAGCCGAGGTTTCGGCGCTTGCCAGCGTGCGCCGAAGTGCAGCGATCGAGAAGACGATCGGGTAGAGGGCTTCAAAGTACCAAAGGTTGGCAAAGTAGAAGCCGATCGGAGCCGGCTGCTCCAGGGCTCCTAGCTCGATCTGTCGGGCGAGGTAGGCCGCTCCTGCAGCCATAGCGCGCATGCGCGATGGGGATTCGTTTGGCCCTGCCGGATCGACGGCCAGGGCTTCGACGGCCAGGGCCGTTTCTTCGACCGAGGAGGCGATGCCGTGGTCACCACCCCAGCCGCCGTCGTCATTCTGCCCGGCGAGCAGCCAGGCTTCGCCGCGCGCCTGCATGGAACGCAACCCTGGCGGTCCGTCCGTCGTCAGACCTTCGAGCGCGCGCAAGGTGCGCGCCGTGCCATAGGTGGGGTTCTCGAAGTCGCGTGCGTTCTCGTTGCCGAACCACAGCGGGATCCAGGCGCCATCGTCGCGCTGCGTCTGTGCAAGGTAGGCGAACAGGCGGTCGCGCGCCTGATCGAGGCGTCGCACCAGTCGTTGCCGCGCCCGATTGCTGCGCGCGAGATCATCGCGCCAGGCCGCCATCGCGCGCAGGGCATGGGCGCTCAGGTCGGGAGCGCTGCGATCGAACGGCAGCTTGCCCCAGCCACGGCAGAAAGTCGGAATGCCGCCATCGCGATTCTGCAGGCCGAGCAGCCATTCGAGACCCTGCTCGGCGGCACGCAAGACGGCCTCGTCGACACTGGCGTCGCTGCTGGCGCGGTCGGCGTCCGAGAGCGCGCGCAGCGCCAGCAGGGCACCGGCCGTATCGTCGGCGTCCGGCACCCCGCCAGGGAGGTCAGTCCACGCCCAGCCACCGGGTGCGGCGCCGGTGTAGGGGTGCGTTTCCTGATACTGCTGGCCGAGCAGCCAGGTGAGAAGCCGATCGCGCGTCGACCGATCGAGGCGCGGTGATTCGGAACCGCAGGTCAGGCCCTGGATCGACAGCGTCGTGACCCAGGTCGCGAGATCGATGTCGATGGGCCAGCTACCGTCGTCGCTCACGGCCTCGGCCAGGAACCGCTCACCGGCCTCGACGACCGCATGGTCGACTTGGCCGGCGCCGGCCAGGCTCATGGTGACGAAAGAGGTCAGGGGAATGGCTTCCAGGTAGCCGCCGGTACTGGGCTGGATTGATCGCAGACGACGCAAGGTCGGCTGCTCGAAGCGCTGCCGGAACGCTCGCAGCGGTGCAAAGGATGGTGGATGGTGGTGGTGCTGAACCTGGCCGACCGCAATCAGCGCGGGCAGTGCGTAGCTGACCACGGGGAGGCCCACGAAGCGGAACCAGCTCTGTGGCAGGGCGGCCAGCTCGAAGGGAAGGCGGGTAATGCCCTGGAAAGCCTGTTCTCGGGGGCCGAGGACCCCGGCCAGGGCGCACAAGGTGAGGATCGGAATCGAAAAGGTCCGGTCTTCGCCGTAGACACCCTCGATGGCTGTCTTGAGCGCGGCAGGGTCGAGGCTGCCGGTGCGCTGCTCGATCCACTGCTGCGCGCGTCTGATCGCCGGTTCGTGGTGGCGATCGTCGGCGGTGTCGCGGGCGTCGATGCCCGCCGCCAGCGCGGCCCAGCACAACATGGTCGTGCTCAGATTGCTCTGGCTGCGGACCGTGTCGCCCCAGCCGCCATCGTCGTTGGCGTGGGTGGCCAGCCAGTCGAGCCCTCGACGCGCCAGATCGAGACGGGCCTGGCCGCTTCTCCGTGTGACCGTGCTCGTTGCGCGGAGCTGTCGGTCGATCTCAATCAGGGCGAAGCTGGCCGTCGCGGTCGAAAGGGCACTGGCCGAGAGCGTGCCGCGCCAGTGGCCGCGGGCTGGATCGCGAAGCGCGAAGAGGCGCGCCTCCGCCGCTTCCAGCGCGTGCGCAATGGCGTGCAGGTCGATGTCGGAGCCTGCCAGCTCGGAAGGGGACGGCGAGCTCACAGGGCGCGCGGACACGTCGTCCGCGGATCGGGCGTGCGTGGGCATCCTCGTGCGCTTAACGCGCCCAGACGCTCAGGTGACCGAGGGCGAGCAGGCCGTAGTACGTGTACTCGCAGTCGACGACATCGTCCGCCCAGTGGCCGTGGAAGGCGCCGCGGTTGGTCCACAGAGAGTCGATGAAGTCGAGGCAGGGCTCGGTCATCGCGGCCAGGGAGACCTCGAGGCCAGCGAGCGTATGAAGGGCGACCGCGGTCGACAGCAGGTCTGGCATGGGCGCACCTGGCACGGCGAGGAAGCCGCCTTGTGGATGGCACTGCGCGCGCAGCCAGCGCGCCGTCGTGCCGGACGCTGTGAGAGCTCCGGTCGGTAACAGGCTCGCTTGGTTGATCCCTGGAGCGCCGAGGTTGCGCAGCAGGGCGACGGCCGCAGCCGTGACCGGCAACGTGGCGGCGCCGGCATCTCCACCATCGGCGTAGGCGCCGTCGGACCGGGCGGTGGTGGCGACGAAGGCGGCGAGGGCCTCCGGGTCGGGCGGCAGCATGCCGAGGTCCTGGTAGGCCCCGAGGGCGACGAACGAGCCGTACACGCTACCTGCTGGCTGATCTGCGGCGGGGCGGTCAGCATAGCCACCGTCTTCGGTCTGGCAGGCCTCGAAACGGGTGAGCATGGCGTCGAGCACCTGCGGGCTCACGCCCGTGGCCTTCGCCGGAA
The DNA here is from genome assembly GCA_937948815.1 of uncultured bacterium. Taxonomy (GTDB): domain Bacteria; phylum Acidobacteriota; class Thermoanaerobaculia; order Multivoradales; family J023; genus J023. Next base: position 15,981 of record CALFAM010000091.1, read on the forward strand.
CGCTGGGAAGCGCCGCCCAGCAGCGCGCAAGGCACGACAAGTGGATCAGGTCGAGGTCGTCACCGCAGCCGAAGCTGTCGAGATACGACGCGATCTGTTCGGTCGGAATTTCGGCGCTGCCTGTCGCGCTCAGGGCGTGGAGACAGTCGAGGCCGAAGACCGTGTAGTAGAGATCAGGCTTTCCGTCGCGGTCGAGGAAGCCGCCGCTCGGATCGAGCTGGCCGAGCACGAAGTCCCGGACCAGCTCGGCGGAATCACCCAGCAGCTGCGGCGCGAGCTTCGCTACTTGGAGCGTTTCGAGCCTCAAACTCATTGCACCAGCCCTTGATCTGGAGATCGTCGAAGATCTTGCCGATCGTCCGGCGCAGCAGGCCCTTGACGTTGGCATTCTCGACCATCCGCAGACCGCGGATAGCCTCGTCCTTGTACGCGGTCAGGAGCTCCTGGCCCTTGTTGGTCACTTCCAACCGCTCGAAGAGCCCGTAGAGTGCCGCCAGGTCGGGCTCATCGGTGCCATCGGCCGCCGTGCACCAGGCTGCCTTCACCACGGCCTTGTCGTCGCGGCGCTTGGCCGCCTGGTAGGCCAGGGCCCACAGAATGGTCGGGCGACGCTCGGGAAGCTCGCCCGCACCGACGGCGGCCGCGAGATCGTCCAGATCATCACGAATCTGGTAGGCGACGCCGAGGGAGTTGCTGTAATCGATCAGGGCCTGGTCGAGGGCTTCGTCGGCACCTGCGTAGTGCGCGCCCAGGCGCAGAGCGGTTTCGAAGGCGGGCGCCGTCTTCTGACGGAAGATGCTGACCACGTCGAGCGGCTTGAGCGGCTTGGGTGCGCGGTGCCAGGCCAGCTCCGTGCCCTGGCCGACGGCCAGCGTGCGATGTCCCTGTGCGGCGATGCGCAGCATCGCGGCCCGAACCTCGGCAGGTGCTTCGGTCTCGGCGAGCAGCCGGTAGCCCTCGCCGAGCAGCAGGTCGCCGACGTTGAGGGCGATCGGCACGCCGTGCTCGTTGTGCATCGTCGCCTCGCCATACCGTTCGTCGTCGGCGTCTTCGATGTCGTCGTGGATCAGGGAGGCTTTGTGGAAGCACTCGACCGCCACGGCGATCTTGCGCAGGTCCATCTTGCGCTGGGGGTCGGTGATCGCGGTACCGGGCTCTCGCTGGAGTGCCTGGTGGACGGCGACGGTGAGGAAGGGGCGCCAGCGCTTGCCGGCCCGCGCCAGCCACTCGTGGCCGATGCGCTCGGCGTCGGTCTCCGGGGAGCCCATCACTTCGGCCAACGCCTCGGCGCCGAACCAGGTGTCGACCTCGTCGCGCAGGCCGACCAGGTCCAGGCGGCGCGTCTTGTCGTCGCTGGTCAGGTGAACGCTGTCCCAGACCGCGTCGAGGTCGACGTTGACGTCGACGCAATCGTCTTGCAGCAGCGGAATGGCGATGCCGGGAATGGCCGCCGCTTCCATGTAGCTGTAGACCTTGCGCAGCACGTTGAGGCAGCTGACGCCGACGATTGCCTCGATCTTGCCGGTCTCGATGATCGCCATCACGATCGGAGAGCCTTCGGCGACCAGCACGGCATAGCCCATGCGTTCGGCTTCGACCTGCAAATCTTGAATCGAGCAGAGGCCGCACTTCTTGCACAGGAGACCGAGCTCGTCGAAGGGTGCTGGGCAGTTCGACTCGTCACGCAGGCACTTGGGCAGCAGCAGCAGGCGGCGCTCGAAGGGGATCGTCGCCAGGCTTTCCTTCCACATCTCGTTGCTCAAAGTGAGCGAGCAGTACTCGTGGTAGCGCTCTTCGATGCCGTATTGCTCGAGCATGGCCGCAGCCTCGACCTTGAGCTCGTCCAAGGGAACCGGCGGCACCAAGGAACGCTGTTCGAGGTACTCGCGGGCTTGCTCGACGATGCGCTGACGGTCGGCCTTGGTATCCGGAACGTCATCTTGGGTCGGGCGCTCGGGACGCGTCGGGAACACGATCGGGAGGCGTGCGGTGGATTGCAGGCTCAAGGGGAATCTCCTCGGTATCGGCTACGCGTCAAGACGGCTCGGCGCCGGGGTCGGAATCAGTGGCAGCATCAGGAACGGAATCGGGTTCGGCGTTGGCCGCGCTGTCGTCCGGCGCGTGCTCGGAGCGTTGAGCGATCCGCTCGGCCGCCTTGGCCTGAATCGCTTCCGCTGACGGCAACGCCTGCAGCACGTCATCGGGAATGTCGAACTGCTCTTGGAGCTTGGTCAGGCACCGGTTGCGCTCCTTGAGGGCGCGTTCGTCGTCGCGCTCCTTGGAGAAGCGAGAGCTCGCCCGCTCATGGCGCTCACGAAGCATGGCGTAGATGTCGCCGCCCAAGAGCGAGGAGATGTCAGTCTTCATCTTCTCGCGTTCGACATCCTTGGCCTGGACTTCGTCGCCGTTGATCGGACCATTCTTGTACTTCGGGAACAAGATGGCCACTTCGGGGCACACCCGCGAGCACGCTGGACAATTGGTCTTGCAGCGGGTGGGTTCGGCGACATCGATCTTCTTGTCCTCATCGACGTCGTAGACGCCGAACAGGCAGAAGCTCAGGCACTGCATGCAGTTGGTACAGCGGTCGTAGTCGATGACCGGAAACCAGGGCTTCCAGGTTCCAGGCTTCGTCTGGCCGGCGCTTTCACCGCGCACCAGGTCGACGACTTCCTTGGCTTCGAGGCCACCGACGCCGCGCCTGCGGATCGTCACCTCGGCGGTCGGCTCGACCGTGTCTTCGACCGCGCCGGCCTCGTCGTCGCGTAGCACCAGCAGATTGCTGCGGTCGAGCGGGGCGACATCTCCGCCGCCGATGGTCACGGGATAGCCCTCATCGAGCAGGGCCTTGAGGAGCGTGCCTTTGCGCGCGGCCTCGAAACCCGCTCCACGCGGATCGAGGACGACGCGCGGTGAAGAAGCTTCTGCAGTCATGGGTCGGTCTCCAGTGCGCTGTCGTTCGGTGCGGTCGTCGGCTCGCTGGCCTGTGCCTGGGGCGTGGTGGCTGTCAGCACGTCGGCGAGCACCGCTTCGGCTTCGGTGGTTCGCATGTTGTGAATCCGCACGCCCTCTTCCGGCAGTGGCGAATTGGCGGCATGGAAGAGCCACTTCACGGCGCGCGGGTAGCACGCCACGATGTCGAGCTCCGTGCCGTCGGCAGCGGCGGCGAGACGCTCGAGGGACGGATCCTGGTGCGCGGCGAGCTCGCAGAGATCCGGCACCGCGTCGAAGGCAACATCGGCGTCGGCCAGCCCCTCGAGCACGCGGGCCTTGACCTCCTCGGGCACCACCCGCGCAAAGGCGCAGTGGCAGTAGAGGATACGGCGGCCGGGATGGGCATGCGGGTCGTGGCTCATCGTCGTGCTCCGTTCGACTGGGTTTCCTGCCATTGGGTTCCCTTCGATCGGGCTGCCCTGGCTTGGTTCTCGATCAACCTTGGGCTCCGTTCGGTCGGCCCGGACCTTGGTTCGTACCCTGGGCGTCAACGTCGCCCACCGCGATGCGATGGGTCGGCTCGGGTTGACCCGGCCGGAAGAACTCGTGATGCTCGAGGTGCAGGGTGAGACCGGGTTGGTCGTCGAAATGGCCGAGCGCCTGCTCGAGGCACGAGCGCAAGAGCTCGGGCGGTGCCTCCGCCCGCAGGTTGACGATCAGCTCGCCACCCTCGATCGGGCTCTGCAGTCGCTCGGACAGCTCGGCGACGAAGTCCGTGCCGACCAGGTTGACCAGGGCCAGGTCGCCCCAGCCACCGCTGGGCGAGAGCGTCATCTTGAGGTGCGCGACCTCGGCATCGTGGGCGCGCAAGCGTTCTTGGATACCGCGCGCCAGCGATGTCACGAGCTCGTTACCGTCGGTCGCCGGTGCGCTGTCGAGACGCAAGGTGGCATTGAGCCAGCCGAGCAGTGCCTCGCCTTCACCGTAGGTCTCGTAGTCGATGTCCATGGTGCGCGCGGTGGGCAGCTCGTGGTCGTTCATGTAGGCGAACCAAGGTTCGAGACCGGTGGCCTCGCGGGCCGAGATCTCGAAGATCGGCTTGCCGGGGTAGCGAGACGCCAGGGCCTCGCGCAGCGCCTCTCGCGCGCTGTCCGCGATCCGATCGCACTTGTTGATGACCAGGGCTTGTGCTTCTTCGAGCTGCTTGCTGTAGACGTAGGTGACCTTGCTCGAGAACGAACGGCCTTCCTCCAGGCCCAGCACCCGCGCAGCGCGGGTCGGATCCACCAGCACGCTGAGCGGCGCAATGTCGAAACGGTCGCCATAGATTCGGCGAAGGGGGTAGCTCACGGTCGCGACCAGATCAGTACAGCTTCCCACCGGCTCGGCCAGGAAGACATCGGGTCGGGTCTTCGCGTCGAGCGTCTCGGCGGCGGCGCGCAGGGAGTCGAACCGGCAGCAGAAGCAGCCGCCGGCGATCTCCTCGACGTCGAAGCCCTGGCTGCGCAACGAGCGCGTGTCGACCAAGCCGCCACCCTGGTCGTTGGTGATCAGACCGACGGTTTGGCCACGATCGGTCAGAAAGCGCGCCAGCCGACCGACCGCGGTCGATTTGCCAGCGCCGAGAAAGCCTCCGATCATGACGTAGCGGGCCCTTCGGGAAGCACTGCTGCGGGGGGCGCTGCTGCGCGACGACGCGCCGCGGGGAGGGGTCGGGCTGGTCATGCCATCTCCGGAGATTGCCAGGGCTTTTCTTCCATCTTGTCGATCGTCTCGCCCAACATTTCGGCGTAACCCTCGACATCCAAGGCTTGTGGGTCCGGGCTGCCCTCTACCGCGTACAGCCAGCCGTCTCCGTAGGGGTCGTTGCAAACCAGCTCGGCATTGGAGAGGGCTTGCGGGTTGCCACCGCCGAAGACACCGCTGGCGACGCTGAACAAGTCGGCCGTGGCTTTGAAACCCTCGACCCAGCCGACCACTTGGCCGACCGATACATCCGCACCAGCGGCGACTTCGAAGTCGAGCTCGACCAGCTCACCGAGCATGCGCGTGGCGAAGCCGGTGAGACCGATCCGCCAGCGTTCGGTGGTGCCCGCAGACGGCTCCCGGCAGAGCCAGAAGTGGGCTGGGCTGTACAGGTACTCACGCGGAAAGCGAGCCATGAAGCGGCTGCGCTTGAAGCGGTAGTCGTCGAGAGATGCACGTGCCACGTTGGTCGGCTTTCCTTCGTTCTCGGTTTGCGGGGCGGCCGGCCTAGGCGTGATGACCCAGGTCGTCGATGGCGCTCGGGCCGGGTTGGTTGCCGAGGTCGGTCATGGCCGGCCCAGGCCGATCGACGGAAGGCTCGTCGCCCGTGGGCTCGCCGATCGTGGTCTTGTCGACCCGCGGGCCACAGGCCGTGGTGCCACACATATCCCCATCGGCATCGACTTCAGCCGGTACGGGGTGGGCGCGCTGGTGGCGAATCGCGGCGATCAGCGATGCGGTGGCGCGGCGCATGTCTTCGTCGCTGGTGAAGCGGCCGAGCCCGATGCGCAGCGAGCTCTCGGCTGCTTCGGTGCCGGCACCGGGGAGCGCCTTGATCACGTAGGAGCTGTCCGCACTGGCAGCGCTGCACGCAGCGCCCGACGAGATCGCCACGTCGTCGAGATTCGCGAGCAGTGCCTCGGCGGAGATACCCGGGATCGATACGTTGAGGTTGTTGGGCAGCCGATGCGTCTGACTGCCGTTGATCCGTAAGTTGGGAAACGCGTGCATCAGGTCTTCGAGCAGGCGATCCCGTAGCGGGCCGAGGCGTTGGGACTCTGCCTGGCGCTCGCGGGCGATCAGCTGGCAGGCATGACCAAAGCCGACGATTCCCGGAACGTTCAGCGAGCCGGAGCGGCGGCCGCGCTCGTGCCCGCCGCCGTCCATCTGCGCGGTGATGCGGACCCGGGGCCGACGCCTGCGAAGGTAGAGCGCGCCAACGCCTTTCGGCCCGTAGGCTTTGTGCGCGGAAAGCGACATCAGGTCGACACCCAGACGGTTCACGTCACAGTCGACGTAGGCCAAGGCCTGCGCGGCGTCGGTGTGCAAGAGAACGCCCTTCGCCTTGCAGACGGCAGCGATCTCCGGGATCGGGTGGAGAACGCCGATCTCGTTGTTGGCCAGCATCAGGCTGACCAGGGTCGTGTCCGCACGAATCGCCTTTTCGACCTGGGAGGGGGTGATCCGACCGTCGGCGTCGACGCTCAGGTAGGTGATGCTGAGTCCGTGGCGCTCGAGATGGGCGCAGGCATCGAGAACGGCCTTGTGCTCGGTGGCCGCAGTGATGATGTGTCCACGGGGCGCTTGCCCAGCCATGATGGATCCGTCGGTGAGCGGGGCCGCGTTCCCGGAGGCGGCGGCACGCTGCGCATGGGCTTCGACGACACCCTTGATCGCGAGATTGTCGGCCTCGGTTGCGCCGGAGGTGAAAACGATCTCGGACGGCGCGCAGCCGATCAGATCAGCGATGTGCCTCCTGGCCTGCTCGACCTGATCGGAGGCTGCACGCCCAAAGCCATGCTGACGGCTGGCCGGATTGCCGTAGACACCGTGCAAGCTGGGCAGCATGGCTTCCACGACGCGCGGATCGCAAGGCGTGGTCGCGTGATGGTCCAGGTAAACGGATCCCTTGGTGGCGCCTTTGATCATCAGCTGTCGCTTCTCGTCACGTGTCGCTTGCAAGCAGTCATTCGCGCAGCGCTGGCTAGCTGAATGCGCCCATGCCGAAGAAGACGTTTTTCTTCATCAGCCGGTAGAACCAGAAGTCTTCTGGAATTTCTTGTCCCGGCAGATGGTGGCTGTTGCGCGGAGCCATCATCGCGAGCTCTTCGAAAGCTGTTCCTCGGCCGCTGTAGTCCTTGGCTCCCGTGCTCTTGATGAAATCGTGCAGCTCTTGTGGCTTCTCGAGGATGACGCACCCCTTCGTGCGCTCCTTGACGAATGGCCGGAATCCACGCAACAGCGGGCTCTCGTTCACGGTGTCGAAGAGGTCTTCGCCATCGCGTACGGTTTCGGATGCGAACGACAAAGCCGGGCAGATCTCGAGGGAGCCGCGCGGACCGACGTGGAAACCGAGGCCGACGGCTGCTGGGCAGAAGGCCTCACCCTCGGCCGTCCAGTAGGTGTCGATCAGCAGGATGGGGTGCTTGCGACGGAGATTCAGAAGCTCCTGGCGCATCCACACCAGCTGTTCCTTGGAGACGCAATACTCCGTGTGCGGCTCGTCGCTCATCGGTCGGTAGACGTAGTACCAGAGGTACATCGCGCCCTTGTCGATGAAGAAGCGAACGTAGTCGTCCGACATCACCTCGTGCATGTTGGGGCCGGTGGCGGTGGTCGCGACACCGAACAGCACGCGCGCATCGCGCAGGCGGGCCATGCCCTTCATCGCGGCCTCGAAGACCCCGGGCCCGCGGCGCCGGTCGTTCTCTTCCTGCATGCCATCGATGCTGATCAGCGGCGTCACGTTGCCGGCCTTGGCCAGTCGGCGAACGTTCTCGTCCGTGAACAACATGCCGTTGGTGATGACCTGGAAGTAGCAGTCTGCGTGGCGCTCGAAGACTTCCCAGATTCCCTTGAACAGGAACGGCTCGCCACCGAGCAGGGTGAAGTAATAGGCCTTGTTTCGCTTGCCCGTCTCGATGATCCGGTCGAGATCATCTTCGTCGAGGAAATGGGCCGTGCCCTCTTTCTCGACCCAGCAGCCGTGGCAACGCAGGTTGCACGTGTTGGTCAGGGCGATGAACATGAAGGGGGGATAGAGCTTCCCTTGGTTCATTCGCTTGCGGTAGGCGTGAATCGCGCGTGCGCCTTTGTAGCCGTAGAGATACGCCGCCTTCCAGGCTGCCTTCGCCGACAAGCCGCGGGCTGCACGCAAGGCCATTCGGGCGAGCACGGCTTGCTCGCGCACAAACGAGCGCGAAGCGCCTTGGGGCTCCGTTGCGACCAGAGTGTTGGAAGTCGATGCCGCGTCAGTCACGATCCGTTCCTCCTCGAGGAGGGCCTCGTTGGACGGGGCGTCCTCATCCTCGACTGATTCGAGCAGGTGTTGGCTGCATGCGGGAGCGCGCAGGATGGTTTCGCCCGAAGCCTACGCTCGATATACGTACCCACGTCAGAAGGTTATAGCAGGCCCCCAGGGGGCGGGTAACGTCCTGGTAAAGGTCGACAATTCGGGGCCGCGGCCATCGTCGACAGCCGAAATCGGCAGCGCGCGTGGGCGAGTCGCGTCAGCGGCTGATCCCGCGCGGGAAGGAGGTCAGCGACTCGGTGCCGGTCTCGGTGACCAGGATGTCGTCTTCGATCCGCACACCGCCTTTGCCTTCCAGGTAGATGCCAGGCTCGATGGTGAAGACCATTCCTGGCTCGAGCTCGTCGGTGACGCCCTCGGCGATCTGCGGCAGCTCGTGAATTTCGAGCCCCAGACCGTGGCCGGTGCGGTGGGTGAAGTGGTCGCCGTAGCCCGCTTCCCGGATCACGTCGCGTGTTGCGCGGTCGACCTCACCGCAAGGAACGCCAGGGCCCGCGATGGCGCGGCCCGCGGCATTGGCCTGGCGCACCACGTCGTGAACGCGCGCCAGCTCAGGGTCAGGCGTGCCGAGGCAGAAGGTGCGGGTGATGTCCGCGGGGTAGCCGCCGAAGATGCCACCGAAGTCGATCAGCAGGAGCTCGTCGGCGCCCAACGCGCGTTGGCCCGGGTGGCCGTGAGGCAGGGCGCTCTTGGGGCCGGTGAGCACGATCGTGTCGAAGGCATTGCCGGTCGAGCCGCCCTCTTTCAGGGCCGCGTGCAGTTCCTCGGTGATCTCAGCTTCGGTCTGGCCAGGCTCGGCCTGGGCGACGACGGTGGCCAGCGCTTGTTCCGTGATGCGGACGGCTTCGCGCAAGGCCGCGATCTCGTCAGGTGTCTTGCGGGAGCGTACCTGCAGCATGCCGCGGCCAGCACCGACTGCCTGAATCGACGGCTCGGCACGCTGCAATGCCAGCCACTCGAAGGCGCGCATGACGAGGTCGTCGAGCCCGAGGTGCTTGTTGCCGAGCCCGAGGGCGGCGATCGCCTGGTCGAAGGCACCGAGGTAGCCATCACGGTCGTTCCAGTCGAAGACCTTCCAGGCTGCGTCCGACTGGCTCTCGAGAGTGGTCGTCTCGAGCTGCGGCACAATGATCGCGAGATCGTCCTCCGCTGGGCGGTAGAACGCGACGGTCGGCCGCTCGGAGAGGTGGAAATCCAGGCCGGTGTAGTAGCGGAGATTGGGCCCCGGCACGAAGGCGAAGGCATCCGCGGAGACCGTGCTGGCCAGGGAACGACGGCGGGCCGAGTAGTCGATGCTCATGGCCTGAGCGTATCGGATTTCGAGCGCCTCGCGCTCAGGCCATGTGTGGGTGGGGGCGGGGCCCTACTGCGAGGCCCTACTGCAGTGAGAAGCGTACCGTGAGGTTGAAATACACGGCGACGGGCAGACCGGCACGCATGGCGGGCTCGAACGTCCACGTCTTGATCGTTTCGAGCGCTGACTTGTCCAGGCCCTCGGGAAGACCCTTGAGCACTTTGACGTCGGCGACCTTGCCCGCTGCATCGATGATCGCTTGCAGAATCACCACGCCTTGGATGCGCGCGGCGCGTGCCGGTTCGGTGTAGGGCGGGTTCGGGTAGTGGATCTTGCGCGGTGCTGACACGCCTTCACCGACCTGAAGAATCGGGTCGCTTCCGCTGCCGCCCGGGCCTTGAGCGAGAACGGGAGCGTCAGGAATCGAGAACGGCACGTCGAGATCACCGACGGGTGCGATGTCGGGGACTGCGATCTCGAGCTCTTCGATGATCGGCTCGGGGTCATCCGGCGTCGGATCCGGCATCGGTACGCGCTTCTTCTTCGGTTTGGGGATCGCCTTCTGCGGCGCGGCCGGTGGTGGTGTCAGCTTGATGGTCTGCACCACGAAGAGTTTGTCGTTGCGGGGCGTGCTCGGCTCTACGACAGCTCCGCGCGGCAGGGCAACGATCAACAGAAGGGCATGGAAGGCGGCAGCACCGACCACCATCCAGCGCAGGCGCCGACTGTCTTCGGCTTCCTGCTGGGCAACTTTTTCGAGCTCGTCAAATCGCGGGCCGCCGGCACCCAGTCCTCGGGACGGGCCTCGGTCGAAGGGGCGGGCGATCGAATCGTTGGGCATCTGCGTGGTCTCCTATCGAGCACCACGGTCGCTGACCTTTCTGGCGTCGCCGCGGAAAAGAGGAAAGGTCGACCGCAGCGTCACCCCTTTCGTACGCAAGCCGCGTGCCCGCGGTTTCTTGCTCGCAGAGGAGGGTGAGCTGCCTGGGGCCGAACGGACGTCAGTCGGGGTAAACGAAGTCGACCGGGATCTCGATCGCCGGTAGCAGGCTGCGGTGCACCGGGCACGTCAGCGCAGCCCGCTCGAGTGCTGCCCGGGCAGCGACGGGGATGCCCGCGGGCAGGTCCAGCTTGACGCGGAGGGTGCCGATTCGGCGTGGATTGGCAGACATCTCCTTCGCCACGCGAACCTGCGCGCCCGTGATGTCGATGCCGTCTCGGTTGGCGGCGATTCCCATCAACGTCAGCATGCACGATCCGAGCGCTGTGGCCACGAGATCGGTGGGGGAGAACGAGCTGCCATCGCCTTGATTGTCGACGGGCGCGGCGGTGCGCAGCTTCGCACCGCTCGGTCCATGCTCCAATGCAACGCTCAGGCCGCCTTCGTAGGTACCGGCAATCTCGACCGACATGCCAATGCTCCTCTGGGTTCTGGTTGTTCTGGCTACGGGTGTTTCGATGGCCGCGAACGCGGACCGCGACCGGGCGCTCGCGTGGCAGGAGGGCCTTCTATCAGGCCAGGGCACAGCCTCTTCTCGTCGAATGATCTCGCACCGAGGGGAGCCCGGAGCCGTACAGGCCAGGTTGCCTCATTCTTGCCACAATTTTCCATAATCCCGCCACAGACCATCGTCGGACTCGCACGTTTGCGCGATCCAATGTTGTGTGTCAACAAGTGGGAGAAGGAGAAACCCCCCTATGGTCCTGTGCCAGAAGTCCCGTCCGCAGAATCTCAGTCCGCAGAAGCCCAGCCGGAAGAGTCCGCACCCGTCCACGACGCAGCATGCCGAGGCTCGCTCCTTGATCGACGCCCCGGCACCCAAGCCAGCGCCGGAGGCCAAGGCGTCCTCGATGGTGGGCGGCCCCGTCTTCATTCCGCGGCGACCGCTGTCACGGTGGGCGCAGAGCTTGATCGCTGATTCCGAGCTCGCGAGCCAGAACGTGGCCTGATCGGGTTCGCGTTTCGCGGCCCGCGTACCGTCCCCCGGCCTTACCGACTTCGAGACCGTTCCCGAGACCTGGCCAGCGACCGAGGCTCGCCGGGTCTGTTTGGCGTACCTGCCGCACAAAAAACAAGCGGCGATGTGGCACCCGTCCGTACCGCATCGCCGAAAGAGCCGAGCTTTGAAGGATGTCTCCTTCTCTCGAACCCCGATTGACAATGCTATTGTAGCAAAAATCGTGACGGTGTCAATGCCCATCTTTCCGTCGAGGTTTCTCGACGAGAAGCGCTGATTCGCGGCCGGGTGCCCGCTAGGGGATTCGCAAACGTTGCGACGGGTGAATCGTGCTGGAGCGCAAGCTGTTGTGGCGCTTAAGGGCTGCGACCGTCGTGCCATAGCGGCGGGCGATCTTGGTCAGGGTGTCTCCCCGACGTACGACATGCGTGACGCTATTGCCCGCCGGGATCTTCAGTCGCTGGCCGACTGCGATGCGGTGAGCGCTGCCGAGACCGTTGGTCTGCTGGATCGCGCGGACTGAGGTGCTATGGCGTGACGCGATACCAGAGAGTGTGTCGCCCGAGCGCACAGTGTACGAAGTCGGGGTGCTGCTCGCGGTCGCCGTTCCAGATGATGCCGAGCTCGATGCGCTGCTCGAGCGTCGTGTGCTGCTGCCACCGCGGCCATCTGGAATGCGCAAGACCTGGCCGACACGGATCAGGTGCGCGGTCCGCAGGTTGTTGGCCTGCTGGAGGGCTCGTACTGACGTTCCGTGGCGACGTGCGATGACCGCCAGGGTATCGCCCCGTCGGACTTTGTAGTTGTGGCCACGTTGGTGATTCCGCCGGTGGCTCGAGTCGAGGCTGGCGTAGGCAGCGTTCACGCGGTCGAGCTCGCCGGCTGGTACCCGTACTTGGTAGCCGCGCGGAAGCAGCAGCTCGCCGCGCCAGATGCCGCGTTGGAAGCCTGGGTTGAGCGCCTTGAGGTCGTCCTGGTCGATCCCGGCGGCTTGCGCCAGGGCCACGGCCGAGACGTATTGATCCGGTACGAACGTGTCGTGTCTCAGAGCCGGCGCAGGTTGCACGCCTGGGAAGAGCTGGTCGCGGCGGTCATACACCGTGGCGGCAGCCACGAACTCGGTGTAGAAGTTGCGCGAGGCAAAACCAAAGCTCCGCGACCGGTAGCGCTGAGCGATCGTTCCGAGGTCCTTCGTGCCGAGCTGCCGAACGGCGCGTCGCATGCCTGCTGGGCCGTGATTGTAGGCGGTGATCGCCAGTGGCCACTCCCCGAGACTTTTGTAGCTCTGCTCGAGGTGCGAAGCTGCCGCGTCGGCCGCCAACCACGGATCGAAGCGCTCGTCCATCTCGAGATCCATGCGCAGGAAGCGACGGGCGGTCGCCGGGATGAACTGCCACACCCCGCCGGCCGCGGCCGTGGAGCGGGCGCCGAGCTGGAACATCGACTCGACGAAGGGAAGCCTGGTGAGCATCTTCGGCAGACCGCGCCGCGCGAAGATCTGTTCGATTCCCGGCAGGTAGCCACCGGAGCGCACGATGCCACGGGCGAATTCGTCGTTCAGACAGCGCTGGCTGCGGAAGTGATCGATCGCACGGAGGTATTTCTGATTGCCTCCTGGGACATTCGCGAACAGCGACTCGACGTGACGATAGTCGCCGGAGAGGGCTTCTCGCCGCTTGCCGCTGCCCAGGTCGCGGAGAACCGAAGCCCAGCGGGTTTCGGCGTCGCGAATGCGCTGGCGCCGTTTCAGGCGCTTGCGGGTGTCAGGCAGGGCGGCGAGGTCAGAGAAGTCCAGGACCTCATAGACGATGTCGAGATAGCGCTCGTCGTGCAGCAGCGATTGGTTGGTGGAATGCTGGGCGTAGACCGCGGTCCAGAACGCGACGTTGGGCGCGAGGACGTCCGGCACAGGAAACTGGCTCGGGTCCAGGCTGCTCAGGCGGTCTGCCGGGGTGGGCGTGTACGTGAGGCTGGGCTGCTGAGCCTCGCTCACAACGGGGGGCACCAGCAGCATGCTGACGACCGCCGCAAGGAAAACGAGTCCGTTGCGGGGCGAGCGGTACGCGGGAGCGAAAGCCAGGCTGCTGATCATCAGTCGTCCGTCTCCAAAATCCATGATGAGTATACCGGTGCCGAGGGTCGAGGTGGATGGGCCGGTCGGATGAAATGCGGGATTCGAGGGACGAGCAGGAGGGCGGTGATACCGTTGCCGTCATGCGGCACGACGGTGCCATGGCCGGCCTGGAGCTTGCGGCCGGCCAAGATGACTTTCCAACACGGCAAATCTTCCATGGCGAATGGCAACAAGGCTGTTCGAGGAGTTAGCAAGACATGACGGCGATCGCAGAACGTGGCTATCACGATCCCGATGCGTTGGTGACGACTGATTGGGTCGCGGAGCATCTCGATGACTCTTCGGTGCGCATCATCGAGTCGAACGAGGATCCCTTGGTTTTCCGTGCCGGTCATATTCCCGGTGCTGTCGAGGTGGACTGGGCGCGTGATCTCAACGATCCCCTGCGTCGCGACTACCTCGACCGCGAAGGTTTCGAGAAGCTGGCACGTCGTGTCGGTCTCACGCCGGACACGACCGTGGTCTTCTACGGGGACAAGAACAATTGGTGGGCCTGCTACGCCTTTTGGGTTTTCCAGCTGTTCGGCCATACCAACGCCAAAGTGATGGACGGCGGACGCCTGAAGTGGGAGCAGGAAGGCAAGACCCTGGTGCGCGACGAGGCTTCGTATCCGGCTTCTGACTACGACGCGCCGGCGCGCGACGATTCGGTGATCCGCGCCTTCCGCGACGAGGTCCTCGCGCATCTCGACGCGAAGGGCTCGCTGGTCGACGTGCGCAGCCCGGACGAATACAGCGGCCGCTTGTTGCACATGCCGGAGTACCCGAATGAGGGCGCGCTCCGTGGTGGTCACATTCCGGGTGCTCGGAGCATTCCTTGGGCCCGTGCCGCCAACAGCGACGGTACCTTCAAGACGGCGGAAGAGCTGCGCGCCATCTACGAGGGCGAGCATGGCTTGTCGAAGGGTGATGACGTCATTGCGTATTGCCGAATCGGCGAGCGCTCGAGCCACACCTGGTTCGTCCTTCACTACCTGCTCGGCTATCCCAACGTTCGCAACTATGACGGCAGCTGGACCGAATGGGGCAACCTGGTCGGCGTGCCGGTGGAGCGCTGAGCCGCGCTTCCGGCGCGTCTTGGCACGTAAGAGACGAGTATGGCCGAACGCCGAGATCCCTATCCCGAAAAGTTGGCCGAGTTGGAAGATCTGCTCGGCCTGATCGACGATCGCAATCAGCGGATCGACATGCTGATCGAGACAGCGGACCGATTTCGTGAAGTGCCGGCAGAGGTTGCCGAGCGTCCGTACCCGGACGAGCACAAGGTGCCAGCATGCGAGTCCGAGGCTTTCGTCTGGGCCAAGAAGCGCGATGACGGCACGCTGAAGTTCTACTTCGCCGTCGAGAACCCCCAAGGGATCTCGGCCAAGGCCATGGCGGTCATCCTCGACGAGGCCCTTTCGGGCGCCCCGCTGGAAGCCGTCGCCAACGTCCCCGACGACGTGGTCTACCGCGTCTTCGGCAGCGAGCTGTCCATGGGCAAGACCATGGGCCTCATGGGCATGACCACCATGGCGCGTCTCTCCGCCGAACGACTCCTGGCGAGCAACGCCGGCCGGTAGCGAGGTCACGAAGGTCCGCCCGCAGTCGATGCCGAGTACTGCATGGCTCTACAGGGCCATGCAGCGGGTACGCCGAAGCCAAGCGGCGCTCGGCATCGATCGAGGACGGCCGGAGTGTGTTTGAGCGGTAGCGAGTTCGCGAAGGTCCGCCCGCAGACGAAGCCGAGCGCCGCGACCCGGCCCGAAGCCGGTGCCTTGCGTTCGACATCTCGCGAGCGGTAAACTGCCCCGACGCCGCCGAGACGCGGCGCAACGAGCGACCAGTGGTCTTCACCGCTGGTCGCTTTTCTTTTGGGCAAAACTTCCCGTGGGGGACAGTGCCCGAGGAGGAAAGGGACATGGCAGTTGCGAAAGAGTCGAACGGTCTGGTCGATCGCGCCCCATGCGTTCGCGAGCTGAGCGATCGCGACCTCATCGACGGCTTCGAACAGTGCACCTTGGAAGCGTTCGGCCATCCCGAGCACGTGCGGGTGACCTGGCTCTACCTGCAGGAGATGCCAGTCGAGGCATGCCTGAGCAGGCTACGCGAGGGCGTCCAGCGCTTCGCAGCGGCGAAAGGTGCCGATGGGCTCTACCACGAGACGATCACGTGGGCCTTCATCCTGATCATTCACGACCGCATCCGCCGCGTCGAAGACCGCACGCGCGAAAGCTGGCGATCGTTCATGGCGCGCAACCCGGACCTTCTGACCTATCGGCCGTAGATCCTCGAACGCTTCTACCGGAAGGAGACGTTGGCCTCGCCACAGGCCAAGGCCCGCTTCGTATGGCCCGATCGCGTGGCCTGATCAGCGACGGCCGGCGACGTGAACCAGCCAGCCCTTGAGGTACTCGCCTTGCGGGTGGGCAATGTCGACCGGATGATCGGCAGCGGCCGACAGGGGCTCGATGAGGGAGGCGCGTACGCCAGCCTCGTCCGCAGCAGAAAAGAGGATCTGGCGAAAGAGCTTGGAATCGACGCCGCCGCTGCAGCTAAAGGTAAGAAGGAACCCGCCATCCGTCACACGTTTGAAAGCCAGGCGGTTGAGGTCCTTGTACGCCCGTGCTCCGGCGCGCTGAGCGCTCTTGTTCTCCACCAGGGACGGCGGGTCGCAGATCACCAGGTCGAAGCGCTCCTCGCGGTGGCGCAGATCCTCGAAGACGTTGGCCTTCGCCCACTGCAGTCGATCGATGGCGAGGTTGTTGGCGGCCAGGTCCTCGCCACCCCGATCGATCAATCGGGCAGAAGATTCCACCGCCACGACCTGAGAGGCGCCTCCCCGCAAGGCATGGGCCGAGAAAGCGCCCGTGTGGGCAAAGAGGTCGAGAACCTTGCGGTCGCCGGCCAGCTGACCAGCCCGCATCCGGTTGTCCCGCTGGTCGAGGTAGAAGCCGGTCTTCTGGCCGCCGAGCTCCGCGGAAAACTGAAGGCCGTGCTCGAGAAAACGCGCGGTCTCGACGGCCTGGCCGGTGATCCACGTGTTGGGTTCGTCGATGCCTTCACGCCGCCGAACCCGGGTGCTGTTCACCGCCAAGATCGCCGGTTCAGGAAGCCCTTCGGCTGCGCCATCCGAAGACGTCTCGCCACCAGTCGAAGTCGGCGGCATCAGCGTGGGCAGCGCGTCGGTCAGGGCTCCCAATGCTTCGTCGGCCAGCTTTTCCAAACCTGCGCTGGTGATCTGACTGACCAGGACGTCACCGAAGCGGTCGACCGTCCAGCCGGGAAGGCCATCGCCTTCGGCATTGATCAGCCGAACACCGGTCGTCTCGGCGGGCACCAGCGCAGCACGGAGCGCTCGGGCCGCGTCGATACGCTGGGCGAAAAAGGCGCGGTCGACGAGGGGGGTGTCGGTGCCGTGATGCAGCATGCGAACCCGAATCTGCGATCGCCGGCTGTAGAGCCCAACACCGAGCTCGTCGCCATTGGCCGCTCGGACCGTGGCCAGGGAAGCCTTCGATGGACCGTTTTCGTCGGCGATGGCACCACTGAAGAGCCAGGGATTCCCCTGGCGCAGTGCCTTGTCGCGACCCGGTTTCAACTTGATGCGAACCATCCCGGTCATATCGTCTTTCCTTTGCACAGATTGTGCGATCCAAGGCTACGCCGGCTGACCGAGTAGGCCACGAGAAGCTTGCCAGCGTGGGGCTAGAACAGGGGCGGGCACGCGGAGCACGTCCGCGGCGTCGCTACATTTTGCTGTAGTTGGGGCCGCCACCACCCTCGGGGGGAACCCAGGTGATGATCTGGTAGGGATCCATGACGTCGCAGGTCTTGCAGTGGACACAGTTCGACGCGTTGATCTGCAAGCGCTTGCCCGTTGCGTGGCTCGGCTCGTCGACGATCTCGTAGACCGCGGCCGGGCAGAAGCGTTGACACGGGTTCTGATACTCACGGGCGCAGACCGTCACGCAGTGCTCGGGATCAGCCACGTGCAGGTGGACCGGCTGATCCTCCTCGTGAGCGGTGCCCGAGTTGTAGACGTCGGCCAGCTTGTCGAAGGTCAGGGTGCCATCGAAGGCGACTGGCTCCGGCGCCTTGACCGAGGCGCCATTCGGGCCGTCCAGCTTGGTCATGCGCGCGTGCCCTGGCTCCGTTTCCAGACGGTTCTTGAAGCCCCAGCCACGGCCGCCGGTCACCAGACCGACACCAGCCTGGAAGAAGCCCGCCAGCGCGCCCTTGTCGAAAGCCTGATGGAAGTTACGCACCGGCCACAGCTCCTCCCGGATCCAGCTCGCTTCGACCTTCTGCTGGAACTGCTGGAGCACATCCTGGCCGATCGGGCCTTCACCGCCCGCCTTGAGCGCCTCGAAGACGGTCTCGGCTGCCAACATGCCACTCTTCATCGCCAAATGGATGCCCTTGAGCTTCTGGCTGTTGAGGAAGCCGCCGGTGTCGCCGATCAGCAAGAAGCCGTCACCATAGGGGCGGGGCATCGAATACCAGCCGCCTTCGGGGATGGCCTTCGCGCCGTAGAACTGCATGCTGGCGCCTTCGAGCAGCGCCCGCACCTCGGGGTGCGTCTTGAAACGCTGGAATTCTTGGTGTGGGTCAAAGTGGGGATTCTCGTAGTCGAGACCGGCCACCAGGCCGACGATCACCTGGTTGTTCTGCATGCCGTAGATGAAGCCGCCACCGAAATTGTGCATGCCGAGCGGGAAGCCGGCGCTGTGCACAATGTCGCCCGCGGCCATGCGGCCTTCCGGAACCTCCCAAATCTCCTTCAGGCCGATCGCGTAGATCTGCGGATTCTTGCCCGCATTGAGATCGAAGCGCTCCTCGAGCTGCTTGGCGATCGTGCCGCGAGGACCCTCGCCCAAGATCACGCAGCGTGCATGAACATCGACGCCCGGCTCGAAGTTGGACTTCTGCTTGCCATCGTGATCGATGCCGCGGTCGCCGGTGCGGACGCCGATGACCGTCTCACGCCCTTCGCGCTCCTCGATCAGTCCGTGGGTCGCAGGGAACTCGCAGAAGACATCGATGCCGAGCTCTTCGACCTTCTCGGCCAGCCACTTGTTGATCTTGCCGATCGAGGCCACGTACTTGCCGCGATTCTGAAGGGGTGGCGGCAGCGGCTTGATCGACATCGCCTTCTTCTGCGTCATCCACCAGAACTTCTCATCTGCCACCGGCGCCTCGAAGGGAGCGTCCTGCCAGTCGTCCGGCATCAGCTCCTTGAGCGCCCGCGGGTCGACCACGGCGCCCGAGAGCGCATGGCTGGTGACCTCTTTGCCCTTCTCGAGCACCGCGATCATCGGCTCCAGCTGCTCGCCGGCTGGCGCATCCGCGTTGTGCTGCTCGATCAAGCGTCCCAGGTGGTACGCCCCGGCCAGGCTGGCCGGGCCACCTCCGACAAAGACCACATCGAGGTCGAGAACCTCGCGTTCGATAGAATCCGATGCAGAAGATCCAGACATGATGATGCTCGAAACTCCAAGAACGCCGGCACGATCGGCCAGCGGGAAAGGCTCATTGGCGGAAACGCTGCGTTCACAGCGCGGAGGCATGGTAGCACGCTGCCAGGGAAGGCCTGCTTCCTCGCGGTTGCAGGGCGCATGATTGTGGATCATGCGGTCCCCAGTTCAAAGGGACACGGAGGGGTTCGCCCGATGCGCGGAGCGAGACACCCTGGTCGGTAGGGCCGGTTCACACCTCGCGGCAGTGGTGCGCTTTCGGCTGGAAGCGGTGGAGCGTCGGCCGGATTGCTGGCCGAAACCTTTGACAGCACCCTATCGGCCGATTTAGGATCCGCGACCGCGTCTTTGGATTGACGACGCCTGCTGCCTTGAATGCCGACTTAGCTCAGTTGGTTAGAGCGCATGATTGTGGATCATGAGGTCCCCAGTTCAAATCTGGGAGTCGGTACCACCCTCCAAATCCTCTGTTTCCAGGCGTTTAGCTCGCCCCCTTTCGTTGACCTCCTTCGGAGGTAGTGGCTTGCATGGCGCTTGAGCTGTGCCACGGTGAGCGCCGACCGCTTTCCGCCCGTTTCGACGTTGGCTTTCGTGGAGGAGCGTGCCAGCGGAGCGGTATCCGTCGAAGCGCTGGGCTACCAAGCGAATCCCGCGGGGCGTGTCCACGCTGTCGCGCCTCTCCGCCAGGTCACCTCGGTCGCGATCACGGGATGGGAGAGGCGCAGCGCGTCGTCGAGCTGATGCTGGCGGCCCGGTCACGCGCGGATCTCTTGGCGCTGGGTGAGTACCCGATCGGTCCGCCTGTCGAGATGGCGGAAGGCTTTCTCGAACGCAGCTCCGCGATTTCCGCCTACTGGATCGAGCACCAGGCGCTCGAGGTGCAACCCCTCGAGGGGTCGGATGAGTCTTGCTACGGATCGTCAAGGGCGGCGAGGTAAGCTTCGGTGGTCGCGATGACCTCACCCTTGGCCTCTAGACGGCGGAGGGCTTCGAGGCTGGCAGTGAGTTGGAGGCGCGCCTCGCGGATGTTTCCCGTCTGCCCAAGGCAGACACCGAGCTGGCTGGCCAGTGCGTGGTATCGCCAGCTGTCCAACGCGGCTTCGCGCCCAGCGTCCAGGCTGGCGCGAACCAGGTCTTCGCCACCCGCACAGTTGCCGCGCTCGATCAGAAAGGCTGCCAAGTCCTGGGCGGACCGAATGATGTAGTCGGTCGCACCGGATGCAAGGGAAATCTCGACTGCGGTCCGGAAGTGAACGAGTGCTTCCTCGTCGAGCCCGTCCTGCGCCAGGTGCTGAGCCAAGGCGAGCAGGGGGCGGGCTCGCTGCCGAGCGTTGCGGCCGAAGGCGACGACGTACTGGGCGTCTGCCGCCTCCAGGTTGGCGCGGGCGGCCGACCGGTCGCCGAGATCACGCTGAATGAGCGCCAGATTGTTGAGCAACGTCGCGCGGTAGGGGTGTGACTCGCCCTGATTCTGCGCGAAGAGCTCAAGGCCTTTTCGATAGAGCGCTTCGGCCTCGGCATCGTTGCCCGTCATCCGCAGAATGAGAGCACGCTGAACAGTAGCGGCCGCAGTTTCCAGCGTGCGTGGTCCCAGGTATCGCGTCGCAAGGTCAAGAGCCTGGGTCGACTCCCGCTCAACGCTTTCGTAGCGTTCGAGGTAGCAACGGTTGAGGACGTGGGTATTGAGCACTCGCACACGCAACGCCATGTCGGTGGTGCCGGACTCAGGCTTCCACGCGAGCGCGGGCTGCAGAGTGGCGGCGGCCTCGTCGTGACGCCTGAGCTCGCGTAGCGCGGCGCTTCGGGTCACCAGCACGCCGACCTCCTCCCGGCTGCCGGCGCCATAGCGATCTCGGTTCAGAGTCAAAGCTTCATCTGTCAAGACGAGCGCCTGTTCCGGATCGCCAAAGTCGACGTAGATCGCTCCGAGGATGGCGTGAATGGCGCCGCGTGCGTCGGGTTGATCGCGAAAGCTGTCGTCGATCAGCTCGCGCTCAGTGTCGACTGCCTGACGCAGCGTGAGCTCGGCGTTCTCCCCGGTCGGTCCGGCGTTTTCGAAGATCTTCCGGAAAAAACTCTCAACGCTCTCGAGCTTTTCCTTTTCCATTGCCAAGCGGTCAGCCAGACTCGCCGTGCGAATGCTGGAGACGGCCAGCAGGGCCGTCACGGCCAGAACGGTCGACACCAATGCGGCGTTGCGGCGTAGCGTGCGACCCAGCCGGTAGACGATTCCGCCGCCGCGAGCGCGTACGGGGAAGCCCTCGAGGTGGCGCCGTAGGTCATCGGAAAGCTGTTCCACCGAGCCATAGCGCGCGGCCGGCTCTACCATCGTGGCGCGATCCACAATTGCCTCGAGATCGACCGGCGGTCGCTGATGGGGCGAACGGTTGTTCTCTACGGGCCCTTTGCGTCCGAGAACGAGCTCGCCAAGTAAGGTTCCCAGCGCGTAGACGTCGCTCGCGGTGGAGATCGCACGTCCCTCCCTCTGCTCGGGACTGGCGTAGCGCGGCGTCAGAGGCCGCGGCCAGACGGTCTCAGATTCGCTGGACACGCCGCTCGCCCGGTCGTGGCCCAGGAGCTTGACGATGCCGAAGTCGAGCAGCTTGGGCGTGCCGTCTTGAGTCACCAGGATATTTCCGGGCTTGAGGTCGCAGTGCACGATCAGATTGCGATGGCACACCTGCACAGCCTGGCAGACCTTGCGAAACAAGACGATGCGTTGCCATGTGTGCAGACCGAGACGATCGCAATGGCGGTCGATGGGTTCGCCGTTCACATGCTCCATGACCAGATAGGGCGTGCCGTCCCTCGTGGTGCCACCGTCATGGACACTGGCGATCCACGGGTGGTCGAGGGTGGCCAGCACACGGCGTTCGATGTCGAACCTTCGATGGGCTTCGGCGCTCATCACGCCGGCCGCGACGCGCTTGATCGCCACGTCGCGATCGAACACCTGGTCGTCACGGATCGCGCGGTAGACCACGCTCATTCCGCCACGTCCTATCTCCTCGATGAGGCGGTACGGGCCGATCCGTTCGGGCATCTCGGTAGGAACGGTCGCCCTTGTGGCGCGTGGCAAGGCGACAAGGGGCTTGTCCAGGAAGTTCGCGGCCTCGGCATCCGCGTCGAGCCAGCGCTCGACGGTCGCACGTACGTCGTGGCCCACCTGGCACCGGGTGAGCAGAAAGGCAGCGCGCGCACCATCGGGCAGCTCGAGCGCTTCCTCGAAGAGGCGATTGGCCAGTTGCCAACGGTCGGCCGGCATGGTCATCCGTTGCCACCGCTCGGGCTTCCGCTGGGTTTGGCGCTCGATGTGGCGAGGTAGGTGTACAGCCAGGCTCGCGCGGTCCGCCAGCGCCTGGCGACGGTCGATGCCGAGGTGTTGAGCACGGCGGCGATCTCGTCCTTGGTCAGCCCACCGAAATAGCGCATCACGACCAGGCGCGCCAACTCGGCATCCTGCACTTCGAGATCGTGGAGGGCATCGTCGAGGGCCAGAAGATCCGGATGGCTGGCGGGCACGCGAGTGCGCAGATCCTCGAAAAGGGCGACTGAAACGCTACCGCCGCGCTTCGCGGCATCGCTCCGTCGCGCGCGATCCACCAGGATACGGCGCATCATCGTCGCTGAAATGGCGAAGAAATGAGCACGGTCTCGCCAGCGAACGCGGTCCTGTTGGATCAAACGCAAGAAGGCTTCGTGCACGAGCGCACCGGTGTCGAAGGTGTGTCCCTCCCGCTCACCGCGCAGGTATGCCGAGGCCAGCCGCGAAAGGCGATCGTAGACCAAGCCAGCCAATCGGTCAAAGGCAGCGGCGTCGCCATCGCTCCAGGCAATGAGCAGGCGCGTGAGGTCTTCCTGCGGACTCTCGATCATGTGCGCGTCCCCCCTTCTAACCCCCACTCAGACCTTCACACGACCTGCTCGAGAGCGGAGTCGAAAAGGATTGGTTCGAAAAAAACTGTAGCACATGACATGAATCACGCCTGGAATACGCGTAACGTGCCACTACTTCGATTCATCGCTCGGAAACGTGTGCGGACAGGGTCCGTGAAACAAGTCCGGCGGGGATTCGAGGAATGGAAACGACCTTGGAGGCTTGTTGATGAAACGAATGGATTTCGCCTTTCCCCGCGTTCCGAGCTCTGTGATCGCAACACTCGGGCTCGCCTTGCTGACGCTCATAGGTGCGCCCATGGTCAGTAGCTCCGAGGAGGTCCTACTCGAGCTCGGCGAACGTGACGGTCCGTGGATCGCTGTGACGAACGTACCCGAGTGTGCGGAGAACGGACGGGTATGTGCCGAGTGGCCGAATGCCAGCGGCACTACATGGGTGTGCTGTGTACCACCTTCCGCGATCGGCGGCACCGACCGCGGGGACTGCATAGACTTTCTGATGGTTTCCGAACGCTGATGGAACGGCACAAACCGAGCTCGGCCTCGCAGACAGGTACCTGGACCGCTTACCGGGGCTTGCGAGGGAAGAGCCAGGGAGGGGTGAGGCCATGAACGGTCGTGTCTATGCCATCGTGCTGCATGCATTCATCGTGCTACTGGCCGGGCAGAGCTTGTTCCTGGCGCATCAGAACCGCGAGCTTCGCGCCGCGATGGCGCCGCCGCCGCCATCGCTCGAGGTGGGCCAGACCGTCCCGCCACTCACGGTGCAGAGTCTCGAAGGGGTCGAGCGCGCCCTGGCGCCGGCAGACCCTGCTCGGGATCGGCTGCTCCTCGTCTTTACGACCACGTGCCAAGCCTGCGCGCGCAACCAGACGGCGTGGCAGGCGCTGCACGAAGCGATCGTAGATGACGCCGAAGTGGTCGGCATCAGTCTGGATGACCGGTCGGCCACGGCGACGTACCAGCAGGCTCGCGCGCTGCCGTTCGACGTAATGATGCCTGTGGAGCGCGCCGCCCTGACGGACGCCTTGGGCGTCACGCGGGTACCGCTGACCGTCCATCTGGACGCGGACGGACGCGTGCGTGGCGTCTGGAGCGGCGTGCTTTCCGAGAAGGCCCAATCCGAGATTCGTGCTTCCTTTCCCAGTGTGGGCGAGCTCGCGGCTTCGTAGGCTCGAACGCGGGCCCGTCACCTTACCAACCTGTTCCCAAAAGAGAGGGTTTCGTGCTCGAGAAACGCCTTCGTATCCTTGTCGTGCTCGGCCTCATCGCCGTCGCCGCCGTTGTTGGCGCGTCCGCTGTCTCAGCCTTCGAACGACCGCTCCTGACGGATTGCGCGCTCGAGAGCTGTCCGCCGCAGCCGCAGGGCTCCCTTGTCGGAACCTGCACCATGATGTTTGCCAGCGGCCCGTCGCAGTCGTGCAGCATCATTCGCCTGCACTGTGGTGGTGAGTGTTACGCCTGTCCGTGATCTCAGATCCTCGAGCGGCGACGCGTAGGGTTTGACCTCAGCGTAACCTCGGTCACAGCCACCGACAGCACACGGCGTGTCGGTGGCTGTGACCGATTCTGCATCGGACGTGTAGAACGCTCTATTGGCCCTCGCGAAGCGTTCGTGGAAGCCGAAATGGCGGGGCGCGGCCTCCGCGGGTGTGGAGAGCACTTGAGGGTCACTGTGTTGCCACCAAAGTCGTCGAAGCTGACAATCGTTGGTAGGGATGAGAGGGCTGCGCTGTCGCTGCCCGAGCCCAGGAAAACGTCGAGGTCGGGGGCGGCCCCAGCACCCCCCTCGTAGCGGAACTGAACCAGGTGGGGCGCCGCGGCTTCGACATCAAAGCCCGGGCTGATCAGCCAATCGTCGTCGGGACCATGGGGGCGCCGGATTAATGCCGGATCAATAGCGTAGTTGGTGAGGGCGAGAGATGTAGAACCGCCCACGAAGACGGGGGCGAGGGCCAGATCATTGGCCACCAGCCAGGCGCTCGACGCCGAGATGGCGCCAGGACCGTCCAGGTTCTCAGAGGTCTCGGGGCAGGGTACGGCACCCTGGCAGCTCGGGTCTGGGGCAATGGTCAGCGCGAAATGACCGAAGGTGCTGACCGATCCGGAGATCGCGTACTTTGCGATGTCGAGGAGCTGGCCGGGCACGAGGGTCCAGGGCACGTCGAGGGTCGGTGCCTGGTTGAGCTCGAGCTCCGGTTTCTGGGCATCGGCGATGTCGGTCGGCGTTTCGTAGCGAAGCGTAACCTCGGACGACTGCCAACCGTTTCGATCCGTGACCACAGCCCAGTACAGGTCGAGCGCGTCCTGGCCGTTGCCGACGCCGAGAGGTCGCCTCGCTGCCGAAGTTGACCCGCATTCCGCCTCGTTGTAGCTGCGCATGCCGTAGCGACGCAGCCAGTGGTCGCCGTCCTTCCAGCTCACCCGCTCGATCGGATGGCGATCAAGCACCGGAACTGGGCACGGTCGAAGAAGGCCGAACGTTCAGCGCGTGCGTGAGGGAGAGACGTGCGCGGCGCCAATCCCCTTTGAGCGCGCCACGCCTCGGTTGATCGGTCCAGCGCCCAATCGTTTGCGGAACGGAACTCGCCATCAGGCCCAGACGTGGCGCGTATACCGGGCGGGCAGGCAATCTGCCCAGGCGTCGTGTACGATGTTACCTTGCATGATACGCTGAGATAAAGATAATCATCATGTGAGAATCTGTGAGGTTTCAGGGAGGAAGCCGCAAATCTTGCGGAAACCGTGTGTCGAGCCTTTCCGAGGCGGATCATGAGTGATTCGAGCTTCAGTCATGCGACCACGGCCGACTTCAAGCTCGGCGATTGGTGGGTTCGTCCTGTCGGCAACGAAGTCGAACGGGAAGGTAAGCCTGTCCGTGTCGAGGCGCGTTCGATGGATGTGCTGGTTTGTCTTGCCCGCCACGCACCTGCGGTCGTCACCAAAGAGCGTATCTTCGAAGAGGTCTGGGCCGACTCGCCGTACACCGGCGACGAGGTGATCAGTCATGCCATCTGGGAGCTGCGCAAGGCCCTGGGCGATTCGGCACGCGCTCCTTCCTACATTCAAACCGTTCCGCGGAAGGGCTACCGACTGGTGGCTGAAGTGCTCCGGCCGCAGGGCGCGGCGCTGCCCATCGAAGGTGTTCGCATCAATCACTACGATCTCGGCGAAGAGATCGGACGTGGCGCCATGGGCATCGTCTACAAGGCGACCGATCGCCGACTCGGCCGCGAGGTCGCGATCAAGTTTCTTGCCCCGGAGCTAACCCGGGACCCCAAAGCCTGTCAGCGTTTCGAGCGTGAAGCACGCCTTGCCGCCTCCCTCGATCACCCCAACCTGGCGACGGTCTACGAGGTCGGGGAGACATCGCAGGGGTACCGCTACATCGTCAGTGCGTACTACTCGGGCGGCAGTTTGAAAGATCGATTGGCTGGCGGAGCGCTCGAAGCGAACGAGGCCATACGCCTGATCCGCCAGCTCTTGACCGGCCTCGTCGCGGCCCACGAACGCTCCATCGTGCACCGCGATATCAAACCCGCGAACCTACTGATCGACGAGCACGGAACCCTCAAGATCTGTGACTTCGGCATCGCCAAGCTCCTCGGCGGCACCGACCTCACCCGCACCGGTACCCCCCTCGGCACCCCCGCCTACCAATCACCCGAGCAAAGCCACGGCCACGTTGTCGACCACCGCACCGACCTCTGGTCCGCCGGCGTCGTCCTCTTCGAGCTCCTCACCGGACGCCGACCTAACGCGGAGGAGCTCGATCACGCTAATCTTGTAGGAAAGAAGTGGCGCCTAGAAGGTGCCAATGGCCTACCGATACCTCGTCCCATCTGTTCGTTTGTTGCCCGCGCTCTGAGTGAGTTTCCCGACCAGCGTTTTCAAGATGCAACCGAGATGCTCGAGGTGATCAATAGCCCTCGGCAGCAGACACACTCCAAGCCTCGGCCGCTCCACTGGCCGCGAATGTTACCGAGCTTGCTTGTGGTCGTCTTGCTCGTGGTTCTGATCACGATGTTGAATCTTCAGCGCAGAATCAC
>CALFAM010000092.1 GCA_937948815.1 uncultured bacterium
ACGCCGGCTCGAGCCGGCGCCCCCGCTCCCGATCGTCAGTTCGTCCAGGGCGAAACCGGGGCATGGGCGTCGAAGCCCCTGGCCAGCAAGGAAAGCAGCAGCTCGAGGCGCGCGCCCACATTGGCTGCCTCGAGCAACGCCTGCTTCTCCACGGGCGAGAACGGCAAGGCCATGGCCAAGGTATTGACCAGCGGAAGTGACGAAAGCTCGCCCAACCGGTCGAGGTCGACGTCGATCTTCTGCTCCGCCATCAGTCTCTGAATCGCTGTCAGCACACGTTCCGCCGCACCGGCCACCGACTCGGCCTCGTCGGGCTCGAGATCGTCGTAGCGCACGCTGAGCCGTCGGTAGCCATTCAAGGTGTCGACTTCCTCGATCGCCCGAAACCGCTGCAAGCCGCGCAGCAGAATCACGAAACGGCCACCGGCCAGCTGCTGGTGGTGAACGATCTCGCCCGTGCAACCGATGTCATAGAGCGGCGGTGGCTCGTCCACGCCATCCCGAGGCTGAATCATGCCGATCAGCTTTGGGCCATCGATCGCGTCGCGCACCATATTGCGGTAGCGCGGTTCGAAAATGTGCAGCGGCAGCCTGGCATCGGGGAGCAAGAGCACCCCGCTCAGCGGGAAAACGGGAATCACACGGGGATCGTTCTGCGGCGCGGACATCACTCTGATCTCCGGCGCGCCGCGGCAAGTGGTTTCCCCTCGTCCTTTGCGCCGCAGCTTGTGCCTTGATGCCCAGCCGTTCGAAGGCCAGCATCGAGGGCCGTCATCGCGTCGTCGACTGCCGCGGGCTCACGGCCATCGACGGTCACGCGAACCACCGATTCGAGGCCCGCGCCTGGGCCCACGAACCGCGGATAGCTGCCGACCGTGACGCGCGGGTGCTCATCGACGATTCGCTTGAGCAACGGCGCCAAGGTACCTTCGTCACAGCCGGTCTCGAGCGCCCGACTCAGGAAGGGGGCATCGCCGGCAAGATGTGGCGCCAGCTGATCGAGCTTGCGGCGAAAGATCGACGGCACGCCCGGAAGGACGTATACGTTCTCGACACACACCGTCGGCCATCTGCCGCCACCACCTCCGACCAGCTTGGCCCGGGCAGGCAGATCCGCCATACGCAAGTGAGCTTCGGTCAGCCGCGTGCCAAAGTGGTCGCGCAACAGGGTGGCCAGCGGCTCGAATCGGGCGCGGTCGGAGCCAAATGCGAGGGCCAACGCATCGAGGGTCACGTCGTCGTGCGTCGGACCGACCCCGCCAGAGGTAAAGACCAGATCGTGGGCATGGCAGAGGCCGGCGAGGTCGTCTGCGATGACCGCTACGTCATCCGGAGTCATCACCACCCGACGAAGCACGATGCCGAGCCCGTAGAGAACCTCGCCGAGCCGGGCCACGTTGGCGTCCTGAACCTTGCCCGTGAGCAGCTCCGTACCGATCACCAACGCGGCGGCTGTTCGCGGCGGTGGCAGCGGCTGACGTGACGTGTTGTCGGGCGCGGCGCTCACGGCGCCATTACATCATGGGCGGTCTGTGGCGAGCAGCGCGTCTGAGCGCGATCCGCCACAGTGAAGGCCGAGTCGGATTGAGGTCTCTCGGGCTATCCTTCGCTCTCGACGAGCCCGGCGTGGCGGCCCATCCAGTTCGCTGCCCGTCGACGCTCTTCACAGGCCTCCGCCAGCGGGCCGTCGCATTGCGAGCCGCCTCTTGCCGATCAACATGCCGAACCAGAACGACAGCCTCGCGCGCTACCGTCCCTTGGTCGACGACTGGGCTGCGTTTCACCGTGCCGCCGCCTCTCCCTTGCCGACCTGCGTGGTCACCAATCCGCTGCGCGCGTCGCCGGCGGTTCTCGATGCGTGGCTTCGCCGGGAAGGCTACGAGCCCGTGCCGGTGTCCTGGATGCCCGGCGCCTTCCTTCTGCCGCCCGAGGCCCAACCCGGCAAGACGCTCGCCCACCAGCTCGGCCTCTGTTGGATCCAAGAAGCCGTTGCCACGGTTCCGGTTGCCCTGCTCGCACCCGAGCCCGGCGAGCGGGTGCTCGATCTGTGCGCGGCTCCCGGGAACAAGACTGCCCAGATCGCCACCCGCATGGCGAACCGCGGCACGGTGATCGCAGTCGACCGATTCGCCAATCGGTTGGGCGTCGCGCGGCGCCAGACCGAGCGTCTCGGCCTGGTCAACACCTGTTTCCTGGCGGCTGATGGCTGTGGATTACCCGCCGACCTCGAACCCTTCGACCGGGTGTTGGTCGATGTGCCGTGTAGCTGCGAAGGAACCTCCCGCAAGCAACCGTCCGTGCTCGCGCGCACGGCTTCACGGCGCAAGGGATGGCGCACGCACGTCCAGATCGCGCTGTTGCGTAAGGCCGCTCAGCTCTGTCGAGTCGGCGGCCAGATCGCCTACGCCACTTGCACCTACGCGCCAGAGGAAAACGAGCTGGTGCTCGAAGGGCTGCTGCGGAGCGCGCCTGCTGGGACGTTCACGTTACGTCCCGCCCCGCTGCCCGGGCTGCGAACGGCCCCCGGCATCACGCACTGGCAGGATCGTGCGCTGACCGCGGAGCTCGCCCACGCCCACCGCATCTACCCCCACCTGAATGACACGGGAGGCTTCTTTGTTGCCCTCATCGAAAAGCGCGGGCCTTTGCCACGCCAGGAGATCGACGAGCGGCGAGCGGAAGCTCCCCCAGACCTCGGGCGCGCACTGCCCACATCGGTGTGCGAGGCCTACGAATCACTGCTGACGCGCGCCTACGGCTTCTCGGCTGCCGACCTCCGCCCCTACCGTTGGGTCGAGGGCCGACGGGAGACCGCTGCGCTCGCAAGCGCAGATCTCCAGGTTCCTGCTGCGCCACCGTCCCTGGCGCAGGGCCTATCGACCTTGCATATCGCCAGTGCGCTGCCCCGTCTGGTGACCGTGGCCGCGCTTCTGCTCGGCCGGGCGGCGCGGCACAACGTGATCGAGCTCGATGACAAGCAGGTCGAGCCGTTCTTCTTGCGCGCCCCGCTGCCGATTCGCGCTGACCAGATCCTCGACGCGACGGGCAGCGTGCCGCTGATTGCCCGGGCAAGCGGAATCGTTCTCGGCCTCGCGGAGCTCGACGAAGTCGGTGGCCAGCGGTCGGTACGAAGTGTGCTGCCCAAACGCTGGTACCGGGATCCTCGGTAGCCATCGCACCGGGCTCGGCAGGTTCACCACTCGCGCCCGGAAAGCACACGCCAGCAGCGCAGCAGCCGGGAAGCAACACCCTGGCGAAGAGCGAATCATCTCTCCCTTCGTGACGTATGCCACTCTGGACGCCGCGCTCCGATCTCGGGAGGGCGGCCTTCGGAAGGACGGTACGGCATGCTGCAAGCGACGCCCAAGAACTGGTTCTCATCCAGCCTCACCGTGGCCGATGACGGTGTGCATGTTGCAGACATCGCGATCTCGTCGTGGCGCGAGAGGGGCTCCTTCTCGCTCGCGGGAACACCATACTCAGTCCATCGCGAACGCCTGATGGGCGCCGCCTTCTTGCTTTCCGCAGGCGACTCGGTCGTGGCGCGGGCGAATCAACCGAGCATGTTTCAGCGCACGCTGGTTATCGAGAGCCAGGGCCGCGAGTACACGCTTCGACCCAAGTCGGCCTTCATGCGTCAGTTCCTGTTGGAAGAACAATCGCGCGTGATCGGCTGCCTATCTCCGGCGAGCGCCCTGACGCGCAAGATTGACGCCGACCTCGCCGAATCCCTTCCCCAGCCCCTGGCGCTCTTCCTGCTGTGTCTGACCGCCATCATGTGGCGCCGCGACGCGCAGGCCCATTCGATGTAGCCTGAAGGCTCCGCGATCAGCGAAGAAGGGGATGGCATGCGCCAAGCTGACTGTGCACGAGAAACCACCATCGACATCCGCCAGGCCGAGCTTGCCGACACCGCGGCGCTGGTCCATCTGAACCACGCTGTACAGGCCCTCCACATCGCCCAGCGTCCCGACCACTTCCGCACGCCGACGGATCGGGAGGTCGCGGATCAGCTCGGCTCGGTGCTGCAGGACGGAGACAGCATGATCTGGCTCGCGGTTGCTGGCAAGACAGGCGTTGGCTACTTGCTGGCGCGGGTGTTCGAACGACCTCAGAACGTCTACCAGCGGCAGCGAAGGATCTGCGAGATCGAGCAGATCGTGGTGGCGCCAGAAGCACGCCGCCTGGGCGTCGGTCGCCGCCTTCTCGACCAAGCTGTCGCGTACGGCGAGAAGCACGGTGTCGATGCATGGGAGCTGACTTCGTGGGCCTTCAACACCGATGCCCACCACGCTTTCCGAGCCGCTGGCTTCGCGCCCATGAAGATGCGGTTCGAGCGAACAGTTCACGCCGCCGAGCCTCAAGAATGAGTGCCCCCACACCCTCACCGGAGGTCACCCGGCTTGCCGAGGCCGGCCAGACCATCGCGGCGATCAAGCAGTACCGAAAGGAAACCGGGGCCGGTCTCGCCAAGGCCAAGGCCGTTGTCGACTCGCTCGGGCGGGGCAACACGACGCCGGGAACGAAGGGCTCGAAGGTCGGCAGCGCGCCTCCTTCCGCTGAGGTCGTTCGGCTGGCCAAGAGCGGCCAGGCAATCGCCGCAATCAAGCGCTACCGCCAGGAAACGGGTGCGGGCCTGGCCGCAGCGAAGGCCGCGGTCGACGCACTGCCACGTGATGCCAAGCCCACCCGGAACACCCCGGGAACAGCTTCAACACGAAGCCAAGCATCTGCCCGTGGCGGATTCATGCTGGCCGCGCTCCTTTTTGGCCTCGTCGGCACGGCGATCACGGCGACAGGGCTCGTCCGCTCCCATCTGGCTGCCGGCTGGCCCGAGGCACCGGGAGAGATCATCTCGTCACGCCACGTCCGGGAAACCAACACCAACACGGCTCAGGTTGCGGTCGTCTATACCTTCGACGTAGACGGCGAGCGATTCGAGGGCTCTCGCATCAGCTATGCCCTGATCTGGGGTCCATGGCTGACCGATGCGATGGCTGCCCGTTATCCGCCAGGCACGCCCCTGACGGTTCACTACCATCCGAAAGACCCGTCACGATCGGTGATCGACTCGCGCCCGAGCCCGTTCTACTGGCTCGTCTTCGTGCTCTCGCTGGCAGCGCTCGCGTGGGGGATTCGAGCCTGGCGCACCGCCAGCGCAGTGCGCGGCCGCTCTCCAAGCCGCCCTTGAAGGCGCTCTGCGTGGTCACCCAAGGTGGGCCACATCATTCAGGCTGCGAACGGCACGGTTGTGAAAGCGTTCATCTTCGCGCAGATGCGTGATGCCGCCTGGCGTCGCACGAAAGTTGACAAAGCCCGCCGACTCGATCGGCATACGAATCCAGCACGCGATCACGAAGGTCAGCGCAAAGCCATGGGTGACGATGACCTGGCTCGGGTGATCTTCGTCGAAGATACGCTCGGCGCCACGGTAGATCCGTTCGACCATTTCCCGCTTGCTCTCGCCGCCGGCGATGCTCCGGTGATCCAGTCGATCTGAATCGGGCGCCGGCACGAACCGCTCGTCGAGCCACGCCTGAGGCTTCCCTTCCGCCACGCCAAAGCTCATTTCGCGCAGGTCGGGCGTCGTTTCGATCGGGCACGCAAGCTCCTGCGCGATCGCAGACGCGGTTTCGGCTGTGCGGCGCAGGTCCGAAGTAACGATGCGCCGTGGTGGCCGTGAGCCGAGCAGCTCGCCAAGACGCCGCGCGACCTGCCGCGCCTGCGCCTGCCCTGCCGCAGTCAAGCCCGTGTCATACCAACCGCCGACCCTTCCTTCGACGTGATGACGCGACTCCGTGTGGGTGACGACGTAG
The DNA here is from genome assembly GCA_937948815.1 of uncultured bacterium. Taxonomy (GTDB): domain Bacteria; phylum Acidobacteriota; class Thermoanaerobaculia; order Multivoradales; family J023; genus J023. The sequence continues at coordinate 5,817 of CALFAM010000092.1, forward strand.
ATGTCCTTCATGATCGCTGGCCTTATTCCTTCGTCCGAATCACCATCTCAGCTACGCAGCCATGCTCGGGAGCTGGGCTGATCGCCACGCGCCCGACGACCCCCGGTACGTCTTCGAGGCGGAGTCGTGATCAGGCGAGTGCGTCGTAGATGCGCTCGTAGAGGCGGTGGCCGTAGCGGCCGAAGGCGTCGAAGTAGCCGGTGTACCACTGGCAGAGATCGGCGCCAGCCGCCTGGGCCGCGGCGACGCCGCCAGCCGTCTCGATGCCGCCGGTGGCGATGACGGCAAATGGCTTCGACGGCCTCAAGCGGTCGACGGCTTCACGCGCTGCGCGAACCAGATCGAGCATCGGCCCATGCAGCGGTCGGCCGGAGAGACCACCACCGAAGGTTCGGGTGAAGTGGTCGTAGAGGGACTGTTCCCGGCGGTCGATCGCGTCCCGAAGCGCGTCATAGCGCACCGAGGTGTTGCCCAAGTTGATGCCATCGAAGCCGTGGTCGACCAGCAGGCCGATCACCCTCGGAACCGATGCGATCGGTGTGTCGCACGACAGCTTGACCACCACCGGCAGGGGCCGTGTGCGTCGGTCGAGAAAGCGCTCGCGGAGGTTGGCCAATCGTAGGGCGAGCTGATCCCAGCTCGCGTCCTCTCCAGCGGACTCCTCCTCGGATGCTTTCTCCTCAGTATTCGGGCAGCTCTCGTTGAGCTCCAGAAAATCGACGCCCGCTTGCTCGTAGACCTGCAGCCCAGAGACCAACCCTTCTTCGGCCGCATCCGGGTCTTGGCCTGCGGCGACGACAGCGGCAACGCTGGCGCCGACCGGACAGCCCGGAATGCGGTCGAGCGTCGCGAGTCGGTGCGCGACGGCCTCATGCCCTGGATTCGGCAGGCCGAGCCAGTTCGACGCCGCTCCCGATCGCGGGTAGGGGGCGAATGGGTGCAGGACCTTCTGGGCTCGATTTCCCGCCCGCGGCGACGCCGTGGTCGTGCCCGCGAGATAGCCGCCGGCGCCCTGGGCTGACACCAGCTCATACCCTTCCCCGCGTTTGAACATGCCGGCGGCATTGAGCAGGGGCGAGCGGAAGCGGACGCCGTGCCAAAGCTCGACGGCGAGACGATCGACCGGCACCGCTCAGGCATCGGGCCCGTGCCCAAGTCGCCC
>CALFAM010000093.1 GCA_937948815.1 uncultured bacterium
GCAGCGAGCAGCTCTTGCGCGTCATCGCGGGCACGGCGCGTTTTTCTGGCCAGCTCCTCGCGCGCGCGGAGGGCGGCTTCTTGCTGTTCGAGAGCAGCCTGCGCCCGTTCGATGTCGTCATGGGCCGTCGCGAGCGCGGCATCGGCGTCGTCATCGAGCGGATCGCTCGGTAGATCCAGATCCGGCCAATCGAGGCTCGGCAGATCTGGGGACGGTGCTTCAGGCCCCGACGCATCCGCCGCTTCCGTCGTCTGGCGAAGCGTCGCGCGCGCCTGGTGCCAGCGGCTGGCGGGTCGTGCCATCTGCTCCTCGCACTCGGCCACGGCCCGTGCCTGGCGCGCGGTCTCCTCTGCGGCGGCCTCGACCCGCGCCTCAGCAGTCGCCAGATCGGCCATCCGTGCAGCGCCATGGTCACGCAGCATTTGGACGCGCTCTCGCTGGGCGGCGAGTGGCTCGTGACCGGGCGAGGCTCCACGACGATAGGGATGGTCCGTTGCGCCGCAGAGGGGGCATGGCTCGTCTTCGACCAGCTCGGCCCTTCGGTCTTCGAGATCGACCGTCGCCTGAGCCGCGTGCAGCGCGCGCTCCGCCTCGTCGAGTCGAATCGCATGTGCCGCGAGATCCTTGCCGAGCTGTTCGACGTCTTCGGACGCAGTCTGTCCGCGTTGCTCGGCGTCGGCGCTAGCGGCCTTGGCACGCTCGCGGTTGCTGGCGAGCTGCGTAGTCGTGGCCCGCGCCGACGCGGCATCTCGGATGGCGTCGCGCCGTCGTTCGTGCTCCTGGCGCCGGCGAGCGAGCTGCTCTTGCCAGCCGGCGGCAATCGCTCCTTCGGCCTCGGCCACTGCTTGTTGGCTGGCAGCCAGCTTTGCGTCGGCCTCGCTCACGTGGGCAGCCGCCTTCTCGGCCGCAGCAGCGGAGCGGGCCGCCTCGTCTCGACGAGCTGGCAGCGCGCGGGCCGCAGCAGCTACCGTCCGCGACGCCTCGGCGTGCTCACCCAAGGCCGATTCCACGTGATCCCAGGCCCCGCTGAGCACCTGGGCATCCGGATGCGCAGCCAGCCACGCGACCGCGTCGTCCCGTTTCTGCTTTTCCGCGGCGACCTCGGCGGCGCGGGAGCGGGCCTTCTCCTCCGCAACCTCTGCACGCGCAGAAGCTGCACGCGCCAGCTCCGTCGCCTGTTCGACTTCCTGTTGCACGGCGAGCAGACGCGCGTCGAGCGCCGTGGCACGGGCCAGGACCGGAGCCTGCTCGTCCCGCGCACGGCGGGTGAACTCCTGAGCGCGACGGGCCTCGTCGAGCTCGCGCACGGCGCGCTCCTTCGCCGCACCCAGATCCTCGAACAGATCGCTCTGGTTCGCGACTTGCTCCCGCGCCTCGTCGCGGCGCCTGCGCGCGTCGTCGAGCTTGTCGATCTCCGCGCGTAGGGGTTGCGCCGCCTTGACGCGATCGAGCGTCGCCCGTCGTTCCGCCGTTCCTTGCCAATGCGCCAACGCCTCCTGGTGCGCCTGGGCCCCGGCTTCTTCGAGCCCGCGCAAGGAACCGAGCTCGGCGTACCAGCGCACCGCGACGTCAGCACCTTCCCGCGCCTGCTTGGCAGCGGACATCGTCACACTGGCGGCGCCTAGGCGTTGCTCGAGCTCCTCGCGCGCCTCCGGGGCCAGCAGACCGAGCTGGTCGCGCTGACGTACCAGGTCGTCGCAGGCCTCGCGCTCACGCTTGGCACGAGCGAATGCAGCCTCCGAGACCCGCGCGTAGATGGCGGTGCCGGTGACCTTCTCGAGCAGCTCGGCCCGCGCCTTGGCCGCGGCATGCAGAAACGCCGCAAAGTCTCCCTGGGCCAGCAGAACGGAGCGCCGAAACTGGTCGAATGACAAGCCGACTCGGGCGCGAATGGCGTCGAGGACTTCGGTCTTGGTACCGCCGATCTGATCGCCCGTATCGAGCCCTTCGAGTGTCAGCTCCTGTTTCTGCAAACGACCGCCGGCCTGCTCGCGCGCACGACGCACCGCCCACCGCGCTCGCCATCGGCTGCCGTCCCGACCGGTGAAGTCGACCTCGGCGAAACCGCTCCCCTCCCCTCGGGTCAGCAGACCGCGAACATCCCGTGCCGCGACCCGCTCGGTCTCGTCCTGGTCCGCCCGACCGACCTTGGCGCCCCGGCCACCATCGAGCCGCGGCGTGCGATCGAAGAGGGCCAGGCACAAGGCGTCGAGCAGCGTGCTCTTGCCCGCCCCGGTCGCGCCGGTGATGGCGAACAGTCCCGCAGACGCCAGGGGATCGGCCGCCAGGTCGACCGCGAAGTCGCCGCGCAGGCTCGCCAGATTTCGCCCCCGAATGGCGAGGATCTTCATCGCGCTCCTTCTGGCTGACTCATGCCTCGAAGTCTCGGATCAGGGCGCCTCGTCGCGCGGAGCCTGGTGCGATGCCCTGTGTCGTCACGCATCGGCCTGGTGGGCTTCCTCGAGCAGCTCATGGAAAGCTTCGATCAGCTCGGACTCGGGCTCGGACTCGAACTTGGCCTGCCAACAGGACCGAAAAACATCCTCGATCTGCAATTCGTCGAGACGCCGGGCTCGGGTGTCGTCACCCAGGGCCGCCCCCGTACCGGTGTACATCGTCGCCAAGCGGACCAGCCGCACGCGGCGTCCGGCGAGCGCCTGGTCGACATCGGCACGCAAGGTCGGCTCGGGCGCGGCCAGGCGAACGTGCGCTTCGAGAAATGGCCAGGTCTCTGGCGGATCGTCGTCAGCCGGAAGCGCTGATTCGGGGAGCACGGATTCGGGAAGCGCGGAGAGCGCCGTCAGCAGCTCATCGAGGGGCAGCGCCCCCGCTCGTGGAACCCGCAGCAGCTCGACGGTTCTCGGAATGACGAGAGGCTCGACCGAGGCCAGCTCCGACCCATCGAGGGTCACCAAGAGCACCTGGTGCCGGTAGTCACGCTCAGCGAGCGACAAGGGGATGGGCGAGCCGCTGTAGCGCACGTGCTCACTGCCGACGCGCTGCGGCAGATGCAGGTGACCGAGGGCGACATAGGCCAGGTCGTCGGGGAAGATATCGGCCGGCAGGGCATGCTGGTTACCGCCGAGAATGCGCCGCTCCGACATCTCGCTGATCTCGGACTTGGTCATGTAGCAGTGGCCGGTGGCGAGCAACGCCTGCCCGGGCTCGCGACGGACACGCGCCGCCTCCACGGCCTCGGCATAGACCTGTCGGACGCCTTCGATCAGAAGGTCATCGCCTTCGGTGAAGGCGGGGAGATCTGCCATTCGCGGGAGGTCAGCGATTCGCAAGAAGGGCACGGCTGCCACCCATGCCGCCACCGCACCATCCGCGTCGTGAAGCGGCGCGATCAATCGACCGAGGTCGAGGGCGCCGCCCTTGTGGCGCGGCAGTCCGCCGACCATGAAGATCTTCTGCGCAGCGAGCAGTGGACGAGGCGCATCGAGGCGTGCTGCCGAATCGTGGTTGCCACCGACGACGACGATGTCCAAGCGTGGGAAGCGCTGTCTCACATCGGCCAGAAAGCCGTACCACATCTCCTGCGCCAGGGCCGACGGGTTGGCGGTCTCGAAGACGTCTCCCGCAATGATCAGCGCATCGACCGTATGGGTCTCGAGTACGTCGAGCAACCAGGCGAGAAAGGCACGATGCTCGCGTTCGCGAGACAGCTCGTGCAACGAATGCCCAAGGTGCCAATCAGCCGTGTGAAGGATGCGCACGGCTGAGAACCTATCAGCGAATGCACGACCTTGTCTCTTGGCGGCGACGCGCCTCGAACCACGCGCACGACGGTTCCGGCCGCCGTCGACTCACCGTGCTAAGGTGCCGGCGCCGTGCCGACCCCAACGCTGAAAGCACTTCGCAGTGGCCTGCTTCTCGCCGTCCTGACACTGCTTCTTTTGCTTGCGCTCGAGGGTCTGACGCGAACGTTTCTCAGGCTGCGAGCGGACGCCTGGCCGCAGACTCGCCTTTCCGCCTTCTACCAAGGGCTGGAAACCACGCTCCGGCTCTACCGAGCCCACCCTTATCTCAACACGGCGCCGCGTGAAGGCATTTGGATCGCGACGTTCGACAAGGCTGCGCGCCTCAATGGTGGCGGCTACCGCTCGCCAGAACGCGATCTGATCAAGCTGCGGGCGACGCAGCGAATTCTCTTTTCCGGCGACTCGACGACCTTTGATTTGCTCGCGGCTTCCAATGAACGGTCGTGGCTGTGGCAAATCGAGTCGCAGCTACGAGACCGTGACCTGGACATCGAAGTTTGGAATGCCGGTTTTCCTGGCTGGACGACGCTCGAGAGTACGATCGCGCTGCTGACCCGGGACCTCGACCTGGCCCCTGACGTGATCGTCCTGTTTCAGGGCATCCATGATCTCCAGCCCGCGGCACATCATCCATTCGACCCACAGTACGAACACGGCCACGCAGACCTTGCCCGGCGTGCCGCTGGCTTCGATCTAGCGCCACTCGCGCTGGTCGAGCGAAGCGTCTTGCTCGAATCGCTTCGCGATCGGATCTTCGGTGCGCCCGACCCATGGCAACGTTTGGCTAGCGGCGGTCGGAGCCCCCACGTCGAGACGCTTCCCGAAGCCGCGCTGGCAACCATCGAGCGCAATGTCCGCGCGTTCGTAGCCCTCGGCCAATCGCGCGACGCCACGGTGGTGCTGGTCACCCAAGCGGTCCGCCTGCGCGCGAACCACCTCGACGGCGACCGGAGCTACCTGGCTGGGTGGATTCCGGGCCTGCCTCCCGATCGTGTGGCCATCGAGCTCGAACGTGTCAACGCGGTGCTGCGCCACGTTGCTTCCGACACGGGCGCGCACCTGGTCGACGCGGCCCATGCCTTCGATTGGCTCGACACCGACTTTCCCGATCCCATGCACTTCAGTGCCGCCGGCAGCGAACGATTCGCACACTTCCTCCGGTCTCGCCTCGAGACGCTGCTGCCCGCGGTCGGCCCCTGAAACACGCGCGCGGAATCCGCCTCTTGAGCGTCCCGCTATGATCACGCCATGCCAGACCGTACGACGATGAAACATCCACCACCTTCCCACAGGCTGGGTTGGCTCATCGGCACCGCGGTCTGGCTGCTGCTGGCCAGCTACATGCTGCCCTTCACCTTCCGTGGCTGGATTCCGCACGACGATGGGCTACTCGGCCAGCTCGGCGAACGGGCGCTGGCGGGCGAGCTCCCGCACATCGACTTCGACGACCCTTACACCGGCGGCCTTTCGTGGCTCTATGCCGCCGCCTTCGCGGTTCTCGGCATCCAGCTCACCACGTTGCGCATCGTCTTGCTGCTCGTGACCCTCGCCGTCGTGCCGTTCTTCTACGGCATCGCCCGGCGCTTTCTGGCGCCGCTGCCCGCCGGCATGGTCACGTTCGCGGCCTTCGCATGGAGCGTCCCCAACTACTTCGCAGGCCTACCCTCCTGGTACAACCTGCTGCTCGCCATCCCCGCGCTGTGGTGCCTGCTGCGGTGCCGGGAGAGCGATCGCCAAGGTGTCCGTTTTCGCGCCTGGCTCGTGCTCTTCGGACTGCTGGCTGGCCTCTCGACCCTGATCAAGATCAGCGGCCTGTTCTTGCTCGCCGCCGGGTTGCTGACCGTGGCTGCCTGGGCGTTGTCGCCCGCCAGATCCGTGTCGGCACCGGCGAGACTCTCGACATTGCGCGACGACGACCCGCAACCCGAGGAAGACGGGCAAACGCCAGCCCGTGGGTTCGCACTGGCAGCGACCGCTGGCGGCTTGCTGCTGGTCGCTCTCGTCGTCTTGCTTCTGCAGCCCTTGATGACCGGTGCACGGACCGCGCGCGCCCTTTCGGTGCTCGGTCATTTCGCCCTGCCGATCGCGGCGCTGGCCGCTTTTCTCGTGGCGCGCGCCTGGCGCCTGATAGGACCCTCGCGACGCCCCTCGGTCGGCTACCTCGTTCAGGTCGTGCACGACGCCGGCTGGCTAGTCGCCGGCTGGTTGATCCCCGTGGCGTCGCTGGTGATCTTCTATGCCGCACACGGCGGCCTCGACGACCTCTGGCGCGGACTCTTCGTCATGCCGCGGTTCCGGTACCAATTCGCCGTCGTCGCGCCCCCTCCCTGGTTCGCGCTGCTGACGGTGCTGCCACTGCTGCTCCTCTTCCTGCCGACCCGCCTTCCGCGCCGCGCCCTCGAGCTGATCGTTGCCGGCCTGCTCGCCCTCGGACTGCTGGCCGTCCTGCTCAGCAGCGGTGTGCCGATCGTCCACGTCTATGTCTGGCTTCCCTTCCGCGCCCTGGTCCTCCTCGCCGTCATGGCTGGACTGCTCACGTTGAGGCGACGCGGCAAGGTCCCAGCTGGTCTCAAGGCAGGCGTCCGCATGACCGCGCAGCAGTCGGATGCACTGTTTGCGGTGCTCGCGACCACGTCCTTCGTGGCGCTGATCCAGATTCCGACGCCCTATGGCATCTACTTCTACTACGTCGCGCCGCTGGTGGTGCTCGCGCTCGCCGCGGTGGCCGCCTGCACGCCCCGCGCATCGCGCCCCGCACTGGTGGTCTTGCTGGTGTTTGCGACCGCGTTCCCGCTGATGTGGCTCAATGGCGGCCACCCCTTCTCGGTTGGCTACTGGAAGCCGTATGACGCCAGCGATCGCCTCGACGTCGCACGCGGCGGCATCTTTGTACCCGAGGCCGATGCCCGACGCTACGAGGCCGTGGTCGCGCTGATCGATGCCCATGCTCCGCCTGGACATCCCATCTGGGCCGCCCCGGACTGTCCGCAGATCTACTTCCTGAGCGGTCGCCCCAACCCCACACGTACCTTCTTCGACTTCTTCGCGCCGACCTACGCTCACGCCGATCAGCTGCTCGCCAACCTCGATGGCCTCGGCATCCAGGTCGTGGTGCTCAATGCCAGGCAGGGCTTCTCAGCACCGATCCCCCCAGAGGTTCTGGCGCGACTGGCCGAGCACTTCCCGCACGCGCAGGCGATCGAACACTACACCGTCCGTTGGCGTCAAGGTACGCGGCCGGCGGCCGCGCCACGACCGGCGACACCCCTTCTGGCGCCGCTGGCCACATCACCCGAATCATGAGCGAACCGGCCATTCTCACTTGCGCCCTCACCGGCGTCTTGACGGATCCGGCCCGGTATCCTGTACCGGTGACCCCCGAGGAGATGGCCGCCGAGGCGCGCCGCGCAACCGCGGCCGGAGCCTCCGTGCTGCACCTTCACTTCCGCCAGCAGGCGCCCGGTCGGGGGCATCTGCCGAGCTGGGATCCCGAGGTCGCAGCAGCGGTCACGGACGCGGTTCGCGACGCATGCCCCGGTGCGCTGATCAACCAGACGACCGGCGTCATCGGCCCCGATCTCGACGGGCCGATCGCCTGCCTGACGCGCACCCGGCCGGAGATCGCGGCCTGCAACGCGGGAAGCCTCAACTACTTGAAGACCACGCGGGACGGCCAGTGGGCCTGGCCGCCCATGCTGTTCGACAATCCGGTGAGCAAGATCGAAGCGATGCTCGAAGCCATGGCAGCCAGCGGGTCTCGGCCCGAGATGGAGTGTTTCGACCTCGGCATCGTTCGAGCTGTCGGTCTCTTCGAAGACGTCGGCCTGCTCAACCGTGCCGGCATCGAGGGGCCACCGAGCTACAACTTCGTGATGGGCGTCGCCTCGGGCATGCCAGCAGACCCCGACCTGCTGCCGCTCCTGCTACGCCATGGCCCCGGCGCCGACCGTTTCGAACATCGCGACGACCACACGCGCAGCTGGCAGACGACGGTGATCGGCCGGGCCGACGTCTGGCCCGTGCACCAACGCTCTGCCGAGCTCGGCGGTCATCTGCGAACGGGACTCGAGGACACCTTCTATCTGCCGGACGGCCAGCGGGCTACTTCCAACGCGGCGTTGATCGACGCCCTCGCCGCGTTTGCCCGCAAGGCCGGCCGCGAGATCGCGTCCCCGGACGAAGCCCGCGCCCTGCTGCGGATCCCGAAGAGCTGAGCCGGGCAAGGCGCTGAACATCCCGAGGAATACGAGCGTATGGAGCTGATCGCAATCGCCCTCGCCATTGCCGGCAATCTCGGTTACCACCTGTCGCAGAAGGTCATGCGACCGGATGGCGACCCCTGGCTGTCGCTGGCCTTCGCCTACACCGCTGCGTTCGCGGTCTGCGTTATCGGCTACACAGCTACCGGCGGTTGGTCCAGCCTCGGCCAAGACGTTCGCAAGATCGGCTGGCCGAGCATCGGCGTCGGCGTTGCGATCGTCGGCATCGAGCTCGGCTTTCTGCTCGCCTACCGCGCCGGCTGGCGACTCAACACGGCCAGCGTCGTGGTCAACGTCACCGTCGCCATTCTGTTGCTACCGATCGCCTATGCCCTATTCCACGAATCCTTGAGCCTGCGCCGCGGTCTCGGTGTCCTGCTCGCGGCCGCAGCGCTCGCCCTGCTCACCAGCGACTGAGCCACTCGACCGGCACCGTCCACGGCGGGCTCAGTCCGCGCGCAGGGTACGCGCCGGGTCGAGACGGAGCACGCGCAGCGACGGCACCAGGCTGGCCACGGCTGCCACGGTCAAGAGCAATACACCGACGCCGACGAAGGTCACGGGATCGAACACGGTGATGCCGTAGACGAACGCCCGCAGCATCCGCACGCTGACAGCCGCGAGCCCCAAGCCGGCGGCGAGACCCGCCAAGGCCATCACGATCCCGGGAATGGCCGCGCTGCGCAGCGCCCGGCCGACCGAGGCCCCCAGCGCCATGCGAATGCCCAGCTCACGGGTTCGCTCGGTGACCGAAGACGCGATCAGGGCAGCGAGCCCGACGGTGGCCAACACCAACCCCAGGCCACTCACGAGGGAGAGCATGATGGCTTGGAAACGCTCATGGGAGAGCACCTTGGCACGAAGGGCCGGGACGTCGTGGAGTGATGCGATGGGCAGAAGTGGATCGACCGTCGCGATGGCAGCCCGCAGAGCGCGGACGGCCTCGCTTCCGTCCCCGCGCCCACGCACCACCCAACTCGGCTCGAACCAGGTGTGGACCAGGGCCAGGAAGGCCTCCGAAGTCTGGCTGGCCGGCATGAACACCGCGGGCAGTGCGCCGAGCGGTCCGCCTTCACCCCAGCTTCGCTGTTGCTGCGTATCACCGACCACGCCGACGATCTGGCGCTCGGCATCACCGATCGCAATGCGTGCGCCAAGAGCATCGATGTCGCTCAGGTAGGCGTCCACGAAGGCACGATTGACCACGGCCACAGGGGCGCTATCCGCCCGATCGCCGGTTTCGAATGCGCGCCCACGCAGCACCGGCACGCCGAGGGTCTCGAAGTAGCCGTTCGTCACGTAGGTGAGGTTGGTGGTCTGGCGCCCCATGGTGTCGTCTGCCACGCCGACGCGGACGAAGCCCATGTTCAGCGGCCGCTGGTAAGGCATGCTCAGACCAGCGGCCGCCTGCGCGACAGCAGGCTGACGCCGCAGCTCATCGAGCGTCCGGGTGAACAGGCGGTCGATCTGCGTAGCCGTCTCGTAGCGGGCATCCTGAAGCGAGACCGTGGCCACGATCAGCCCTGAGGGATCGAAGCCAGGCGCCAGACCGCGCAGATGGCCCAGCGTCCGCAGCATCAGTCCGGCACCCACCAACAACATGACCACCAGAGCGAGCTGGGTCACGACCAGGGCCCGCCGCGGCCACGAGCTGCGCGCCCCCGCCACCCGTGGATCGTGCCTCGCCGGGCTGTTCCCCGCCTGGCTGGCGCCGAGACGGACCCGCGTTGCCTGGATTGCCGGATACAAACCACTCAGCACCACGGTCAGCAACGACAGCCCTGCGGTAGCGAGCACCATCCGTACGTCGACCGCGATTGGCTGCCAGATGTGAAGGGTCTCGACCACCAGGCCGCGCAGCAGGCGCATGCCGGCCATGCCGACGAGCGCCCCGGCACCGCCGCTGAGCAAGCCGAGCAGGAGACTCTCGGTCAGCAGCTGGCGGATGATCGCCGCCCGACCACCGCCGAGGGTCATGCGGGTCGCGATCTCCCGCGCCCTTCGGGCCGCATGCACCAGGAG
>CALFAM010000094.1 GCA_937948815.1 uncultured bacterium
CGATCATCTCGTTGAGTGGCCGGTTGGGCTTGAGCAGCATGCGCCCCTGGATGACACGACAGGTGACCTCGACTAGGGTGCCAGGCTCGGGAATATGGCGGAGACGTCTTGGCATGGTTGTACCTCCTACCCATACCAGGACGGAAGAGGGCGCTGAGATCTAACGAGATTTCCCGATCAATGTCGTCGTGCACCAATCTCGGAGACTCTGAGGCAATCGGCTGGCACCTATACGGGGGGCTTCGTGCCCAGCGCGCAGCCAGCGCCGCGCCTAGCGCCAGACCCGTGAGAAAGGTCGCGAGCATGGTGCCGAAGGCGTAGATGCTGCCGCCGACCAGATGGCTGAGCAAGCGGGTCCAGACCAACTCCCAGGCAAGGGGCACGAATCCCCAGGATCAGCGGCAGGATCCAGCTGCCCTCGCTGTTGTGCTCGCCGAGTGTTCATCCAAACGGGTGCCAGGCGATTGGCAACGGCCGAGCGTACGGTGCCAGGCGATTGGAACCGCGCCGACTGAAGACGCCAGTCCGGTCGCGATCCCAGGCCGTCCAGCAGGCTGAGGGGTCAGCCGCCGAGGAGCGTCTTCTTGAACTTGCTTCCGGGGCCCGGCTTGGGGCCGATCCAGGAGGCGAACAGGGCGTCCGCGAATGCGCGGCCCTCGATCGTCCCTTTGTCGCTGTCGTTGATGGTGACAGCCGTGCCGGTTCCTGGCACGTAGGAGAAGGCGAAGATATCCCCCTTCTCAGCATCCTGCATGTAGGAGCAGAGGGTGTCGAACTGCGTCCGCAGCTCGGCGGAGGCATTGGGCGTGTTGTCGGTGAGACCGTCGTACCAACCAGCGCAGATGCGATCCTTGCCTCCACCGCGCAGCCAGTGCATCTCCGCGTGTCGGGGGGTGTCCGACGCCAGGATCTGCTCACCACTCTGGCCCTTCTCGGCCACCCAAAGGCCGGCGACGTAGACCTTGACGATCGAGACCTTGCGCAACCCGAGGCCCGTCAGCATCAGGGTCTTGCCACCAATTTCCTTGGTGTCCGGCAGGGTGACACCCTGGAGTGTGCCGGCCAGCGCCGGGCCGGTCACGAGCAGGCCAGGGACGAGCAAGACGGCGGCAAGCAGTCCACACGAGGCCGAGGCAAGAATCCGAGGTCGCATGTTTTCATTCTCCTCTATTGGGGGTGTGCCACGGTCGGGTGCCGTGATCGCGCCAGCACTACCTTCGCTCCGGTCAGGTCGATGGCGCAACCGGTACTTCGGAGAGTACCGCGTCGAGGTGGGTCACCAGGGCTGCGGCGTTCTCGCGAGCGAACGGCATCGGCGGTTTGATCTTGAGGACGTTGTGCAGCGGGCCGTCGGTCGACAGCAGAATGCCGCGCGTCTTCATGCGCTCGATAATGGCTGTTGCTTCCGCTGCAGCCGGTTCGAGCGTGGCGCGATCCCGCACCAGCTCGACGCCGATGAAAAGACCGAGCCCGCGAACGTCACCGATCAGCGCATGACGACCGGCAAGGTCGCGTAGGCCAGCGATGAGCTCGCTGCCGACGTCGCGCGCATGGGCTTGGAGCCCCTCTTCCTCGATCACGTCGAGCACGGCGAGGCCGGCGGCGCACGAGACTGGATTGCCGCCGAAGGTGTTGAAGTACTCCATGCCGTTGGCGAACGCCTGGGCGATCTCGGGTGTGGTGACGACGGCGGCGATCGGGTGGCCGTTGCCGATCGGCTTACCCATGGTGACGATGTCGGGCACGACGTCTTGGGTCTCGAAGGCCCAGAGGTGACTGCCCACGCGGCCGAAGCCGACCTGCACCTCGTCGATGATGCAAAGGGCACCGGCGGCTCGCGCATGGGCGAAGGCTTGTCGGAAGTAGCCGTCGGCTGGCACCACCTGGCCACCGCAGCCGAGCAAGGACTCGCCGATCAATGCCGCGGCACCGTATTGGCTGTCGGTGAGCTCGTGCATGGCGCGACGCACGGGCGCTGCCAAGGCCGAGCCGAGGCTGGTACCGGCCGGCACGGTACCGGCCGACGCGACGGTATCGGCGGAGCTTTCCTCCGTGTTTCTTGGACCGCTCGCGCGGCTGCCGCGATAGCCGTCGGGCATCGGTACGACCCGCACATGATCGGGCGCCCCACTGCCGCCGGGACCATCGAATTTGTACGGGCTGATCTCGATCAGGCGCCCGGTATGGCCGTGATACGCACCATCCAGCGTCACAATGCCCTGCCGTCCGGTATAGGTGCGCGCGAGACGTAGCGCAAGGTCATTGGCCTCACTGCCCGTACAAACGAAGAAGCAAACGCTGAGTGGGTCGGGAAGGGTCGCGGTCAGGCGCTCGGCATAGGTTGCCAGGTTGTCGTGCAGGTAGCGGGTGTTGGTGTTGAGCAAGCTGGCCTGCCGGGCGATGGCGTCGACGACGCGGGGGTGGCTATGGCCGACGTGGCAGACATTGTTCACGCAGTCGACGAAGGGACGGCCGGTCTCGTCGAAGAGGTACTGCATCCAGCCGCGTACGATTTTGAGAGGCTCCTGGTAGGAGACGCTCAGGCTCGGGCCGAGATGGCGGCGTCGAACGGCTAGGATTTCGTCTGCCGTGCGACCGTCGCCCGTGATCCGGTCGGTGCTGGGGTGGCAAGCCTGGAACAGGTGCTCCCGTGCCAGGTCGGCTGACACACCGGCCAACCGCTCCATGGCCTCCCAGGCGTGCAACTCGCTGGAGTTGGCGTAGGTGTTCTCCGGTTGCTCCTCGCGGCTCTTGGCAGACATCGTCGCGCTCACCGCCAGCCGTGCACAGGCGGCCGCGAAGAGCACATCGAGCTCCGCGTCAGAGAGCGGCTGCACCTGGTGGTAGCCGGTGGTGACAGCCGAAAGCGCACGGAGTGGCTGCGGATGACCGAGCGAAGCGTAGGCAGCACAGATCGCCAGATCGAAGACGCGGCAAGAGTGGACGATGTCGCCGAAGTCGATCAGCCCGCAAATGACCTGCGCCTGGTCCCCCTCGCCGACCAGGATGTTCTGCTCGTTGGCGTCGTTGTGACCGAGCGCAGTGGGCAGTGCGTCGAGCCGAGGCCCGACGGTGGCTTCGAAGCGCTCGAGAATGCGCTCCGCGAGGAGCCGGCGCCGCAGGGGGCGAATGCGATGGGTTTCGCCGAGCAACTCGGGGGCACGTCTGAGATCCCAGCGGTGCGCGTGCAGGAGTGCCGGATGGGTGTAGTCGCTGAGACCAGCCTGAAGCTCGGCGACCAGCCTTCCGGCCTGGGCGAGCAATGAGGGCGTGTGCTCACCGGCCCCGAGCGGCTGGCCATCGAGGAAACGGACCATGTAGACGAGATGGGACCGCCCGCTGGCGTCCGGGGCATCGACTGTGATCAGGGTGTCGCCCTCCGTCGTGGGACGGACGGTCGGCGTCAGGTGGGCCGTCGTGCCTTTCTGCAGGTGGCAGAGCGCGCCGATGCGTGCTTCGAGCGGCGTACACGCCATCTCAGACTGGGCGATCTTGAGCACCCATCGATCGCCGCTGGCCGTGGTCAGCCGAAAGTTCTGGTCGACGTAGCTGGGCAACGGGTCGCAGGTACCCGAGAGCGCAAAGTGGCGCTCGGCAATGGCGGCAGCTTGGCGGGTATCGAAGCGTGGGACGATGTCGGATCGATGGCTCATAGCTGCCGGAGGATAGCGCGGATACCATCCCCCGGCCCATGAAGGGCGCTGCGCGCTCGATCAGCTGTGGCCGCGGCAACTCGTCCGCGTCGGCGGTGCTGATGGCGAGCTGGGCGCGGTTGCCGACCAGGCGCTGGTGTCACCAGACTCGAAGCCATCGGCGAACAGGCTACCGGCCCCTTCGACCCGGATTTCGTACCCGATCACCACGTCGGGTGCCTGAAATTTGGTCATCGTGAGATCGACCAGGAGCGACCCACCGGGCTCCAGGTCGGCCGGCAACGTTCCAATCCACTCGTGGGCGGACCCGCCCACACCAGCATGGTCTCAAGGGCCGTCGGGTTCGGGAATGTCCGACAGCACATCGTTCATGCGCAGGTGGAAGGTCTCGATGCCCGTACTCAGCTCGAGCTCGACCAGGTTGATCCCGCGGCGTCCGGGGAACGGCCAGTCGATCGTCGCACAGCCATCGAACAAGCCGCCGGACGGGTCGTCCGGGTCGCAGAACTGGTCAGGCCGGTTCACGTCGCGAAGGCTGACGACGAGCCGTGCGCCTGCAGCTGCGCTCACGCCGAGCGGAACGGTGTGCATGCGAGTGACCGGGAAATTGAACTCGGGCGAGCCTGGGCCCGTCGTGGTGTGGGGTAGGTCGACCTGGCCGCTGGCCAAGACCTGAGCCTGCGCACCGGCGGCAAGGCCGAGCAGCAGGCAGCCGGTCGCTAGGAGCGGGACGCGGATGGGCAACATGGTTCCTCCTCTTGCCGCGGCCGTGAACGCGTGGGTGTGAACACGAGCCTCGTCAGCAGTTGGAGGTAGGAGGCAGGCTGCCTATTGAACCATTCGAATAGAAGGAGGTTTTCCGGAGCGGGCTCCGAATCACTCTCGTACGAATTGTGGGAGGAGTAGGGGGCGTGGCCGGCGTTCTACCCACTCGCCCTTCACAACCTGGTAGCTGCCGGCCACAAGAGAAGTGTGTCAGGCCAGCCTTACGATCAACCTTACTGCCTGGCTGAATTTCTGGCGCCACGCGGTTCCTGACGGGAATCGGCCAGGAATCCGCAAGGATGATCAGCCCAGGCCGAGGACGTCGGCCCGCGGAACGCAGCTCCGTGCGCTCAGCTCGGTGGCGCCAGGCAGACGTCGACGTTGGGGCCGAATCCGAATTGCGGCCCCACATTGTCGACGCACACCAGCCCGGGCGCGCATTCGGCGTCGGAATCGCAGTCACCCTCACCGTCGGCACACGGGCCGCATTCCGTGCAGAACGCGCCGCGGCCATTGGTCAGGGTGCAGGTACCGCCTCCGCCGCCGTCCGAGGACAGGCAGACGTCGATGTTGGGGTTGAAGCCGAACTGTGCGCCGACGTTGTCCGTGCACGTGAGGCCTGGCTGGCACTCGGCATCGGAATCGCAGTCGCCCTCGCCGTCGGCACAGGGGCCGCATGCCGAGCAGAAAGTGCCGCTTCCGAGGGTCGCTGTGCATCCGCCGCCCCCGCCGCCATCCGAAGGCAGGCAGACGTCGATGGTGGGGTTGAAGCCGAACTGTGCGCCGACGTTGTCGGTGCAGACCAGCCCCGGCATGCATTCGTCGTCGGAATCGCAGTCGCCCTCGCCTTCGGCGCAGACACCGCAGACGGAGCAGAAGGTGCCGCTCCCGAGGGTCGCTGTGCATCCACCGCCACCCCCGTCGCCGCCACCGTCGCCACCACCACCGTCACCGCCGCCACCGTCGCCGCCCCCGCCGCCACCCGTGGGCAGGCAGACGTCGATATTGGGGTTGAATCCAAACTGTGCGCCGACGTTGTCCGTGCACACGAGCCCGGGCATGCATTCGTCGTCGGAATCGCAGTCGCCCTCTCCTTCGGCACAGACGCCACAAGCAGAGCAGAAGGTGCCGCTGCCGAGGGTGGCCGAACAACCGCCGTCGCCACCGCCACCGTCGCCTGTGCCGGGGCGTAGGCAAACGTCGATATTGGCGCTGAAGCCGAAGCGCGCACCAGCATCGTTCGTGCAGACCAGTCCGGCGCCGCATTCGGCGTCGGAGTCGCAGTCGCCTTCACCCTCGGCGCAGGGGCCGCAGGCCGTACAGAAGTCGCCGTTGCCGAGCACCGCCGGGCAGGTCTCGCCCCCGCCGACCGTGCCATCTGGCAGCAAGCAGATGTCGATGCGGGCGTCGAATCCGAATCGGGCACCGGCGTCATTGGTGCACACCAAGCCCGTTTCGCATTCGGCGTCGCCATCGCAATCGCCCTCACCGGCGCGACAAGGCCCCTCGTTCGTGCAGAACGAGCCGGTGCCGTTGCGCAGCGCGCGAACGTCATCGAGGGCACGCACCGTCGGGATTTCAAAGGCCTCGGCCAGCAGGTCGTAGCCAATGACATTGGGATGGATGCGGTCGAAGTAGTGGGACCCGAAAATGCCTGGCACGCTCGAGAAAAAGGTGAACGGGTTGGCGAACTGAATCCCCTCTTGTGCCGCGATGCCCTGCAGGCGTCGGGCGAGCTCTTCCTCCAAGATGTTGTCGGCCGTGCCCGCGGGCGTAATGCGCGGGAGTACGGAGGAATACATAGGGATGGCATTGACGCGCTCGACCTTGCGAGCCATGGCCCGGAGGTTGAACAGGACGGTCTCGATGCCGACACCGTTCTCAAAGTCGTTCGTTCCGGACATCAAGATGACGATGCCACGGGTCGAGGAGACCACGGGGATCGTCGGCAAGACGCTATCCAGTCGCGTAACACCCGCTTCCGAGAACTCACCGCAAACGCCGGAGATCTGAATGTCGACGGCGAGCCCGCGGTCGGCGAGGAGCGCTTGGAGACGCGGTGGATAGCCCGCGTGGGTGCTGGGTACGTCGCAATTGACGCTCCGATCACCAAAGCCGGCGGTGATGCTGTCACCGAATGCCGTGAGTGGCGTCTGGGAGAAGGTTGCAGTGCCCGCCGTCAGTGCCAGTGCCGAGAAGAAAATAATGGCTAGCGATCGAGTCGCGAAAAACGGCCGGGGCGATAATCTTTGGTGCTTGTTCCAGGGCATCGGGAAGGCTCTCCGAGCTCGTCGGGGCGAGCAATTTGTCGGTGTAGAGAGAGGAGCGTATCGGAGCCTAGGAAAATCGTCCAGAAGCATAGGACAGTGTGCACACAAGCGCGCGCACCCCCTGAATCCGGGGTACGCGTACAACAAACTGAGAGAGAGGGGGCAGTGGCCGGTATGCCGCGCTCGCCCGACACATCCTGCATTAGCCGGCCACTGGGGTGAGAATGTCAGGCTTTCATTACAATCAACCTTACCGAATCGGATGACGTTTCCCGAGGGCCTTGGGAAGGGCTCGATCGACGATGCTCGATTGGCCAGGCGATACCCACTTGGAGGGGCTAGCTCGACCTTCTCGCCCGCTTTCTACTCCGAGAACCCACGTGACTGGATCTACGGCGTTGTCCATCTTCTTGCTCCGCGACGTACCTCGGGTACGCCTGTGTCGTTGCGAAGGTGGGTGCCTTGTATCTCCAAGCGCATGTGCCCTCTCGTGACGAATCCGGTGAGACGTTCGGGCTAGCATGGGAAGCTGACGACGAGGGAGCAAGTCGAATGAAGGGCATGATGCAAGATTGGTCATTGGTGGTGCCGAGCCTTCTCGATCACGCCGCACGAGAACATGGCGACCAGGTAGTGGTCACCCGCGGCGTCGAGGGCGAGATCCGGCGGAACACGCTGCGGACGCTCCACGCGCGATCGCGCAGGGTGGCCAAGGCGCTGGACGCCCTGGGCATTCGAGAAGGCGACCGCGTGGCAACCATGGCGTGGAACACGGACCGCCATCTCGAGCTCTGGTACGGCACGATGGGTATCGGCGCGGTTTGCCATACCCTGAATCCACGGCTGTTCGCCGATCAGTTGGTCTACATCATCAACCACGCCGAGGACCGCGTGCTCTTCGTGGACGCGTCCTTCGTCGGCGTCATCGCGGCGATTCGCGATCGGCTGAAGACTTTGGAACGCATCTTCGTGCTGACGGACGAGGCGAACCTGCCCGCCCGGGTCGACACCGAATCGGGTGCGCCGCTCGAGGTCGAAGCCTATGAGACGTGGCTGGCATCGTTCGATGAAGACTTCGCGTGGAAGACCTTCGACGAGCAGACAGCCGCGGGGCTGTGCTACACCTCGGGGACCACGGGCAACCCCAAGGGTGTGCTCTATTCGCATCGCTCCAACGTGCTGCATACCTTGGCGGTCAACCAGACAGACGTACTCGGCGTGCGTGCGGTCGATGCCGTCATGCCGGTCGTTCCGATGTTCCACGCCAATGCCTGGGGCCTGGTCTTCGCCGTACCCGCGGCAGGCGGCAAGCTGGTCTTGCCGGGCGCGCAGATGGATGGCGCGAGCATCTATGCGTTGCTCGACGAGGAACAGGTTTCGATCACCGCGGCGGTTCCGACGGTTTGGATGGCGCTGCTCGCCTACCTTGACGAGCACGGCAAGAAGCTCCCGCACCTGCGCAAGGTCGTGATCGGCGGCGCCGCCTGCCCGCCGATGATGATCGAGCGCTTCGAACGCGATTTTGGCGTCGAGGTGGCGCACGCGTGGGGGATGACCGAGATGTCGCCGCTCGGAACCCTGCACGCACCCAAGCCAGGTCGTGACCGCGCCGCGCTCGGTGAAGACATCGCCCACAAATGCAAGCAGGGGCGGGCGCCCTTCACCGTCGAGATGAAGATCACGGACGACGAGGGCGCCGAGCTGCCCCGCGACGGCGAAACCTATGGCCACCTCCTGGTGCGTGGCCCGGCCGTGGCCAAGGCCTACTTCAAGCGCCCGGAGTCGATCCTCGATGCAGATGGCTGGATGCCGACAGGTGACGTGGCGACCATCGACGCCCAAGGCTTCATGCAGATCACGGATCGCTCGAAGGACGTGATCAAGTCCGGTGGCGAGTGGATTTCGTCGATCGAGATCGAGAACCTGGCGATGGGCCATCCTGACGTTGCCGAAGCAGCCGTGATCGGCATCGCCCACCCCAAGTGGGACGAGCGGCCGCTACTGATCGTCGTGGCCACGCCGGGGAGCCAGCCGACCGAGGCGTCGATTCTGGCCTTTCTCGAAGGCAAGATCGCCTCGTGGTGGATGCCTGACCAGGTCGTGGTGGTCGACGAGATTCCCCACACCGCTACCGGCAAGATTCAGAAGCGCACCCTCCGGGAGCGCTTCGCTGAGCACCGTCTGCCAACTGGATGACGCCTCGCACCCGATCGCCCAGGCGTGCTGTCAGGGCTCGATGCGATGGGAGCAATGGCATGGGTTGCCAGAACCCCCTACCCGCTCGAGCTTGCAGGCGTCGGCCGGAGGTGGCTCTTGAGGCTCCCGGGCACCGGACGTAGTGATCGCAGCGAGGGCGAGAAACAGAGGCAGCCCGAGCAGGGATCGCAGGGCAAGACGCTTCTTCACGGTGTTCATTTGGACGATTCCCGAGGCAGTACCTGTCCGTCGGAACCGATGCGTGTCTTGCGTTCGGTCGCGAAGTCGGCAAGACGAATGACAGGGCGATTCTCAGGTGCCAGGGACAGGACGTAGGCCACCAGGCTCCAGCGATCACGTTCCTCGGCTAGAGCGCTTTCGTAAGACGGCATGGGCGTGCCAGCAAGGCCGGTCATCAGCGTGCGGTAGACATCTTCTGGCGTGTGGCCGTTGCGGAATACCCATTTGTTACTCAGACTCGTTGCCCGGATGGGGAAGCCCCAGCTGTCCTCGAGCGTCGCGGCAGAAGGTCCATCTCCCTGTCCGGTAGGGCCGTGGCATAGCGCACAACCCATGGCGGTGTAGACCTGCCCGCCTGAGGAGGCCAGTGCCGCCAAATCGGAGGGTGGGTCCGGAATCTCGATTGCTGCCGGAACCTTGCCGGCCCGCCAGGCTTCGGTGAACCGTGGTGACAAGGCGACGAGGTAGCGTGAGACGTCGGCGATCTGACCATGGTCCAAGAACTGTCCCCAGGCTGGCATGGTCGTTCCGGGCACACCCAGGCGCACGATTCGCTCGATGTCCTCAATGCGTGGAAACGCGTTGTTCGCGGTCGATCGAAACTTGAAGATGCCATTGGTGAAGTCGCGTGGTCGGATATCGAAGCCGGCCGCCATCAGGCCCTCGCCATCGCCCTGAATGCCGTGGCATACCGCACATTGCGCCAGGTAGACCGCCTTGCCGCGCTCCATCGCCTCGGCTTCGGGTAGGTCGGCCGGCACGGCGACCGGCGGTGGGTTGGGCTCGTAACGCTCTCGTGGCTCCGGCGCGTCGCCGGCCTCGAGGTAGCGAATCGCGGCGAGGGACGTGGGAGGCGGATTCTGACCACCCCAATTTCCTTCAGAAGCGAAGCCGTGACCGAACATGTCGTACATCTTGAAGAAGTCGACCGCCCGGCAGTCGGTCAGTACTTCGCGCAGCTCGTGGTAGTAGCGCTCGAAGGAATAGGTGAATGCGACGCCCTGCCCGCCGAGCAAGTGAATGCTCTCGGTTTGAGCGTCGACAATGGCTTCCTGATGGAAGAGATAGCGATAGTAGGGGCTCGAGGCACCACCAATGTGTTCGAGGAACTCGACCCAGGGAGCCGGTGAGCCAGGGTCGATTTCGACCAGCCGGTCTTTGACGTTGATCCCGTATACGCCCCCGTAGCGCTCGAAGAAGTCCGGGAACATGGTGTCCTGCCACCGGTGCTCGCCGATGACATGACCGATGGTGAATCCGAAGCTCGCGAGCGTATTGCGCTCCCAGTGCGAGCCAGGGGCCCAGTAGAAGATCACACCCCCTTGCGGTCCATCCCAGCCGGTTCCACCGTACTGCTCGACTTGATGCTCGGCGATCTTGTTGTTGAGCGCCCAGTAAATGAAGTCGAGCCAAAGCGGGTCGCCGGGCACCAGAGTCAGGTCACTGTCGGTGAGATCTGATTCCCGGTTGTACGACGTGCGAACGCCCGCACAAGAATCGCGCCACTGGTTGCCCGTCCAGGCGAGTGGGCTCAAGTGTTCGAGTGCGCTCGAAGCTTCCTGGGTGCCGGCCTCCGCGGCGTGGGCGGTAGATAGGCTCGCGCCAGGCGGCTCACAGCCGGTGAGCAGCGGACAGACGGTCAGCAGGAGAAGGGCTCGAAGGCGCATCGGATGGCTCCTCTCGACGATCTTGGATAGTGGACAACTTTATCCAGTTTACGGGTGTGCTTATTGGACGTCAAGGTCCGATTTGAATATCATTGGCGTTCCACACGCCCAACGAGCGTGTGCTGCGAGTCGATTCGAGCTTCCAGCCATGTTTTCTCAGACTGCTGAATACGCGCTCCGGGCCGTTGTCTGGCTCGCCGACCGAGAAGATCACCAGCCTCTCGGCGTCCGTCACATTGCGGTCGGCACACAGGTTCCGGCGAGTTATCTTTCGAAAGTTCTCCAAGAGCTGTCGCGGGCCGGCCTGGTGTCTTCTCGGAGGGGCGTCGGTGGTGGCTTCACCTTGCGCAGGCCACCCGAAGAGATCACCGTGCTCGACGTGGTCAACGCTGTCGACCCGATTCGGCGTATTCGAGGCTGTCCGCTCGGTCTCGAGAGCCACGGAGAGCGTCTATGCGGCATGCACGCTCGGCTCGATCGTGCCTTGCAGCGGGTGGAGGAGATGCTGGGCGAATCGACCATCGCTGACATCTTGCACACCGAAGAGCGGCCGCAACCGATGAAGGAGACCACGCCGCCTTGCTCCCGGCTCGCGGTCGACCCGGCCTCGGACACTCGATGATGAACAACGCCTGATCGACTCAGCTCGCGCCCGACTCGGCGGCCGACTCCACTGTGGATCAGGGTTTGCTTTGTGGCGGCTGCGAATCTCTTCTCGCCCAATGAGTCGTTTCTTACGATTCCTGCGCAAGTAGGGTCAAGGGGATGTCTGCGGGAATTCGCCCGACCACCCAGAATAGGACGAAACTGATCATGCACCGTGCCTTGACGCTTCTCTGTCTCGTCAGTGGGCTCGTGTCGCTCACCGGAGCCGCCCACGCAACGCTTTCGACGCTCCGCAGCGAAATCGCAATCAACACCCACACGACCTCCGACCAGGACTTTGCTGTCGTGGCGGCCGATCCGCAGGGCGGATTCGTCGTGGTCTGGGAGACGTCCGGTCTGGATGGCAGTGGCGACGCCGTGGCCATGCGGCGTTTCGACGCGCTCGGCGCGCCCTTGGGCGATGAGGTCATGGTCAATACCACCACCGAGGGCAATCAGCACGATCCGCACGTAGCCGTGGCGGCGGACGGATCGATCGTCGTGGTCTGGGACAGCGGCGCGGACCAGGATGGCGACCAGCGCGGCATCTACGGACAGCGCTTCGATGCCCTGGGCATGGCGGTCGGCGGCGAGTTCCTGGTCAACCAGATCACGGCCGGCGATCAGAACGACGCGGTCGTTGCCATGGTCGCGGACCAGGGCTTCGTCGTTCTCTGGGAGATCGATGCGGCAGGGCCGAGCGGTGAGGATGTCCGCGGCCGGCGCTTCAGCGTCGACGCCGTGGCCCTGGGCGATGAGTTCGCGGTCAACCAGATCACCGGCTTCGACCAAGAGGACGTTGCCGTGGATGCCGATGCCGCGGGCAACTTCGTGGTGGTGTGGGAGAGCGGAGACGATACGGACGACATCATCGCGGGCCGCCGCTACGACGTCGACGGTCTGTCGCTCGGCCCCGAGTTCACGATCGACGCGGCAGCCACATCGGGTGGCCGATTCGACCCCGACGTCGCGGTCGCGCCCGATGGCAGCTTCGTGGTGGTGTGGGAGGACGACGCCGAAGAGCCCGGCGACCTCGCCCTCTTCGCGCGTTTTTACGACAGCGCGGGGGTGGCCCTGGGCGATCGGTTCCAGATCGACAGCTTCGCGGGTGGCATGCAAGAGCGCCCGCGGGTCGACCTGGACGCCGCCGGCCAGGCGCTGATCGTCTGGGAGTCGGTGGCGCAGGATGGCTCCGGTCCGGGAATCATCATCAGCCGCTTCGACAGTGCCGGCAACCAGACATGTCCCGAGCTGGTGGTCAACACGACCTCGGCGGGCACCCAGATTCGTCCGTTCGTGGCCGTTGGCGCGACCGGGCGCACGATGGTGGTTTGGGATTCGACCGGTCAGGATGGCTCCGGCACGGGGATCGTCGGACGAACCGTCGCCACGGCGTTCTTCGCCGACGGCTTCGAGTCGGGCGACACCAGCGCCTGGTCGGACGTCACGCCCTGATCGGTCCCAAGTCACGCGTCGGCTGAAACGCGAGCCGTCTGCATGGGTGGCCCCCGAGGAGTCCTCGGGGGCCGTTTGGTTTCCGGCTACTTCCTGCGCGGACGGCAGCTCGCCGGCCCGACGTCCGGGTCGTCGTCGTTGCAGTCGAGATCGCCGCAGAATCCATCACGATCGCGGTCGCCGAGCTCCGGATTTCCTGCGCACTCGGGCAGGGCGGGACGCACGCCCGCGGAGATCAAGGGTTCCCAATAGCCGTCGCCATTGGCATCCGTCTCGATCACGATGTCGGTCAGATCCCAGGGGAGCTGCTCGCGGTAGGTTGCCTCGAAGGAGATCGTCCCCTGGCTGCCAGGCGGCAGCTCGATGGTTCCTTTGATCGACGTGCCGGGCTTGGCATCGTCGAGTTGCATGGCTTCGTTGGGAATCATGGCGTCCAGCTCGCCCGTCCGCCGGTAGGGCGTGACGCGATACGGCAGCACGGAGCCCTCGAATCCGGTGTTGGTCAGCTCGACGTCGAACGGCACCCGCTCGCCGACGGTGAGGGTGCTGTAGCCCCACGGATCATCGATGATCACCGAACAGATGTCGCGTCGATCCTGCACCGAGCCTCGGCACGTGCTGGTGCTCTCCGCGGTCTGGTTGGTGATCGTGGCTTCGAAGCAACTCGTCAGGAGCGCCTGGTTGAAGCCCACTGGGCGATCGACCTTGACGTCGACCACACTGCAGTCGTTGCCCGCAACGAAGACGGGTACCGGGTCGAGGAAGGTGAAGCCGGGCGGACCGTCGACGTTGCAGTGAATGCCTGCACCGGGAATGCCGCCTTGGCCCAACTCGGGCTGGATCGAGATGTCGAAATTAGCGCTGATACTCGAATCGTTGCAGACCGTGATCGGCACGGTCGTTGCTTGTTGGAGTATGCAGAACTGCGTGTCCCAGTCGATGGCGCAGCGTTCGTCCGGAGCCACGACATTGAAGCACACAGTGCGGACTGGTGTGACGATCTGCGACGGCGTCTGGCGTACCACCATGTGAACGCAAGCCGATTGGCCGGCTGTGGCGTTCGTCGGAATCGAAGCGCTCATCCAGACGTCCGTGCCACCCGAGACCAGCTTGGGGTTGCCGGCAGGCGTACCCGGGCCGAAGTTGATCGGTGGCCAGAGAACCTGCTGATTCGGATTGAAGTCGCCGGTGTTGGTATCCGTGATGAAGAGCTGGAGGGACGGGCCCGGCACGGTGATCTGACCGTTGGTGAGCGCAATCTGCTCGCCGGGCAAGACGTCCATGTTGGACGGAACCCAGGAGAAGAAGACGCTTTGCGCGTGCACGGTCGTTGGCAGCAACGTGGCTGCTGCGAGCAGCCATGAGAAGGTGATCAGAATTCGACGCGATGCGCTGGTCGAAGCTCGGGACATGGCAGTCTCCTTGTTCGTTGGCGTGGCAATCCCACCGCCTCGGCGACCTCGAAAGGCCGAAGGCTCGGAGCATGGTGAAGCGGAGGGTCGTGTAACGCTCCTATTCGCGTCGCGCTCGAAAATCTGACCGCGACGCGGGCAGAAGCTCGGGCGATGGTGACGCTCGTGCGAGGTGATCGGGGGGCGATCAAAAGGGCCGACCGCCGACGCATGAGAGAATCTGTGCGTTGTTGATCCAATCTGGGGAGGGTTCCCGCGTAGCGGAGCATCGAGAACACCTACCCTTGGAGAAACGCGCCATGAACGCACGACGCTTCGTCGGATCTTTCACCGCCGTCCTCGCCCTTGCCGTTGTGATCACGGCCCTGGCCTTGCCCGGGCGCCTGCTGTCTCTGCCGGACCAATCGGAAGGCGAGTGGCGTGACTCACCGGACACGGCGGCGCAGGCCTTCTGCGGCAGCAAATACGAGGTGGTCGAAGGGATTTGCGTCGACTGGTGGATGTCGGCAGACGGTGGACCGCCCGAGAACTCGGGGATCGTTTGCTGCATTTCGGAAGCCGACAAGGCGAGCAACTCCTTCAACGACTGCATCGAGGGGCTGCGCTGAGCTCGCGGCTCGAACCGAACGCCGAGCGGGGGCGGTCTCGCGCCGAAGTGACCCTGTCTCCGGGCTACCGTCCGCACAACGTCAACCAGATGCTGGCGTCGGTCGGCCAGGGCTCGACCGACATCACGTCTCTCTTGCGTGCCTGGAGCGATGGCGATGCCGATGCACTCGATCGGCTCATGCCGCTGGTCTATGACCGCCTTCGCCGGCTCGCGGCGAGCTTCCTGAAGCACGAGCGCGAGGACCTGACCCTCGAGACGCGCGCCCTGGTCCACGAGGCCTACTTGCGCCTGCTGCGTCAGGATCGCGTCCGCTGGAACGACCGCGCGCACTTCTTCACGCTGGCTGCCCGCATCATGCGTCGCATCCTGGTCGACCATGCTCGCCACCGTGCCTACCGCAAGCGTGGTGGCGGGACCCAGCAGGTTCCGCTCGACGAGCTCCGGGATGCCCCGGTCGCCGCGCCGCGGGATGTCCTGGCGCTCGACGAAGCGCTCGTGGAGCTGGCCAGGGTCGATCCCGAGCAGGCGCAGATCGTGGAGCTTCGCTACTTCGGGGGCATCGATCGCGAAGAGATCGCGGCGATTCTCGGCATCTCCTCCGCGACCGTGACCCGCCGTTGGCGGATGGCCCGCGCCTGGCTGTTCCGCTACCTCTGCGCGGAACCGGTCGATGTCTGAGTCGGCCGGCGAGCGCTGGCTCGGTGCGCGTGACTTGTTCGATCGTGCCCTGGCGCAGCCGGTGGCCGAGCGTGAGGGCTTCGTCGACCGCCACGCCGGTGGTGACGAGCGTTTGGCTCAGGCGGTGAAACAGCTGCTCTTGGCCGATCGCGAGGCTGGCGAATTCCTGGCGGATCCGATCAGTCCGGCACGGGAGGCGGCGTCGGCTCCCGAGGCCTCGGCACGTCCGCCCGTGCGGATCGGCCCCTACCGAATCGCCCGCGAGATCGGACGCGGCGGCACAGGCACGGTCTATCTGGCCCAGCGCGACGATGCGAGCTTTCGCCGGCGGGTCGCGATCAAAGTGGTGCGTGCCGATCTGCGTGACGAGCACCTCGAGTCGCGGCTGCGGGTCGAGCGCCAGGTGCTCGCCGGCCTCGACCATCCGAACATTGCCAAGGTCTTCGATGGCGGCGCCACGGCGGACGGCGCGCCCTACCTGGCGATGGAGTTCATCGAAGGCGTTCCGATCGATCGCTACTGCGACGATCACCAGCTCGGCGTCGACGCACGGCTCGATCTCTTTCGCTCGGTTTGCGATGCGGTGGCCCACGCGCAT
Organism: uncultured bacterium; assembly: GCA_937948815.1. Classification (GTDB taxonomy): domain Bacteria; phylum Acidobacteriota; class Thermoanaerobaculia; order Multivoradales; family J023; genus J023. The sequence continues at coordinate 16,190 of CALFAM010000094.1, forward strand.
GGGAACCTGGTGGTTCATCGGGATCTCAAGCCCTCGAACATCCTGGTGACGGCTGACGGCATACCCAAGCTGCTGGACTTCGGCATTGCGAAGTTGCTCAATCCTGATCTCTTCGACATCGAGAGCCAGCCGACCTCGACTTGGCAACGCATCCTGACCCCGCACTACGCGAGCCCGGAACAGATTCGTGGGGGGCCGATCACCACCGCGAGCGACATCTACTCCCTCGGTGTCCTGCTCTACCTGCTCTTGACAGGACACTTGCCGCGCCGTTTCACCGGCCTCGATGCTGCGGAGATTCGACGTCGGATGGCCGACAGCGAGCCGCGCGCGCCGAGCACGATCGTGCTCGAAGAGTCGAACCGCATACCGACCGGTCCTGTGATGATCGCCGAGGCGCGTGGCACCTTGCCGGACGTTCTCCGCCGCCGCCTGGTCGGCGACCTCGACGCCATCGTCCTCAAGACCTTGCGCAGCGCGCCGAACGATCGGTACCACGCCGCCGACCGATTGGCCGACGACATCCGGCGACACCAAGAAAGGCTGCCGGTGCTGGCGCGACGGGGCACCTGGCGCTATCGGACCGCGCGTCTTCTCCAGCGTCACCGGCGTCTTGCAGCGTTCGTGGGCGTCGTGCTGGTCGGGTTGCTCAGCTTCGTGATGGCCCTCGGCATCCAGTCCGTGCGCTTGGAGCAAGAACGCGATCGGGCTCGCGTGGAACGTGACGAGAAGGCATCCTTGCTCGGCCTCCTGCTCGACCTCTTGCGCAACGTCGATCCGATGGCCGGCGGTGATCGTGGCACCACCCTCGAAGCCGTGCTGGCACGCAGTGGGCCGCTGATCGATCAACGGCTCGGCAACGCGCCAACGATGCACGCCGAGACGTTGCACACGCTCGGTGAGATCGCCGCGCATCTCGGCGACATGCAGCAGGCTCGCGCGCACCTCGAGACGGCCCTCGCGATTCGGCGAGAGACCGAAGGAATGGGCCACCAGGACGTGGGTGAAACATTGACCGTGCTCGCGACGGTTCTTGCCGAGCTCGGCGAGCCTGCAGCCGGCGAGGCCGCGCGCGAGGCGATCGCGATCCAGCGCCGCCAATCGTCGGCCGCAGGCGGTGACGCGGCGCTGGCGCGGTCGCTGATCGCGCAGGCCAGGGTGCTGTGCATCGAGGGCGACTTCGATCGCGCCGAGGCACCCGCCGCCGAAGCCCTTGGTCTGGCACGATCAGGTCTGGCACGATCAGGCCCGGCGCGACCGGGTGATGACGCGACCTTGCTCGCTGATGCCCTGGCCACCCAGGCGGTGATCGACGGCTACCACGGTCGGGACCGCGAAGCTGCCGATCGCTACCGAGAGGCCCTCGATCTTTCCCGCGCCACCCTCGGCGACGGGCACCTGAGACAGGTTCCCATGCTGCAGAGCCTCGGCGCAGTGCTCGGACGATCCGGCGAGCTCGAGGCGGCCGAGACCGCCCTGGCACGGGCGCTCGACATCCAGCGCAGTGCCCTCGGTACTGACAGCCCGTCCCTCGTTCCCAGCCTCGCCAACCTCGCCGGCATCCTCGGCGCGGGCGGCGACCATGCCCGATCGGCTGACACCTATCGGCAGGCGCTCGGCGTGATCGAAGCGACGGTCGGTCGTGAGCATCCACGGGCGCTCTACGTCGAGTGTCGCATTGCCGAGGCTGATCTCGCGGCCGGCAACGGGGTGGCCGGCTTCGCGCTCCGTGCACTGCTGCCTCCCTGGCGAGCGCGCCTCGGTGACGATCACCCATTCGTCGCCCTTGCCGATGGCGTCGTGGGCGCGACCTTGGCCAGCGCCGGCCGCACGGACGAAGCAGAATCGCTCTTGGTATCGAGCTTTGCACGGCTGAAGGCGAAGGGGCGAGCGCGCGATCGACAGGAGGCGTTTGCACGTCTCGAGCAGTTCTACGGCGCGGGAGATGCGCGCCTTGCGCCCTTCCGTGCCCAGCTCGCCGAGCGCGACCCAACTTCCAGCAACTGATCCAAAGGGCCGCGGATTCCCGCGTTTCGGTGGAAGCCGCGGCCTGCCCGCCACCGATCCTCGGCGGAATTGGTTGCATCCGATCTCCGATGCGTTCGCCAGCCGAGCCGACGTGTCGAAGATCACCTGCCGGCCCGACCGGCCACTCGGAGGAGCCCGCCATGACCTGTCGTTCGATTCTCGTTGCCCTCGCTCTCATGACTGTCTTTGCCGCCCTGGCGCAGGCCGCGCCGACGGTGTGCAATGCCGAATGCACGCCGAGCTCGTGTCGCACCCAAAGCTGCACTGACCCGGAGTCCGGGTCGACCATCACCTGTCAGGCGTGGGGGACCTACAACGTTTCGGACTGGGACTGTGATGGTGTCGGCTCGGGCGACAACTGCCCTTCGGTCGCCAACAGCAGCCAGGCCGATTGCGATGGCGACGGCTCCGGTGATGCCTGCGATAGTGAGAACGCCACCTACCAGCCAACCAACGACGCCTCGGTCTGCCACATCGACGCGCACAGCAGCCTGCTGCCGTTCGGGCACTGGGACTTCGACGTCGAAGCGGACATTCGGTGGGAAGACACGAGCAGCTGTAACGCTCCGGACGAGCTTCGCACTCAGGTGATCGACGTGGAGACCTGCTGGTCGGACCTTCCGTTCCTCCTGCCGCCGAAATTCGACTGCTGCTGGATCGAGATCGGCAGCCGCAACCTGTGCACCGCCTACCTCGACAACGACCAGTGCACCGGTAGCTGACCATGATCGAACGTTGGCGGGTACGCCCGTCGGGTCCCGTGGTGGTCGTCCTGGTGGTGCTCGTAGGCCTCGGTGCGATCGATGCGCTCGCGCGACCGACCGGTGTGGGGGAGTCACCTGAACCCTTCTGGGTCACCGGCCGCGTCGTCGATCGCACGGGTGTGCCGCGCGCCGGCGTTCGGATCAGCATCCTCGGGCAGCGCGCGCCTGTGGGCACGACCGATGCGGCGGGTCGCTACCGCCTGCTGGTGCCGGGGCCTGGGGTCTATCGCCTCCGCGCCGCGGGGCACCAGCCGGTTCGAGTCAGCCGTGCTTTTCCCGTGGTGCGTGATGTTGCCCTGCCGGATCTCGGGGGCGCGACCGTAGCGTCGTTCTGGCACGTTGCATCAGCCGATGCCGCGCAAACGAGCGGTGCTGCGTCTCCGGTGACGGCGCGGGCCGTCGACCGATCGCGCGGGCGGGCCGTGCCCGATGCCTGGGTCGCTGGTTTCGGTGCCGGCGTGCGGAGCAATGAAGAGGGACGCTTCCGTGGCCCTGGCCCCGCGCAGGCCTGGCTGGTCGCGGCGCGTGGCTATGCAGCGATCGAGGCGCGCGCGGCGGAGGTGGACCTTGTGCCGGCCAGCCCGCGCTATGGCAGGGTGGTCGATCGGGCCGGGAGGCCGATCGCGGATGCGCGGGTGATCGCCAGTCCGATGGCCGCGCGGGCTGTGGTGCAGCCAGCAGCCTGGACCCGCGCGGACGGGCGTTTCGTGCTTGACGGCCTAGCGCCAGGCGTTGTCGTGCGCGTGCGCGTCGAACGGCTGGGC
>CALFAM010000095.1 GCA_937948815.1 uncultured bacterium
GGTCGACGCACGAATCTTGATTCTGTGCGCAGCTCTTCCCGTTCCGACGTCAGTCTTTACAACCAACCGGTTCAATGTGGACGCTGCAACCATCTGGTTGGGGCTGGCCTGGATCTGGCTCGGACCCGTCCTTAGCCTCAGGCGTCGGCTCAGGCATTAGGCTGAGAAGGTGCTGGATGAAGGCATCGACGGACTCGCTAATCGCGTTCCACACCCTCGAACCTTCGTAGGCTTCGTTGTCATTTGCCATAGCTGGAGCAGCAAGAAGAAGGAGGCTGCTCAAGAGGGCTACGGCGATCGCTTTTTTGAGAGTCTGACGCGTCATTTCCATGGCTCCTTATCGGCAGTGCGCACACCTTCCCCCGCGGAAGGAGGCGTCTGCATAGGAGAGACCTTACCGCCCCTCAGGCAAATTGACTAGTCAGATTGCCGAAACACTTCCAGGATACGGATAAGATTACTGAAAAGAGCAGCATTTTTGACCAATTTAGTCGCATCTTTGCTTACGTTATCGACGAAGTCGAGGCAGATCGTTGACGCGCCCACTACCGAGGCCTCGTACTATTTCTCAGTACGCTCAAAACCTGGCCGAGGCATGCTGCCCGGCCACCGGACGGACGCCTCGTGGTCGCGAAAGGACCCCCCATGGCTGATAGCCACGATCGCGGCATCGCACTGATTCGCCGTGGATTTTATTGCGGAAAGCGCAAGGAAATGGAGAGTGCTGTGCTTTCGCTCGTACAGGGCCTCTCTTGTATTGATCCCGAAGCCAACCCACGCCTCACCCTGTGCGCGGTTCACAACCTGGCGCTCTTTCTGAGTCAGCTGGGTACGCTGGTTCTGGCCCGTGCTGTGCTCCAGCGCGCGAAAGGGCTTTACGACGATGTCGACGACCCCGTGATGCTGGCCCGCGCCACCTGGCTCGAAGGCACGATCGCTCGCCTGGCCGGCAACCACGAAACGGCCCGCGAAAAGCTCGCCGGTGCGAGGGATGCGCTCGAGCTGCTCGATCTGCGCCTCGCGGAATCGGTAGAGGAAGAGCTTCGGATGGTCGAGGCGCCGGCTGCCGAACGCGCGGCGTGAGGCTGGTCCCGGGCTTGTGGCCCGCAAGAAGGGCTAGTGGTCGAGGTAGCCGAGGGCCTTGAGGCGCTCGATCGCTTCGGGATCGAGATCTGCACCCGGCAGCTCGTCCGACGCCAGGAGGCCGGCCCGAACGAGCTCCAGCCAGGCGGTGAGATCCTCGGATAGCGGGCTGTCTTTGGGCACCGTGCTGGCGAGCTCCCCAGGGTCATCTGGGAGTGAGAACGCCAAACGCTGATTGTTGCCGCCACGAACCGATGTGATCTCTTTGTGGCCAAGGGCCACGATGGCCGCTTCCAGGAGACCCTTTCGACGGCTGTCATCACCGCCACGGGTCGCACCCTTGTGCGCCTGGTGGAACGTCTGCGTCGGGCCGGAAGTCTCGGGTTGCTCGCCGCGCAGGGTGGCCGACCAATCGTGGCCCTGAAATGTCTCGGGAATGGGTAGGCCGATCAGGCCGAGGACGGTGGGAGCCAGGTCCAGGCTCGAGGCCAGGTCATCGACCTGCAGCTCCGCCTTGATTCGGCCCGGCCAGGTGGCACTGAACGGAATATGCAGGGTTACTTCGTAGAGATGCCGGCCGTGGCCCCAGTAGCCATGCTCGCCGAGGCTCTCACCGTGGTCTGAAACGAAGAGCACCAGAAGCTCTTCGTCTTGGATCTGCTCGCGGACCCCTTCGAGCAGGTCGCCGATCGCCGCGTCGACAAAGGCGACTTCAGTGTCGTAGCGTCCCGAACGCCCAACCTCGCCGACGCCTTTGAGGCCGAGCTGCTCGAGATGTTCGGCGTGCAGCCGATAGGGTGCGTGGGGCTCGGCGTAGTGGGCCCAAGCAAAAATCGGTGTGGCAGGCTGTCTTTCGCGTTGCTCGGAAATCCAGTCGAGGGTCCCGGCTGTCAGGTCGTCAGCAGTGGCCTCGGCATTGAAGAGGCCGAAGTAGCGCTTGCGGTTGAAGACCTCTTGGTAGTGCTCGAAGTGCTCCTCGAGCCCCGACATATTCCGTCTCAGCGTCCAATTGCCGACGAACGCAGCGGTTTCGTACCCGCGCCGGCTCAGAACCTTGCCGAGAGAAGGTAGCCCCGATCGCATACTCAGACCATTGCGGGTCGCGCCATGCTCATGGGGATGCAGGGACGTGAAGAACGACACCATCGATGGTGCCGTCAGCGGCTCGACGACGCGCATCTCGGTATAGCGCGCGCCGCTCGCCATCAACGCATCGATGTTCGGGGAGGTCTCGCGCTCGTACCCATAGGCCGACAGGCGATCCGAACGCAGAGTGTCGACGGCGATCACCAAGATGTTGGGGAAACGGCGAGCAGCGTCGAGCGCATCGCCGCAGAGCAATAGGGCGACCGCCGTGACCAGAACGCTTCGTGCTGTCGATGCTCGCAAGTCGCTGAACTTCCCCGCTAGCCCCGGCCTTCGTAGGTTCTCAGACCGGCCGCCGCTCAGCGTACTCGAAGGGGAAAATGGCTCCTCGGGAGGGACTTGAACCCCCAACCAATCGGTTAACAGCCGATTGCTCTACCATTGAGCTACCGAGGAACGGTCTTCACCCGACACCTCTATGAAATCGTCGGGGCAGGAAGTCTAGGCGCCCTTGCGCGCGCTTGTCAATTGGCGCGTGCAGCCAGATCATCAGGTTTCTGCTCGACAGGACTTCCATAGCACCTTGGTCTTCGTCACGAGGCCGCCAACCGATACGCTACGCACCGCAAATGCGCGCTGCCGACCCACCCGATCGAATCGACGCCGTGAGCCCATGAAAGACTTTTCGCCAACCGCCTATCCGCTGATCGTCTTCGACTGGGATGGAACCCTGATGGACTCGATTGGCAATATGGTCACCTGCGCCCTCCATGCATTCGACGAAGCGGGCATGCCTGCTCCGGATGCTCAGGCGATCCGTTCGGCCATTGGCCTCGGCCTGGCGGAGGTTGCCGAACGGGTCCTGCCGCCCAACGACCCGGTCGCTCGTGGGCGCATCATGGCCCAGTACCGCGAGCTGTGGCTCGGCACCTACCGCTACAACGTCAAGCTCTACGATGGCGTCCGTGAGACTCTACAGGCATTGGCGAAGCGTGGTCATGTCCTCGCCATTGCGACGGGACGCGGCCGACCCGGCCTGATGCGAGATCTCGCGGCAACCGATCTGGAGCCGCACTTTGCCGTCACCCGGACCGCAGATGACGCGGAGCCCAAGCCGCATCCGCAGATGCTGCTCGATGTGATCGCGAGCCAGGGAAAGTCACCTTCCGAGGCGTTGATGATCGGCGATACGACCTACGACCTCGAGATGGCGCATCGCGCTGAGGTCGCCTCGGTCGGCGTGCTCACCGGGTCGCACGGCAGGCAAGAGCTCGAGCCATGGGGCCCCCTCGCTTGTCTGCCCAGCGTCAGCGACCTGCCGACCTATCTCGGATCTGAGGTGTCCGCGCCGTAGCCGCCATCGGCGTGCGCGGGGCAGGTGCGGAGCGCCTCGCCCCGTGTGCGCGACGCCTCGGCCTCGGCTTCGATCGCCTGCTGGTCGTATGTCTCGGGCGAGACGGTCCAGCCACCGAGGTTGCGATCGATGACTCCGCAGAGTGCCGCGATGTGGTCCGGGCGGTCATTGAGCGCCGGAATGTAGCGGAATTGCTCGCCCCCCGCGTCGAGAAAGAGGTGTCGGTTCTCCTCCTCGATCTCTTCCAGCGTCTCCAGGCAGTCGGCGGCAAAGCCCGGGCAGATGACATCCACTTTGCGAATGCCTGACCGGGCCATCGCTTGCAGGGTCTCATCGGTATAGGGCTTGATCCACTCCTCTTTGCCGAACAGGGACTGGAACGTGACCTGCCAGCGTTCGTCGGCAAGGCCGAGTGCCTCGGCCAGCAGCCGGCCCGTCTTCTGGCATTGGCAGTGGTAGGGGTCGCCATTCTCCAGGTAGCGTTGGGGCACACCGTGGAAGGACATCACCAGCATGTCCGGCTCGCCCTCGGCCTGCCAGCGCTCTCGCACGCTGGCGGCAAGGGCATCAATGTACGACGGGTCGTCATGGAATTGGCAGACGGTACGCAGCTCGGGCAGCCAGCGGAGCGTTGCCAGCTCTCGGGCCAAAGCGTCGTAGGCAGCGCCGGTCGACGTCGAAGAGTAGTGCGAGAACATCGGCAGCAGCAGGATGCGCCGGCAACCCTTGGAGAGCAGCTCGTCGAGTGCGGAGCGCATCGAAGGATTGCCGTAGGTCGCGCCCAGGGCCACGTGCACAGAGGTGCCGTAGCGGGCCTCGAGCTCCTTCGCGACCGCAGCCTGTTGCTTGCGGCTGATCACCAGCAGGGGTGACCCCTCATCCGTCCACACGGAAGCGTAGAGCGCCGCCGACTTCTTGGGCCGGAAGGGCAGCACGAAGAGGTTCAGGATCAACCACCAGACGGGGCGAGATACCTCGATCACACGAGGGTCGCCGAGAAACTGTCGCAAGTAGCGGCGGACGGCGGATGGCGTCGGGGCGTCAGGGGTTCCGAGGATCGCCATCAAGACGCCGACCGCGGGTACCTCGCCGTGCGCGAATCCGGGCCCGCGGGCAAAGCCGGGGTCCGGGCGAAAAAGATTCTTGGGCATCGGTGCCGGTCCTGGTCGTCAGTATCGAGACGCTGCGCGCTCGCGCGCCGGCAAGATCTCCAGGCAAGTGGTCCACCACCCGGTGAGCACGGTTTCCACGAAGGGCTCGGGCAGCCCTTCGCTTCGCATCTCTGCGGCCAACGCCTGGTGATCATACGCGAGTGGCACGATCTCGACGGCGAGATTTCCCGTTGTCTGCGCAGCCAGAACCGTGTACCAAACTTCGGTTCGGCCGTCGTTACCCGGGCGCCCGATCACGCCGACATTCACGACATCGCGGCCGGAGGGCAGACGCCGATGCCATGCGATGCCGGTATGCGTACAGAGGATTGCGTCCGCGCGGTACTGGTCGAGCAGCACCTCGAGGAAGGCGTCAGGGGAGGACGAGTCAAAGAGGAACTCGTTCACCCGCCGAGGCGAACCATGCACCATCAGCAGGTTTCGCCCACCAACCGTCACCCGGCGGTGCTGGGGAAGCTCGCCCATCCAGCGTTTGAATTCCGGCGAGCAGCGCTCGGCTGTGTACTGGTAGGAGATGCCGGCGTAGTGATTGTCGCGAGGGTCGGTATACCCGCAATTGCAATCCTCGCGACCAGATGACAGGGACTGCTCGTAGTTGCCCTGAATCGTTCGGACATCCGCGGACTCGAGCAGCGGCCAGACCGCCTCCGGGCTGGGCCCGAAGCCACCGAGATCGCCGAGGCAATAGAGTGCGTCGGCGCCACGCTTGCGCGCATCCTCCAACAACGCCTCGAGTGCGAAGCGGTTGTTGTAGACACCGCCGAACACAGCAATGCGATCGAACGGTCCTTCGGTCACCGCCATCTCAGCGATCGGCTCACGGTGCGCACGGATCTCGGCTACGCGCTCGGCCTCGGCGAGCTCACGCCCGACCTCCTGGGCAGCTGCCCGGAAGGTGCCCAGGGGCACCAGCTTCTCGCCCCAGGTGGCCATGCCGCGATGAGCGGCGAGCTTGGCCTGGGCGCGTGCCTTCTTGATCGCGGGATCTTCGGGGATACGGTTGCTCATGTCTTGCAGCTGACTCCGAACGCGTGGCAGGTCCAGCAGGCGGGGTGGCTGAGCGGGAAGGCGTCGAGGGTATCTGCCAGGGATTCGCCCATTCGTCCGTCCGGCTCATTGACCAGAATGGGGCAGACCCACACACCCTGATCCGTGACCATCCGGCAGGTCGAGCACTGAAGATGGTCCCAGCTCTCCTCGGGAACCTGGCCGTGCTGCAGATGCTGCCAGCTCTCGTAGGCGCCGCTGCGTTCTGCTTCGGCACCGATCTGGAAGACCGGCAAGATCTTCAGGCGAGGCTTCGAGACTCCCCGCTCCTTGAGCAGCTCGAGGAACCGTTGGCGCCCTTCCGTGCTGCCGTTCTCGACGTTCACTTCGGTGACCGTGACCACGGGATTGATGCCCGCGACGACCAGGTTGTCGATGCCGGCGAGAATCCGCTCGTAGGTACCCTCGCCCCGAATCGGGTCGTTGGATGCCGCATCGTAGCCATCCATCGAAACGCGAACGTCCAGGGAATATGCCCCGTCCTCGCTCATCGCGGCCAGCCGCTGGCAGCGCCTCGGGTCGAGTAGCAGGCCGTTGGTCAGCACGGTAGCGGGCCCCTGCTGGAGGGTTGCCTCGAGAATCGCTTCCATGTCCGGGTTGAGGAAGGGCTCGCCTCCGGTGAAGTAGTACTCCTTGACGCCGAGGGCCCGTGCCTCCGCGAGATACCGCTCGACGAGCGAGAGCGGTAGGTGCTCGTGGGTGTGGTTGGTCGGAGAGCAGGAGACGAAGCAGTGGTTACACGCCAAATTGCAGAGGGTGCCGGCGACCTGGAACCACAGGGTATCCAGAGACCGAAGGGCGACCCGTGGCGCCGGACCCTCGAACTGCGGTGGCGCCGGGGCGGCGGCTGTGCTTGAAGTTTCCATTCTTGTTCCTTGGCGGGCGCCGGGGTGAGCGATCGCAGAATCGCGGGCGCCGGGTCATACGCGGGTGGGGTTGGCCGAATGGATCCTTCGGTCACGCGCCTGACGGTAAACAATGTACGTGCCGAACCCGCTGGGCGGACTGGCGTGCGCTGACGCTTCGGATATCGAGCTCGAATCAGACACAGGGCTCGAATCAAATGCTGAGCTCGAAACGCATCACCACACCGCCGAAGATGACCTCCTCGCCACCGGCCAGCTTCTCCGGAACTTCGGGCCGCAGGCGACGGCCGTTGACGAAGGTCCCGTTCGTTGCGCGCACTTCGAGGATGACATAGCCGCTCGGGCGGTGCTCGATGAACGCATGGCGACGGCTCGTGGTCAACTGCGGGTCCAGCCGTGTCAGGTCGACGTCCGGCGCAATGCCCGAAAGTGGATCCGTGCGCCCGACGGTTGCCGTGTCTCCGTCCAAGACGAAGACGATGGCATCTTCCGAACTGCTGTCGTCGCCGGCATAGATCAGCCTGGCTTGGAGCGGCATCGCGCCAACGGTGTCGTCGGAGACGCCTTCATCCGCTGCCCCGCTGTCGAGCCAACGCTCGCAGAGTGCGGCCTCCGCCGTCGAGAGCCGCTGCGCCAGCTTGCGAATCATCCGGACGGCGATCTCTGGATTGCGGCCCAGCATGTGGATCAGGCCGCTGGCATCGACGCGGATCAGCCGTGACGCCTCGGTGGCGCGCATGGTGTAGGCGCGCACCACGCGCTCCAACACGGCTCGCTCACCGAAGAAGTCGCCTCGCTCGTAGACGGCCAGGGACTCGCCATCATCGCCATCGAGCATCTCGACGGCACCACGCTGCACGAGATACATGTTGTCCCCGTCGTCGCCGCGACGGTACACAACTTGGCCAGCTTCCAATGGGATCGCGGTGTAGCTCATCGACCTCGACGACCGTCGGGAAGACCTCGGTGGATCGCTCTCCGAATGAGCAGTGCTTTCTCCGGTCACGTGGGGCGTATCCTAGCAGGGAGAGGATTCCGGTCGATCCTGGGCTCGATGGACGATGTGTTCCGGGACCCCGTCTTCCAGGAAGGCAAGCACTTCACCGGTGACGTCTTGGCGATTCATCAGAAAGGTGTGGGTCGCGGGAAAGGTGATCAGCGGTACCGAGTCGAGCTGGCTTTCCTCCAGGCTGACAACACCGTCATTGGTCGCCTGGCCAAGGGGCAGGCGGGCGTTTCGCGGACCTGCCGTCCCCGCCATGATCAGCGTCGGCACCGTGGGGACCGCGAGCTCCCGGAAGAACGCCTCATCCGCCAGGCGCTGCCCGGCATCGCCGGTCATCAGCCGAAACACCGGGTTCTCGGCGAGGCGCTGCGCCAAGGCTGGCGATCGGTTGGGCGGCGCCAGCATCACGAAACGCGCGAACGATTCCGGAAGCCGATCCGCCGCCAAGCGCGTGATCACGTTGCCCAACGAGTGGCCGATCACCGCGAAAGCCTCATCCTGCGTGTCCTGTTCGTCCAACGTCGTGCGTACCTGCTGCGCGAAGCGGTCTGCGATCGCATCGAGCGCGCTCAGCGCAACGCTGTAGCCGAAGAAGTGCGGGTCGTGACCCGCCCTTCCGAGCCGGTGCCCGAGGAGGCTCATCGAGATGGGGGAACGCCCCATGCCGTGAATCAGGAAAACGTGCATCGTTCTCCCAGCATCGCTCTTCCTCGTGTCGACGTCAGGCGTGCGAGTCCGGGAGCCAGCTGTAGATGTAGTCGCCGTTCTCGAATTCGTGGGCCTGCCGGGTCAAACGCAAGGGTCGGAACGTATCGACCATGACGGCCAGCTCTTCGGTGAATTTCTTGCCGATCGAGCCCTCGTAGGTACCCGGATGTGGCCCGTGAGGAATGCCGTTCGGGTGGACCGTGAAGTCACCTCGGTCGATTCCCTTCCGAGACATGAAATCACCCTCGACGTAGTAGAGCACCTCGTCCGAGTCGACATTCGAGTGGTTGTAAGGCGCTGGGATCGACAGCGGGTGGTAGTCGAACATCCGCGGTACGAACGAGCAGATCACGAACCCGGGGCCGGCGAAGGTCTGGTGGACCGGTGGCGGCTGGTGCACGCGACCGGTGATCGGCTCGAAATCTTCGATGTTGAAGGCAAACGGCCAAAGGTGCCCGTCCCATCCGACGACATCCAGCGGATGGTGGTCGTACACGAAGCGCGTAATGACATTCCGCGCCTTCACCCGCATCTCGAACTCGCCCGTCTCGTCAAAGGTCACCAGCTCGTCCGGTGGACGAATGTCCCGCTCGCAGTACGGGGAGTGCTCGAGGAACTGGCCGTAGCGATTGAGGTACCGCTTCGGTGGCTCGATGTGGCCGAAGGACTCGATCACCAGCATGCGCTGCTCGACGTCCGGATCGGGGACGAGGCGCCACATGACACCGGTCGGGATGACCAGGTAGTCGCCCTGGCGGTAGCGCAGGAGCCCGAACTGGGTTTCGAGCACACCGCTGCCGTCGTGGATGAACAGCACATCGTCGCCGTGCGCGAAGCGGTACCAGTAGTCCATCGCCTTGTCGGGGCGCGCCACGGACAGCACGACATCGCTGTTGCCCATGATCGGCACCCGCGAGGTGATCGCGTCACCGCCCGAGTTGATCTGGCCACCTCGGAAAGAGCGGTGACGAAGCGGCCCTTGGTCCTCGTAGTCGAGCGCGACGGGGGCGACGACGCCCACCTCCCGAACCTGTGTGGGGGGGCGCTTGTGGTAGAGGATCGACTGGATCCCGTCGAACCCGTGAATGCCCATCAGCTCCTCGTGGTAGAGCGAGCCATCGGACTGGCGAAACTGGACGTGCCGCTTGTGGGGCAACTCGCCGAGCTTGTAGTAGTAGGTCATGGGTCTACCCGTGGTTCGCGCGGCACGCGAAGTCGCCTCGCAGTGCCGCCGTCGGTGATCCGGACTTAGAGGTTGCCGCGCCGCGATTGCTCGCGCTCGATGGCTTCGAAGAGCGCCTTGAAGTTGCCCTCGCCGAAGCCCTTGCTACCCTTACGCTGAATGATCTCGAAGAACATGGTCGGCCGGCTGACCACTGGATTGGTGAAGATCTGGAGGAGGTAGCCTTCTTCGTCGCGGTCGACCAAGATGCCCAGCTCCGCCAACGGCTCGATCGCTTCGTCGATCTCACCGACACGGCCGGGAAGCTCTTCATAGTAAGACTTCGGGACCTGTAGAAACTCGACGCCGTGATCCCGCAGGTGGGAGACGGTCTTCACGATGTCCTTGGTCAGCATGGCCAGATGCTGAACGCCGGGGCCACCGTAGTGCTCGAGATACTCCTCGATCTGGCTCTTCTTGCGCCCTTCTGCCGGCTCGTTGATCGGGAATTTGATCGAGTAGGAGCCATCGGACATCACGACGCTCATCAGCGCGCTGTACTCGGTCGAGATCTGCTCGTCGGAGAATTGGAGAAAGCGCGAGAAACCGAGCACTTTGCCGTACCACTCGGCCCAATGCTCCATCTTGCCAAGCTCGACGTTTCCGACAATGTGGTCGTAGCGGAGCAGGCCGGCGTCGTTGCCCGGCAGGTGCTGTGCCCGAAAGCCGGGCAGGAAGGGGCCGTCATAGTCGCCGAGCGAGATGATGGAGTGCACGGTTTCGCCGTAGGTCTGGATGCTGGCGCACCGCACCGCGCCGTGATCGTCGCGCAGGTCGTGGGGCTCGGTCACCGCATCGGCACCGTTTGCGACCGCCGCCTGGAACGTGGTGTCGGCGTCATTGACGTGGAACGCGATGTCCTTCACGCCGTCGCCGTGGCGGGCAATGTGCTCGCCGATCTCGGTTCCCGGCACGAGCGGTGAGCGGAGGACCAGGCGCGCCTGGCCTTGGGCGAGAACGAATGCGCAGGAATCGCGGCAGCCGGTCTCGAGCCCGGAATAGGCGATTTGCTCGAATCCGAAGGCATTCCGGTAAAAGAACGCAGCTTGGCGAGCGTCGCCTACCCACATCTCGACGTGATGGATCTTACGCAGACGAAGCGGATTCTCAGTCATGTTTCGGGTCCTCGTCGCGGGCGCGGCTACATTGCCGGAGCAGGCCCACGCTCCGTGGAAAAACGCTACCACAGCGGCGGCCGAGCGGATACCGCGCGATGGGGTGGGTGGTCGGGCGAGACCGGGTCGCGCCCGACGGCGAGAAGCTAGTTGACTTGCGACTCGCCGCTGGGATCGGGTACCTCGGGCACGGGGCCGAAGGCGCGCTCGTAGTGCTCGAGATTCTTGGTCAGTGCCGCGATCAGGCGCTTGAGATGGCCCGGGCTCGTGATCACCCGAGCATTCACCATCGCCTGCGGCGGAACCATGTTGATGAAGTCGAGGATGAACTCCTCCCGGGTGTGGGAGATCCGCACCAGGTTTGCATAGCGGCCTCGAAGCTCGTCATCCGAGATCTTGATGTTGAGCTCTTGAGGAGCCTTGGCATCGGCCATCTAGTTGCCGCCTTCCCGGCTCAGGTTCATCAGCCTTTCCTGAAGCTCACGCTTCTTGCGGGCGACCTCTTCGCGCTTCCGGCGGATCAGATCGTCGTAGTTGATCAGGCCACCGTCTTCCGAGATCTGATAGACGCGGGAGAACTTCTTGACGTCGCCGCGCTCGTCGAATTGAATGCTGCCGGTGACGCCGGGAAATTCTTTGATTCCGCGGAAGCCCTTTTGGATCTCACCGTGGAGCAGTGGCCGACCCTCGAGCGCCGCGATGATCACCATGAGCGTGTCGTAACCATGGGCGGCGTAGAGGTCCGGCTTGTCGCCGTAGGCCGCCTTGTAGGCATCCACGAAGCGCTTGACGTGTGCGTGGTCACTGTCGACGTCGAAAACGATCTGGGTCAACAGGACACCGTTGGCTGCTTTCCCCGCCCGCGCGATACCGGCTGGCGTGGCGAAAGCCGAGGTGGTCAGGATCTTGCCATCGAATCCGACTGCGTCCAGGGCCTTGATCGCGTCGGCGACGTTCATGTCGTAGCCGGCGATGAAGATCGCGCCGGGCGCCGTGTCGAGAATCGCCTCGGCACTTCCCGAAAGATCGCTGGCTTCTTCGGGCAGCTCGAAGGTGTCTTCGATGGTGATTCCACCGAGCTTCTCGAGCTCTTGCCGGATCACCGACTCGAGCCCCTTACCGTAGACGTCCTGCTGCGCCCAGATGGCGAACGATTCGATCGTCAGGTGCTCTGAGGTGAAGGATGCGAGCTTGTTGGCCTCGAGCAAGTCGGATGGGTAGGTGCGGTAGAAGTTGCTCGAGACGCCCGTGAGCTCGGGGCTCGACGCCGACGGCGAGACCAGAATGCGCCCGCGGGCGTCGACCACCTCGGTCATGCGCAGCGCCTCGCCTGAGGTCGCGCCACCGATGGCAATCGGCGCGCCGGTGTCGTAGACCTGGTCGAGCGCAGCAGCAGCTTTGTCGAGGTCGCTCTCCGAGTCGATGAAGACCAACTCGAACGGCACTTTCAGATCGGGATCGGCCTGCAACTCGGCGGCGGCGATCTCGATACCACGCCGCAACGACGAGCCGTAACTCTGATAGTCGCCGGTCTCTGGAACGACGACGCCGATCTTGGCGATGTCGCTGCTGCAGCCGGCGAGGAGCAGGAGGCTGGCGACGAGCGTGAGTGCGATGGAAAGCGTGGCGCGGCGTGTTCGTCGTCTCATCAGACAAATCCTTCGGGTCGTGTTGCGTTGGAGCCGGCAACGGCCTGGGCAAGGGCGATCCAGGCCCATTGTCTCAAACTCTTGCGGCATCTCGCCAATGGGTTAGATTTCTTCGCCCTCGTCAGAAGTTCCCGAGGCAGCGCCGGGCGACCGCCACTGGATCCCGGGCGAGAAGCGCCAGTGGTGTTCGGGCGCATAGACGCCTACTCCGGAAGCATCGTGCGTGCTGATGATCGTAAAGGATGCAAGCTTGCGGCGATAGTCGTAGGGGGTGCCGTCGCGGCCATGGACGGCGAGGTCCACCAGGTACTCACCTGGAGCCAGTCGCAGTCGTGGGCAGATGATCTCGACCCGGGTCTGGCCGGCCTCCAATGAGTCGGACAGGAAACCGTCGAGGTCGGTGTTGATCCCCCAGCACTCGACACCCCGCGGCGTGAAGATGCCGATACCGAAGACGAAATCCTCGAGCGGCTGCCTGGCGTCGACGGTCACCTCGAATGACACCTCGGCCCCGCAGGGCAGATGGTACCGCTCCTCCCCTTCGCAGAGAATTCTCAGGCGCTCGATGATCGCGGCGCCGGATCCCCAGCGAAGCACTTCTTCCTCGATTTCGTCTTCGACCGTGGCCTCTGCCTGGCCGTCGTCCTGCTCGGTGGCAGCGGTTTCCGGCGACGGCGAGTCGGCTGCATGCGCGTCTTTCGGCGTCGGCTCGGCTTGGTCGGCGGGGTCCACGGGTGCGTCGGCTGGTGGTGGATCGCCGCTGGGCGCAGCCTCGTGCTCGCGCTCGGCGATCGCCTCCTGATGCTTGCGCCCTTCCTCTTCGGCGACGGCGGTCCGGTAGGCATCGACGACGCGCCGAGGGTGGCCGCTCGAGCGCAACGTGCCCTTCTCGAGCCAGATGGCACGGTCGCAGACCGACTCGATCAGGGGCAGAGAGTGGCTGACCATCACCAGCGTACGGCCGCGGGCCAGGAACTCCTCGATTCGGCGCAGACACTTGTGGGCGAAGGCTTCGTCGCCGACTGCAAGAACTTCGTCGACCAGCAGGATTTCCGGATCGGTATGAATGGCGACCGCGAATCCGAGTCGGACGTACATGCCCGAGGAATAATTCTTCACCGGCTCGTCGATGAATGCCTCGAGACCGGAGAAGGAGACGATGTCGTCGAATCGGGCTTCGATCTGGCGGCGGGTCAAGCCGAGCACGGCGCCGCCGATGAAGACGTTCTCGCGCCCCGAGATTTCGGGGTGAAAGCCGGCGCCGAGCTCGATCAGGGCGGCTACGCGGCCGTCGACCACCACCTCGCCTTCGGTCGGACGCAGGATGCCGGCAAGGATCTTCAGCAGCGTCGACTTGCCTGAGCCGTTGGAGCCGATGAGGCCGACCGATTCACCGCGCGCGATCGAGAAGCTGACGCCTTCCAGCGCCGGAATGGCGTCCTCGGGCCGCAGACCTTGAATCAGGCTCCGCTCCAGCAACGCGCTCTTGAGCGTGCGGAGCTTCTGGCCCGAGGCAGCCCGCCGGAACCGCTTGCTGACACCTTCGACGCGAATGGCCGGCATAGATGGTGTGTTCATTGGGGGGCGACAGGCTCAGACCGCTTCGACGATCGTGTCACGCAAGCGTTCGAAGACCCAGGTGCCACAGAGCCAGCCCGCAGCGCTCACCGCCGCCATGGCGAGCCACGCCGACGGCGGCGGCACGACACCGTGGAAAAGCACGTCCTGGTAGGCGAGCACGAAGGGCGACAAAGGATTGAGCGCCACGAGCTTCTGGACCCATGGGTGGCCGTCGAGCGAAGCCAGGGTGTAGAGAATGGGCGTTGTGTAGAAAAGCACGGTCAGCACGTTGGTGAGCAGATCTTTGACGTCCTTGAAGTGGACATTCAGCGCGCCCAGTCCGAGTGCCAGCCCGGTCACCAAGGGAAGCTCGATCAAGATGATCACGGGCAGGAGGAGTGCCGATGCACCACCCACGTCGGCACCATAGACGCGTGCAGCCACGAATGCGATGGCGATCACCGGCACCGTGAGCAGAAAGTGGATGAGATTGGCCAGGGTCGGCACCACGGCCAAGAGCTCGGACGGGAAGGTGGCCTTGCGAATGAGCCCACCGTTCGCCAGCAGCGAAGCACTGCCCTCGAGGAGCGAGCTCTGAAGCCAGATCCAGGGAAAGAGGCCGGTGACCAAGAAGAGGCCGTAGGGGCTTGCGTTGACATCGCGCGGGTCGAAGACGACGGTGAACACGAAGCTGAACACCACCAGCAGCACAATGGGATTGACCAGCGACCATGCCCAGCCGAAGACCGACCCCCGGTAGCGAGCGGTGAGCTCTCGGCCGGTGAGGATGGCGAGAAGGGTCCGGTGGCGGAAAAGCCGGCGGGCAACGGTTAGCATTCGGATCGTCTTTGGAAGATTGCGTGGCCAGGCGAGCTCAATCAGCAGGAGAGACTAGCAGAGCCGAACTGTGGTGTCGCCCATCGGAAGGTTCGCCCCACTCAATCCCGCCCGGCAGCGTTCTGGCGCAATGCCTCGAGACGGGTCATGAGCGCGGAGCGTTGATCGGCGAGATAGGTCTCATAGTCGAGCAAGGTGAGGTCGTCGGCGACGATGTGAATCCGTGGTGGGCGCTCGATGTCGCCCTGCCGGTCGAATGCGATCGCGCCGGTGACGCCCTCCATTTTCAGAACCCGTAGGCTGCGTCTCAGATCGTCGCCACCGGTCGCGAAGCCGGCTTCGGCGAGCAGGTGTAGCGCGTCGTAGCCATAGGCTGCGAAGAGCGACGGCTCGGCGTCGTAGCGGGCGCGAAAGGCTTCGGCGAACGCACGGACCTGGGCTGCGTCCTGGGACACCGCGAACGCGGTTTGTGGCACGAGGACGCCGACAGCATGGGGTCCTGCCTTCTCGAGCGCGACGGACGTTGCGAAGGCATGGGTGGTGAGAATTCGACCCAAGTATCCAGCTTCGCGCAGGTGGCTGACCAGGACGGCCAGCGTGTCGGCATAGGCGGCGAGAAAGACCGCTTCCGGGGCTGACTCCGCGACCGTGGCCGCGACCGTGGCAGGGTCGCCCTCGAGCGTCAGCGGGTACTCGGTCACTTTCCCGAGGTAGCTCCCGAAAGCATGGCGAAACGCGTCACGCACGCCGCTGCCGTAGGCGCGGTCGTCGGCGACCAGGGCGACCTCCTCGAGTCCGAGGGTCTGGCTGGCGAAAAAGGCGATGCTGTTTGCTTCCAGATCGTCGGATGGGAAGAGGCGGAAGAGATAGCTCGAGAGACCGGTGAGCCGCGGGGACGACGCCGTGGGTGAGATCACGACACGCGCGGCCTGATCCGCAACCGGGCCCATGGCGAGCGCTTCGGCCGAAGTCACGCCGCCAATCGCAGCCGTGGCGCCGCCGCGGAAAGCCGCGGCCAACAGATCGCGAGCCCGCGCCGGATCGCTCGCCGAGTCGTAGAAGGCGAGCGAGAACGACGAGTTGTTGGCTGCCGAAAGCTCCGCTGCCGCCAGCTCCACGCCTTTTCGCAGTGCTGTGCCGTAGACACCGGCCGAGCCGGTCTCTGGCAGCACCACCGCCAGTGTCGTCTTTTGTTCGCGGCAAGCGACCATCATCAGGATGATGATCGACGATGCGAGCGTCACACACGCCGTGAGCAGCCGAAAGCGCCCGGGCCCGGACAGCGCTGGTGACACAGAGTTGGAGCGGTACACGGGCGAGATCCTACCGTGCTCGCTTCTCGTGACCATGAGCTTCCGCGTTTGCGTGGTGTGACAACCGATACCACCGGTCCGGCCGAGCCGATAGAATCGTCTCGTGAGCGACCTAGACAAACAACGCCTGACAGTTACCTGCCCGTGCTGCTCGGCCGACCTGGTGGTCGACATCCACACCGGCGAGGTTCTCTCTCACCGGGAGCCGGCGCGCGAAATCGCCGATGGCAAGAGCTTCGACTCCCTGCTCGCCGGGCTCGACTCGGGAAAGGACCGAGCCGCAGAGGTCTTCGAACGCGAAGTTTCCGCGCTCAAGGACCGTGACCGCCTGATGGAGGCCAAGTTCGAAGAGGCGCTGAAGCGGGCCGAGGAAGATGGTGGTGCAGCCACGCCGCCGGTGAGGCCCTGGGACCTCGATTGAAGATGGAAGGGCCTGCTGCGGTGATCCGCGGCAGCACCGACCCACCCGCACATCCCGGCCGCTATTGGCACACGCTCGGCGACGGCCGCATCCAGTGTGATCTCTGCCCGCGCTTTTGTCGGCTGCGCGAAGGGCAGCGCGGACTCTGCTTCGTTCGCGCTCGGGTTGATGATGCCCTGGTCTTGACCACGTATGGTCGTTCGAGTGGCTTCTGCATCGACCCGATCGAAAAGAAACCGCTCCACCACTTCTTGCCCGGAACACCGGTCCTCTCGTTCGGGACCGCCGGCTGCAACCTGGCGTGCCGCTTCTGCCAGAACTGGGACATCTCGAAGTCCCGCGAAATGGACACGTTGGCAGACGTTGCATCGCCGGAGAGCTTGGCGGCAGCGGCCTTGCGCACGGGCTGTCGGAGCGTCGCCTTCACCTACAACGACCCGGTCATCTTTCTCGAGTACGCCGTCGACGTCGCCACGGCCTGCCGAGCGCATGGCATCAAGACCGTCGCCGTGACCGCGGGCGAGATCTGCGCGGAACCGCGCGCCGAGCTCTTTGCCGCCATGGATGCGGCCAACGTCGACCTCAAGGCATTCTCTGAGCGGTTCTATCGCAAGATCTGCGGTGGCGAGCTGGCGCCGGTGCTCGAGACCCTTCGCTATCTGGCGCACGAGACCGATGTCTGGCTGGAAATCACGACGCTGCTGATCCCGGGCGAGAACGACGACCGCCACGAGCTCGACCGCTTGACCCGCTGGGTGGTCGAGGAGCTCGGCCCCCACGTACCGATCCACTTCACCGCCTTTCACCCCGACTACAAGATGCTCGCGCATTCGCCGACGCCACCTGAAACCCTCGAGCGTGCTCGGGCGATCGCCCTCGCCAACGGGGTGCGCTACGCCTATGTGGGCAATGTCGGTGCGACGTCGAGCGCGAGCACCACCTGCCACCGGTGCAGCGCGCTCCTGATCGGCCGTGCTGGTTACGACCTCACCGCCTGGAGCCTCGCTTCGGACGGTGGCTGCGGTCAGTGCGGTGCCGAGCTTCCTGGCGTCTTCGAACCGACGCCAGGAAGCTGGGGCGCGCGTCGACAGCCGATTCGGTTGGGCGCGGACAGCGACGAGAAGAAGCGCATCGCGCCCGCCGAGCTCAGGGAAAGATGCCCAGGTCCAGGTAGCTGGCCATGATCTTGTCGATCGCCAGGATGAACGCCGCGGTCCGATAGTCGATATCGCCATGGCGCAGCCGTACGGCGCGAATCTCCTCGTAGGCAGTCGACATGGTTTCCTCGAGGCCCGAATTGACGAGGTCGAGCTCGCTCGGCCCCTCAGTGAAGGTCTTCTTGACGCCCTTCGAGAACTTACTGTCGGTCATCTGCTCGACCTTCTCGAGCAAGTCGGTGTACGCGTGGCTCTGCCAGCGTCTTTGCAAGCGTCCATGGCGCACGTGGGCCAGGTTCTTTACCCACTCGAAGTAAGAGACCACCACACCGCCGGCGTTGAGGAAGGTGTCGGGAAGGATCATGATTCCGCGGTCGGCGAGGGACTCGGACGCTCGCGCGGTGATCGGGCCATTGGCGGCTTCAGCGATGATCTTGGCCTGGATGCTGCCCGCGTTCTCGGTGGTGATCTGGTTCTCGAGCGCGGCCGGGACCAGAATGTCGCACGGTAGCCCGAACACATCCGTCGGCCGCTCGAAGCGCTCTCGGGCGTCGGGAAACGCCAAGACGCGGCCCTCATGTTCTGCCCGGAAGGCCATGATCGCCTCGAGGTCGAAACCATCCGGGTGGTAGATCGCGCCGTCGTACTCCGCGATGCCGACGATCTTGGCCCCCGACCCAGCGAGGAACATGGCGGCGTGACAGCCGACGTTGCCGAATCCCTGGACCACGACGCGCTTGCCCTCAATGCCGGGTTCGAGGCCCAGGGGCTTCATGTCTTCCGCGATCGCGCACGCCTCACGAATCCCCAAGAACACGCCTCGCCCCGTGGCCTCGGTGCGACCACGGACGCCACCCTGGGCAAGGGGCTTGCCGGTCACGCACGCCTGGGCGTCGAGCTTGCCTTCGCTGAGCGCCGTGTAGGTGTCGCACATCCAGGCCATCTCTTTGGCCCCAGTACCGTAGTCCGGTGCCGGCACATCGACGCCCGGGCCGATGAAGTTCTTCTGGGTCAGCTCGTAGGCATAGCGACGGGTAATGCGCTCGAGCTCGCGCTCGGAGTAGTCGCGCCTCGTGATCTTGACGCCCCCCTTGGCGCCGCCAAAGGGCACATTGACGATGGCGCACTTGTAGGTCATCAGCGCGGCCAACGCCTTGACCTCGTCTTCGTTCACGGCCCGGCTGTAGCGCACACCGCCCTTGGTGGGTAGCTTGTGCTGGCTATGCTCGGCGCGCCAGGCTTCGACCACCTCGATCGTGCCGTCATCGCGGCAGAGCGGGAACGTCATCGCGTAGACGCTGTTGCAAGCCTTGATCTGGGCGAGCAGCGCAGGGTCATAGCCTGTATAGGCTGCCGCCCGATCGAAGTGGTGATCGACCTGCTTGGAGAAACTGATCGCTTCGCTCATTCTGGCAACCTCCCTGCGGCGCACGGATCGAAGTCTGCTGCGATGTCGGTGCGAGCGATTCGACCACGGACGCACGCTGGGAGCAAGCGTAGCCTGGTTGGTGGGCTGAAAATATGTGCACGTGCACATGAAACTAGATTGAACTGAGCTCGATTCCGCACCGTCAGCTCAGCCTAGCGATTTCGGACGCATGCGCGGAGCCCGAGAATTGCAGGGCGAATCCTCCACGGTTGGCAGAAAACACTGGATTTATCGTGCTCTCGGGGCTACACTCCGCGCCGCTTGATGCCTTTTGAGGCGTCGAATGCTCGCGCCGCAGCGCACACCCACGCGCACGGCTACTCTGATATCCGGTAACCGAAGCCGTCTCGCCAGTCGTAAGAGCGACGAGCACGCGCGCAGCGAATGATGCGTGGGTGTGTGCGAATCGAGGTGGCCTGACCGACGGTCATCGAGCCGTCCGTGGAGAATCCCCCATGAGTGAGAAAAAGCTGACCGCAGTCCGTGAGCCCTTCACCAAGGCCCAGCTCTTTACCCAGATTTCCGAAGACACCGGCCTGAGCAAGAAAGAGGTCGCCGCGGTGTTCGACAGCCTGAAGGATCAGATGCACCGCCACCTCAAGTCGCGTGCGGCCGGCGTGTTCACCCTGCCTGGCCTGGCCAAGTTCACAGTCCAGAAGAAGGCTGCGACCAAGGCACGCAAGGGCATCAACCCGTTCACCGGCGAGCCCACCACGTTCGCGGCGAAGCCTGCCCGCCGCCTGGTGAAGGTGCGCGTGCTCAAGGCGCTCAAAGACCTCGCCGTGTAGCGCTCGCGACGTCCGCACCTGCGTTGACGTCGTCATGAGGAGGCCGGCATTCACGGTGCCGGCCTCTATCTATTTGGAGTCGCTTTATCTGAGTCCGTTCGACCGAGCCTCGTCTCAATCGAAGAGGCCCGCCCGGCGCGTCAGTGGTACGCTGGACCGGGTCGTTCGTCGATGAATCAGCGCGCCAGAATCTCCGAAGCACGTTTCCTCCTTCACGCGGCGAGCATCGTCGTCGTCATCGCTGGCATGCGCGCCGCCGGACCCGTGCTGGTTCCGCTCTTCCTCGCGATCTTCCTGTCGATCCTTTGCTCACCGCTGTTGCGCAGGCTGCTCGACTGGGGGTGCCCCAAGGCGATTGCCGTGCTCACCACGGTGCTCGCGACCCTGGCGGTCTTTGCTGCCCTCGTCACGCTGGTGAGCGGCTCGATCAACTCGTTCACGCGCTCGCTTCCTCGCTACCAGACCGCGCTCGAGGGTCAGGCGAGTGAGGCCATCACCTGGCTCGAGTCACGCGGCTTCGATACGGCCGACCTCGCCTGGCTGAGCGGAAGCGAGGATGAGTCGCCACCCTCCGGGCCGCTCGCGGCTCCGGCTGGCGATCCCGTCGATCCCCTTGCCGATCCGGTCACCGGGTCGCGCCGAGAGTCGGCCACGGGTTCCGCTACAGGCACGGCCGAGAATGGGGCCGCACAGCCGGCGCCGCGCGCCGCGCGCCTGAACCTCGGCGCCGCGGTAGAGCTGATTGCAGGAACCCTGCGTCGGGTCGCTTCGCTGGTCTCCTATTTCTTGATCGTCGTGCTGATGATGATCTTCATCCTTAGCGAGGCGCCCGGCCTGCCGAACAAGCTGCAGCGGGCCTTTCGCTGGGGCGAGGATCCGGTCGGGCGCTTGTACAAAGCGCGCGAGGAGATCCAGATCTACCTCGGCATCAAGACCCTGATCAGCCTGGCGACCGGGGCCATCATCACGCTGTGGGTCTGGTTGCTCGGGGTCGACTACGCGCTGCTCTGGGGCCTGGTGGCCTTCTTGCTCAACTACATCCCGAGCTTGGGGTCGATCATTGCGTCGATCCCTGCGGTCCTGCTCACCCTGGTCGACCAAGGTCCAGGGCGGGCGCTGCTGGTGGCGGTCGGCTACCTGGTCGTCAACGCGGTACTGGGAAATTTCGCCGAGCCGCATCTGATGGGTCGCAAGTTCGGTCTTTCGGCGCTCGTGGTGTTCATGTCGCTGGTCTTCTGGGGTTGGGTCTGGGGGCCGGTCGGTATGCTGCTCTCCGTGCCGCTCACGATGATGCTGAAAATCCTGTTCGAGAACAGCAAGGGGCTTCGCTGGCTGGCGGTTCTGCTCGGCCCGGATGGCCGGCGCCCGGCCTGATCGCCGCGTGGGGTCAGTCGAGCGCGATGCCGAGGTCGCGAAGCTGACCGGTGGCGGCGGCTGCCCAGCCTCGGTTGGCGGCCGGGCTGGCGGGGCTCGGATGGAGGATCTGAGCGACCTCGATCGAGCTTTCGGCGAATACACGTTTGGCCTGGCGGGCGGCATAGGCGCCCACCCCGATCACCATCTTCACACCGAGCTCGGCGGCGAGGTCGAAGAGCGCCTGATCGCAGGGGGTGGTCAGCGCGCGTTGCTCTTTGGCCGGCAGCTTGTCCGGCGTCACATTGCGGGCCCCTTCGTCGAGGAAGAGAATCGGAATGTAGTTGCCGACGAAGAAGCGCTCGAAGAAGCGCTCGGGCGTGTCGAACGTGTCGCGCGCCCAACCCCACAGCCGGGCGCCGCTGACCTCCCGGCGTGGGCAGGCAAAGCCCGTGACCGGTCGCTTGGGATGTTCGTCGTCTGGGCGGCCCACGGACTGCCCGCCGAGATCGAGCCAGTCGCGCACCATGTCGACCGCACCGAACGGAATCCCGGTCTGGGCCATGCCCCAAGGGCCGGGGTTCATGCCCAGGAATAGCGCCTCTTTCGGACCCTTGCCCCAGCGAGAAAGGTAGGCATCGTGAACCGCCCGCGCGTAGTCGAGCGGAAAGTAAGCGTGCGCCACCGGGTCGCTGAAGCGCAGGTTGCGTACAGCATCGGCGAGGGTTGCGGAGATCTCGTGCAGGCTCATGGCGTCGTGGAGTCGCTCGTTCGAACGGAAGGCGGATTCTATCCGGGATAGGATCGCGGCAAGCATGCGATGCGAGGACAATGATGCGAGATGACAACCGCGGCCAGCGCGGAGATGCTGGAAATCTGCCGGGTACAGATCCTACGAACCCGAGGCTTTCCGGCCCGACACCGTGGGGGGCTGGGCCGATGATCTTTCGTGCAGGGACTTCCGCCGTCGCGAAGCGGCAGCGCGTGATCTTCTGCGCGGTAACCGTGCTCGTTGCATCGGCCTTGATCTGGCCGATCCATCCGCGCTTCGCGACCATCGAGCCGATGGTCTTGGGTCTCCCGTTCGGACTTGCCTGGGTGATCGCGGTGTTGATGGCCATGTTCGTCAATACCCTGGTGCTCTTCCGAAGCGATCTGCGACAAGACGACCCCGCTCCAGCGTCTCGCGGTCACGACGGCGAGGCGGGGTAGGCCAATGGAACCCTGGCTCGTAACGCTCGTGGTGTGCGCCGGCTATCTGCTGGTGACCTTGGTCATGGGCATCGTCCCCGGCCTGCGGGTCACGAAGAGCGTCGCCGGCTACGTGGCCGCGGACCGCGGCATGGGTACGCTCATGCTCTACTTCGTGCTCGGCGCATCCATCTTCTCGTCGTTCGCCTTCCTCGGTGCGCCTGGATGGGCGTATTCACGGGGTGCGGCAGCCTTCTACATCATTGGCTACGGCGTCTTGGGCATGGTGCCGTTCTACTTTCTCGGCCCCCGCGCGCGCCGGCTCGGCGTGCGCTTCGGCTTCGTAACCCAGGCTGAGCTGCTCGCGCATCGCTACCAGAGCCGTGCTTTGTCGGTGCTTCTGGCGGTCGCCAGCGTCGCCGCCTTCGTGCCCTACCTGACCTTGCAGATGAAGGGCGCGGGCCTGATTCTCTCGACGATTACCGAAGGTCGCATCAGCGACGCGGTGGGTGCGGCCGCAACCTACAGCGTGGTGGTGGCCTACGTGCTCGCCAGTGGCGTGATGGGCGTCGGCTGGACGAATACGTTCCAGGGCGTGTTCATGATGATCGTGGCCTGGTTCCTCGGGCTCTACCTGCCGACCAAGCTCTATGGCGGCGTCGGAGACATGTTCGAGCAGATCGCGGCCTCGGGCAAGGAAGTATTGCTCACCGCGCCCGGGCTCGACGCCGCGGGGGATCCCTGGCCCTGGGCGGCGTTCAGCTCGGCGGTGCTGGTCTCGGCGGTAGGCTTTTCGATGTGGCCGCACCTCTTCATGAAGAGCTACGCGGCCAAGAGCGACCGCGCCTTGCGCCTGACCGTCGTGCTCTATCCGACCTTTCAGCTCTTCTTGGTGCCCATCCTGCTGATCGGCTTTGCCGGCATCCTGGCCTTCCCGGCCGTCGATCGCCCCGACACCATTCTGCCGCTCCTCCTGACCCGGGTGGAGCTACCGTCCGTGCTGGTCGGCCTGGTATGCGCAGGCGCGCTGGCTGCGTCGATGTCCAGCGGTGACGCCTTGCTCCATGGCGCGGCGTCCATTGCCGTGCGCGATGGGATCGCTCAGCTCGGCGACCCTGCGGCGCGCGATGATCGGCGCGAGCGCACTTGGATTCGCATTGGCGTTGTCGTGTTGGCCGGGATCGCCTACTACTTTGCCGTGGCTTCGAAGGTATCGATCGTAGCCCTGCTTCTCGCAGCCTACGGTGGCGTCGCGCAGATCTTCCCGCTTGCGGTCGCAGCTTTCTACTGGCCCCGCGCCACCGGTGCCGGCGCCCTGGCTGGCTTGCTCGCGGGCCTCTCGACCAACGTCGTTTTCCTGCTGAATCCGGAATGGTCACCCATTCCGGGAATGCACGAAGGGTTCTGGGGCCTGATGGTCAATGTGCCGGTCTTCATCGTGGTGAGCCTGCTCACCAAGCCGCAGGCCCCCGATCATCTGCGTGCCTATGTCGAAGGTTGATCCACGATGAAGGAATGCCCCTGAGACATCGCAATAGGCGAATGGCATTCCCGCTCTGCACCCTCCCCGAGTCGGCCTAAGGCCAACAAAAAAAAGCACTGCGATTCTTTCGCAGTGCTTCTCCATGAAATGTCTTGTGCACCTGGATGATACAGGAGCATATGGCGCCATGACAAGGGTCTTGTTCATTCGAACCTTGTCTCGTTAGCCTTCCAATCCGATCCGGTACGCGCTCCGGAAGAGCCTATCGATGAAGACCCGCGTGAATCCTGCCGATCTGCGCCTCCCGATCGTGGTGCTCGTGCTGGTGCTGACAGCATGGGTGGCGAATCGAGCGATCAACGCGCACGCCGCACGTGACGCAGCCGAAACCGCCCGCATCATGCGCGAGGCCGACCACCGCGGCGACTGGCTGCGATGCCGTGAGGCCGAAGCATGGATGCTCGCCGCGCCCGAAGCGAAGGCAGCCGAGGCCTACCTTCGCCTCCTCGAAGAAGGCAAGACCCCAGTCGAAGTACCGACCCGGGAAACCATGAAGCGTCTCGAGCTCGTCGAGGCTTGTCGCGAACCGGAAGCGTCTTCAGGAGGATAGCGAGGCAACCATCAGCCCGTGACGCTGCCCATGAGCAGCCGCATGGCCGGGACCACGGCGCGTACGGGGGAGAGCGCACGGGTGTGGACCGCGAGTAGGCGACCGAATACCTCGGGTCTGGCAGCAAGGGCGCGCATGAAGCGTCTTCGCAGCGCGGGGCGCCGCTCGAGGGCCAGGATCATGCGGGTCATCCGATCCGGCCATGAACAGATCGAGCGGTGATCGCGTGGATAGCCACGCAGGGACCCTCGGCCGAGGGCGGAGCCCAGGGCCTCGGCCTGGTGGAATGCGTGCGCCAGGCCTTCGCCAGTGATCGCGTCGACGTATCCCGCTGCGTCGCCAGCGAGCGCCAGGTTGCCCCGGACCACACCTCGGGTGCGCTGGCCGAGAGGGCCGCAGCCAGCGTCGCGTGAGACGGTCGGAGCGCCGGCAATGCGTGCCTCGAGCGCTGGGACCCTCGCGAGGAGATCGTTCCAGCCGCTCGCCTTTCCGTGCCAGAGGAAAGCGATGCCGATCTCGTCCGCCGCTACCGGAGTGACGTAGGCTTCGCATCGATCCGCCCAGTAGACCTCCACTTCGTCGCGCCAAGGCGCCACGCGGAGATGGCGTCGCACACCGAAGCGCTGCCGTGATCGCGGTTCGGGCCGCCCGGCCAGTCCGGCTTCGGCCCGCAAGGCCGAGCGCAAGCCGTCCGCGGCGATGATGAACTGCGCCCTGACGTCGCCTGCCGCCGTCCGCACTCCATGGAATGGGGCGCCGCGGGACGAGGAGTCGCTCGAAGGAAGCAGTCCATCGACCGCGACACCCCAACGTAGATCGACACCTGCGCGCTCGGCGGCATGCACCAGGGCCTGGTGGAGGTCCAGGCGTCGGATTCCTGCGCCAGGGCGCCCAGGGAACGGGGCTGACGCCACCACCTCGCCATCGATGTAGCAGATGCCGGTGAGCGGATGGCACCGGCAACCTCCGAGATCCACGCCCAATCGCTCGAGGGTGTCGAGACCATCGGGCATCAAACCTTCTCCACACGGCTTGTCGAGTGGCGGCCGTCGTCGATCGAGCACCGCAACCCGCGCGCCCTCGCGCCTTGCGGCGAGCGCCGCCGCCAGGCCAGCGGGGCCGCCGCCGACGACCACCACGTCGACATCGGCGCGCGCCGCTTTCATGAAGAGGGCTCCTTGGCGCGCGTCGCGCGTCTGAAGGCGCGGGCCGACCGCACCATGGCCGCACCCACGGTCAGCGCGTTGACAGCGCCTGGCGGCGTCAACGTGCCCCCTTGGTAGCGGTTGAGGGCGTCGCCGCGCCGAAGTTTTCCGGACGACGTGCGTGGCAGCGTGCCCGGAGCAAGGATGACCACCGTCCCGATTGCCAAACCGGTCGCGGCGAGCACGGCCTTGGCAACGTGGTCGGAAAGCGACCCGATCTGCTCCGGCCGGGCTTGCCGGTCGTGCTCGACCATCACCACGAGCGTTTCGGTCGCTGCGCGATCGTCACGGGTCGATACCGCGACTGCGCAACCCGCACGCACGCCTGGGACCGCCGATGCCGCGTGCTCGACCTCGGCAGGGTCGTGATTCCGGCCGCGAAGGATGAGCACATCCTTGGCCCGCCCGGTGAGATAGAGCTCGCCATGCTGGTCGATGAATCCGAGATCACCAGTGTCGAGCCAACCGTCTTGCAAGACGGCGGCGGTTGCGTCCGCTCGTTCGAAGTAGCCATCCATCAGCGATGGGCCGCGAACGGAAAGCCGGCCGACCCGTTGCGGCGGCAGTGGAGCTCCATCCGGTCCCAAGATTCGGATGCCGAATCCCGGAAGGGGCTTGCCGACCGACGCGAGCGTCACAGCGTCATCTTCGGGTGCTGCGGCCTCTGCCCGTCCCTGAGTCAGCGGGCCGCGTGCCCAGCGGGTGGCGGCGAAGGGCTTGCCGAGGTCGCCGAATGTGACGGCCAAAGAGGCTTCCGAAAGTCCGTAGACCGGTGTCAGCGCCTCGGGCGGGAAGCCCCAGCGTGCGAAGCGCTCGCGAAATCGCTCGAGCACGGCGGGAGACACCGGCTCCGCGCCACACAGTGCGAGCCGCCAGGCCGCTAGATCGACCCCTTCGAGATCCTCGTCGCGGATCTTCTCCAGACAGAGCGCATAGGCGAAGTTCGGCGCCACAGAGATGTCCGCCCGGTACCGCGAAAGGGTCCGCAGCCAGAGGGCCGGGCGCGCCACGAAGGCCTCAGGCGGCAAGAGGGTCATCACGCTCGGCAGCTCGAGGGCCGGCAGGATACAGCCGATCAGCCCCATGTCGTGGTAGAGCGGCAGCCAGCTCACGCCAGTCGGTGGATTGTCCGGGTCGCGCCAGGAATCGTCGAGCGCGCGCACTTGGGCGAGCAGCGCGCGGTGGCTGAGGGCGACGGGCTTTGGATCCGAGGTGGTTCCAGAAGAGAACTGAATCAGGGCCAGCTCGCTGGCGTCGGTTGGTGGCGCGATCGCATCTGCTCGACGGCCTGGTGTCGGAAGGGCCTCGAGTGTGTGGCAGCCCAGCGCGGGCCGAGCAGCCGCTACCGTCTCGCCCAGCAGGCGCCGCACGTTGGCCTGGGCCAGCACCGCGCGGCAACCGGCGGCACGCAGCATGAGACTCGTGCGCTGATGGTATTCGCCCAGGCGGCCCAGGCGAACCGGCGGGTAGAGCGGTACGGGCACCGCACCTGCCAGCAAGATACCGAAGAACGCTCGGAAGAAAGATGGGCGGGTCCCGTAAACCAGCGCGACC
Organism: uncultured bacterium; assembly: GCA_937948815.1. Lineage (GTDB taxonomy): Bacteria > Acidobacteriota > Thermoanaerobaculia > Multivoradales > J023 > J023. The sequence continues at coordinate 27,210 of CALFAM010000095.1, forward strand.
CGATCGCCCGCGGCGATGCCCAGCTCGTGCAACGAGGCGGCGACTTCGTGGGCCTGGTCGGCAAAGGTCTGCCAGGAGACGAAGTTGGCGCGCTCGCGTCGGTCGACGAAGCGCAAGCCAGCCTCAGGATGATCCGCCGCGCGCAGAAGCAGGGTACCGAGGGTGTCAGCCACGCTCGGCCTCATGGGGCAGGGTCGTGCCGTCTTCGGGTGGCCCGTCTACGGTCGTCTTGGCCCGAACCAGCGCGACCAGATCGCCTACCGTGTGAAGGCTCGCGTCCTCTTCTTCGTCCAAGCAGATGCCAAAGTGATCCTCGACTGCCACTGCGAGGGTCAAGAGGCGTATGGAGTCCAGGTCCAGATCCTCGATCAGCCGGCTCTCGAGTACGAGGGGGCCGCGGTAGTCGAGCTCTTCGGCGGCGAGCGCGCGGACGGCTTCGAGCACGTTTGCCGCGATCTTCGTCTCCGGCCCGGCGCTCATCGAGAACCGCCGTCGGGCTCTTGGCGTGCACGCCGATCGATCCCTGCCGCAAGGAATCGGGGCACAGCGGAAAATGCTTGTCCGTAGTCGGCACGGGCGACGAGTGCGCGCTCTTCGGCACGGATCCGCACGGTCAGCAACCACGCATTGAGGGTCGAGGCAACCAGCGCCGTGATCCAGGCGCCATGCACCAAGGGGAGGGCGACGATCTCGGTGATCACGGCGAGATAGTTGGGATGTCGAAGCCAGCGATAGGGGCCGCGGCGAACAACAGCCTCGTCCGGCACCAATACGATTCGCGTCGTCCACCGGTCGCCCAGACTCGAAACCGCCCAATAGCGCAAACCCATGGCTGCAATCACGAATGCCAGCATGGGCCATCCGATCAGCGGCGTGAAGGGGCGCGCGAGCAGGAAGACCTCGAGTGGACCGGCGATCAGAAACAGCGTGTGGAGCGTGACCATCCACGGGTAGTGGCCGGCGCCGACCTCGACTCCGCCACGCGCCATCATCCGCGCGGCGTTGCGGCGCGCGAGCCGTAGCTCGAATACCCGCTCGATGGCCACGAAGACGACCAGTGCGAGATAGAGGTGAACACTCACCTCGCGCCGTCCTGGGTCCGGGTGCTCATCATCTCCTCACCACTGAAGGAGCACGAGCTCGGAGCAGAATCCTGGGCCCATGGCCAGCAAGACGCCCCACGATCCTGGAGCTGGCCGGGCCTGTTGCATGGTTGATTCGAGAACCAGCAAGACCGAGGTCGACGAGAGATTGCCCACCTCGCGCAGGCTGCGCCAGGTGAGGTCGAGAGCGCCGGGCGGAAGTGCCAATGCGTCGGCCATGGCGTCGAGCACCTTGGGGCCGCCCGGATGGCAGATCCACGTACTGATCTCGTCGCGTGTGAGCTCGTGCTCGGCCAGGAAAGCGTCGACATCCTGCCGCAGGTGCTGCTCGACCATCTTCGGGACTTCGGCGGACAGCACGATGCGAAAACCGCCTTCGGAGATCCGCCAGCCCATCACCTCTTCGGTGTCGGGGTAGAACACGGATCGCGAACCGACAATTCGTGGCCCATCGCCCGTCGTGGCCAAGGGGTGCTCGTCTCCCACCACGATCACCGCCGCGGCGCCATCGCCGAAGAGGCCGCTGGCGATCAGGTTGGGAATCGAGATGTCCCCGCGCTGGACGGTCAGGGAGCAAAGCTCGACCGAGAGCAGGAGCGCGGCGTGGCGTGGGTAGGCACGCACGTGGTCTGCTGCCCGCGCGATGCCGGCGGCGCCGGCCACACACCCGAGGCCGAAAAGCGGCAAGCGTCGGGTGTCGGGCCGCATGGCGAGCCGGTTCATCAACCGCGCGTCGAGGGACGGCGTGGCAATCCCGGTCACCGAAGTGGAGAGAATCAGGTCGATGCCGTCGGGTTCGAGCTCGGTGCGAGCGAGCACGTCACGAACGGCAGCCTCGCCGACCTCCAACGCGACCCGAATCCACGCATCGTTCGCCTGTCCCCAGGTGGTGAGATCGGAATAGGACTCGATGGGTAGCGCCAGGTGGCGTCCGCCAACCAGGACGTTGGCGTGCAAGCGGCGCAGACGGTCGTGGTTGACGTGGCGCGCCGACCACAGCGTCTCGAGCGCGCCCAGCAAGCGCTCTTGCTCGTAGTAGTGGGGAGGGAAGGCAGTGCCTACCGCAGCAATCCGCACGGGTACTCCAGCGCGCTTTCCGGCCCGCTGCGCGCGAACCGAGCGATCAGTCTACCCTGCCGCTCTCGGCCGACGCGTACGCTGGTTGCGGATCACCGCGCTTGGCCAGGCCGCTGCGTGCAGCGAGAATGGTCAGCGCAATACCGCAGCAGACGTAGATCATCAGCCACGCAAGCGACATCCGCCACCAGGGGCCCTGGGGCTGGCCGGTGGCCACCACGATGGTGATCACCAGCATGGGGCCGCGGAAGATCCAGGCCAGGCAGCCGGCCACCACACCGTCGAGCCACCAGGCCCCGCCGCGGCCGCGAATCAGGAGAAAGATGGCGATCAGGCCCATGGCTTCGAGCAGCCAGGTGCCCAGAGCAAGGCGCCAGGCAACGAGTCCGGCCAGAACGAGCCGAAGAGAGAGCACGGCACCCGCTCGAGGCGCCAGATCGAGCCAGTCGGCGACCGACGCGAAGAGCGCCAGCAGCGAGACCACGACGAGAAGCCCGGAGGCGATGAATCGAAACACGGGACGCCGATGCTACCGGAATCAGGATGGACTGTCAGAAACCGTCGACGAGATCAGGGGCCGACTGGATCACGGCGAGGCGGTGGTGACGCGCGCGCGACGCTCGGGTCGAGACTGCTGTCCCGGATTGTCGAGGATCTGGCCGTCGAGAATGGGGATGCCGGTGCCGATCGGGTCGAGCCAGTCGCGCAGGCGCGAGGTCGGTGAGCCGCCACCTTCCCACGCCGCGCCGAGGCGCCCGAACCAGTCTGGCTCGTCGTTGCCACAGGCGGCCAGGCCGCCGTGAAGGAGTCCCACGACCCGCCCGTCCTGGTTGAACAGGGGAGAGCCCGAGGAGCCACCTTCGGTCGTACCCAGCTCCCAGCCACCGATGCGCAAATGACTGCTGTTACCCGGACCTTGGGAGCCCAAGTGTGAGGTGATGCTCGCCGGGTCGCGGTCAATCGTGATGCGCTTGGCGTCGGTATTTGGGTGGTGAATCACCACGCTCGAGCTCGGGCTTCGCTCCCGCCGGTCCCAGCCGGCGAGGTAGAGGCCCAGGGCTGGGTCGATCGGGTCGTCGAGCTCGAGGAGAGTGAAGTCCGAGACGGGGTCGTCCGCCAGCCAGCGAGCACCGGATTGGAAACGGCGAAGCGCACCCTTCTGCGGCGTAACCCGCTCGCCAGCTGCGCCCTGCGTGCCGTCATCGGATCGACAGCCTGGTGCCTCGTGATTCCACAGCACCACCACGGAGGCGGCGTTGCCCGCGCGGACACCGCAGTGGCGCGCGGTGAGCAACAACGGTCTGCCGTCCTGAGCCGTATTGTTCACCAGGAAGGCGGTGCAGTAGTACGCACCGGCGACCGAGATCAGGCCGACGGACCGCGCATGTTGCTGCCAGCCTTCAGCCTCCGAGCAGCCGAGGTCGACGTTGCAGGAGCCCGATTTGGGCGACGGCTCACCGAAGCCCGCGTAGCCATGATTGATCGTCCGCAGCTCCAGTCCGACCTCGTGTTGGCGGATGGCGGGCACCACCAAGGCAAGCAGAATGTCGTCGACGGCGAGAGGTGGTGTCCACAGCTCGCCGTGACGGTCGATGTCGTTCCAGGTGAAAGGACCGATCTCGCTACCGTCGGCCACCCCGAAAACATAGAGCCTTGCGCCGGGAGGGAGCCGGAAATGTGCGAAGCCGAGATTCAGGGATCGGGCGCCGGGTGAGCGGACACGCATGCGCCAGATGCGCTGCTCGCGCCCGCGTTCATCACGGCCGAGGCGCTCCCAGACGCCATGATTCCACGGCGTGATCGACACCTCGTGGGGTGCTGCATAGCGCGCGGGCATGCCGAGGCCTTCCCAGCGATGGCTCTCGAACAGCACGCGGTCGATCTCGGGCGCCGGGACCTCGTAGCGCGGAACGTCGTCCAGCGCCAAAATCGCGCCGTCGGCCTGAGGCGACATCAGCGGTCGCGTCACGTCGACACCCGTTTGGGCCCAGGCTGGGGCAGCCGCGAGTGCTGCGGCAAGTGCGAACGATGGCAGTAGGCGGCGCATGACGTTTCAGCTGGTGGGTCTGGTGCGAGTGACAATCCTCACATGCCACCAGAACGACATAGCCTAGCAGAGACGCCGAACAAGATGCTCGGCGGTACCGATCGCGGGGCCAATCGCTCCCGATCAGGTGCGGAGCGCGGGCAGGTCGCGGAAGAAGTCGAGGGCTTCGGGGTTGGCCAGGGCGTCGCGATTCTTGACGCTACGGCCGTGGACCACATTGCGCACCGCGAGCTCGGTGAGCTTGCCAGAGATGGTGCGTGGCAGATCGGGTGCCGCGATGATCTTGCGCGGTACGTGATGCGGAGACGCTCCACGCTTGATCTGGTCGCGAATGCGCGCTTCCAGCGCGTCGTCGAGCGTCGCATCTTCGCGCAGGCGCACGAAGAGAACGACCCGGACGTCGTCGTTGAGTTGCTGGCCGATGACCAGGCTCTCGAGGACCTCTTCGAGTTGCTCGACCTGGCGATAGATCTCCGCCGTCCCGATCCGAACGCCGCCGGGGTTGAGCGTCGCGTCGGAGCGGCCGTGGATGATCAGCCCGCCGCGCGGCGTCTGCTCGACCCAGTCGCCATGCGTCCAGACGCCGGGGAACTGATCAAAATAGGCTGCGTGATAGCGGCTGCCGTCGTCGTCTCCCCAGAAACCGATGGGCATCGACGGGAAGGCTTGGGTGCAAACCAGCTCACCAGCCTCGCCGATCACGGGCTCGCCCTCCTCGTCCCAGACCTCGACGGCAAGTCCCAGACCCCGGCACTGCAGCTCGCCACGGTAGACGGGAAGAATCGGGTTGCCGAGGGCGAAGCACGAGATGATGTCTGTGCCCCCGCTGATCGACGACAAGCAGAGGTCGCGCTTGATCTCTCGGTAGACGAACTCAAAGCTCTCGGGCGCCAAGGGGGAGCCGGTAGAGAGGATGGTCCGCAGTGGCGACAGATCGAAGCGTTCGCCCAGTGCTTGGGCCGCTTCCGGTGCTGCTCCGCCGTCGTCTACGTCCTTGCCCAGGATCTTCTCGCAGAGGGCAAGATATTTGGCGCTGGTGCCGAAGACCGTCAGACGCTCAGCCTCGGCCAGCTCCCACAACACTGTTTCATCCGGCTTCGTCGGCGCGCCGTCGTAGAGCACCACGGTGGCACCCGTGGCCAGGCTGGATACCAGCCAGTTCCACATCATCCAGCCGCAGGTCGTGAAATAGAAGATGCGGTCGTCGGGCCCCAAGTCTGTGTGCAGCACGAGCTCCTTGAGGTGCTGGAGCAAGGTGCCGCCGGCGCTGTGAACGAGGCATTTGGGCAAGCCCGTGGTTCCCGAGGAGTACATGACGTACAGGGGGTGATCGAAGGGCAGTTGGGCGAAGGCGAGCCCGGGTCCGTCGCCATCGGGGTTGCGCAGATGGCGGGCATGAAACGCACTCCACGAGACGACTCGTCGATCGGCGATCAACGTGGCGTCGGAGTCCGCGTACGGAATGATCACCGCCCGCTCGATCTCGGGGATCGCATCGAGAATGCCGCGCACGCGCTCGAGCGAATCGAATTGCTTGCCGGCATAGAAGTAGCCGTCCGCGGCGAACAGCACCTTGGGCGTGATCTGTCCGAAGCGATCGAGCACGCCCTTGGTTCCGAAGTCGGGCGAGCACGAAGACCACACCGCGCCGAGGCTGGAAGCCGCCAGCATCGCGATGACCGCTTCGGGGATGTTCGGCAAGAAGCCCGCCACCCGGTCGCCGACACCGACGCCCATGGCCGCGAGCGCGCGCGCGGTCCGGGCGACGGCGGTCTCGAGCTCGGCATACGTGAACACCTGCTGCTGACCGTGCTCGTTCCACGCCACCAGGGCCTCTTGCTCGGGCCGCTCGCCCGCGTGTCGCAAGAGGTTCTCCGCGAAGTTGAGGCGAGCACCTTCGAACCACCGTGCGCCAGGCATCCGCGACGGATCGTCGACCACGTGCTCGGGCGGCGTCGACGAGACGATGCCGGTGAAGCGCCAGACCGCCTGCCAGAAAGCCTCGGGCGCTTCGATCGACCAGGCATAGAGACTGTCCCAGTCCGTGACTTGGGGTACTTCGGCCTGGGGTGCCTCCGCGCGTACGAATTGCATGAACGCCGTCATCCTGGCGGCGTCCACACGCGTGTCGGACGGCGTCCAGAGAGGCGTCGGCGTCGGTGCGTCGGTCATGGGCATTGGCTCATCGGGCTTGCCCCGTACTCGTCCTAGTCTGAACCGTTGTCATCGCTGACCCGCGCCGGCAGCACGATTCCGCTGCACGAGCCGAAGCCGATGCGGGTGGCGCTTTCGTTCTCGCAGTAGCCACGCAGGATCACCTCGTCACCATCGGCGAGAAACGCGCGGGTCTCGCCGCTCGGCAAGGTAATCGGTTCCGAGCCTCGCCAGGTCAGCTCGAGCAGGCAGCCTCGGCTTCCCTTGTCGGGGCCGGAAACCGTGCCACTCGCCATCAGGTCGCCGGGACGCAGGTTGCAGCCGTTCGACGCATGATGGGTGACCATCTGACCGGCCGTCCAATAGAGCTCTTTGAAGTTGCCGCGAGACAGCCGGAACGGTTCGGCGCCCGCATCGCGCATGGCCTGTGTCGTGAGCCAAACTTCGACGTGCAGGTCGACTCCGCCGCGGGTGCGGTTGCTCGCCGAGTCGAGGTGCGCCAGCGGCTGAGGGTCGTCGGCGTCGCGCTCGAACGCCGGCGTCCGGAACGGCGCCAGTGCCTCCGTGGTCACGATCCAGGGTGAGATCGCAGTCAGGAAGCTCTTGCCGAGGAAAGGTCCGAGGGGCTGGTACTCCCACTTCTGAATGTCCCGCGCAGACCAGTCATTGACCAGGCAGAATCCGAACAGGTGGTCCTCGGCGGATCCGATCGGAATCGCTTCACCGGTCTGGTTGCCCGGGCCGACGAAGAAACCGACCTCCAGCTCGTAATCGAGCAGTTTCGACGGACCGAAGCTCGGCCCCTCGGCGGCGTCGGCCTTGGTCTGACCACTGGGCCTGCGGACCGGTGTACCGCTGGCGACGATGGAAGAGCTACGCCCGTGGTAGCCGACCGGCAGATGCTTGTAATTCGGCATCAGCGGGTTGTCAGGGCGGAACATCGAGCCCACGTTGTTGGCGTGGTGAATCGAGCAGTAGAAGTCGGTGTAGTCACCAATCTCGGCGGGCATCTGCATGGTGACGTCGGCCATCGGAAGCAGCGCGCTGCTGACCAGGGCGACGTTGCCGTCGAGCGCGCCCTCGGCGAGCAGGGCCGAAAGCCGGCGGCGCAAGGCGCTCCAATGCTCGGGGCCCAATGCCATCAAGCGGTTGAGCGATTGGTCGCGGCACGCGGCTGCGGCCTGGGACGCGTCGCCGCCGAACAGTCCGAGATCGTCCGCGCGGCTGAGGTCCAAGACCTGGTCACCAATGGCGACGCCGACCCGAGAGGTCTCGCTGTCACCGTGGCGAAAGACGCCGAACGGCAGGTTCTGGATCGGGAAGTCACAGCCTGGCTCGTTGGCCTGGGTGACCCAACTCTTTCGTGACGGGTCGTGAGTTTCGTTGAGCAACGTGGTCATAGGCTGGCCTCTCCGAGCATGGGAAATCAGGTCGAGCGGGCTGCTTCAGGGCAGCAGGCCGAGTGTTTGTAAATCTTCGATCGGTTCGCGGAACGAGCACGAGCCGTAGGAGCGAGCGAAATGAGTGCGCGTGGCCACGATCTGATCCCGGTGAATGGCCTGGTCGCGCCAGCGTGCCCCTTCGTCGTCGAAGGCAAGCTCCTCGGTGGACTTGGCCTCGAGCAGGGGCACCAGCTCTCGGGTGTCGAGCTGGCCAGTGCGGGCAAAGGCAGCGGCCAGGAAGACCGTCAGGAAGCCGAACATCCGCCCGTGTGCGCTGCCGGTCTCATAGGTCAGCCGGAAGCGGCCGCAAAGCGGATGATGGAGCCCAGCCGTAGCCTTGAGCGCGATGCCGCTGCGGGCCGCCGCGGTCAGGAAGCGCGCGAGCTCCAAGCTGCTCGGAAACGCGTCCGCGGTGATGCCGCCCGTGCGGATCTTGGCGAGGCTTCCATGCTCCCGCAGCGCTGTCATCAGGGCCAACGGGTCGTCCTGGTGCGGGATCTCGACGAAGCGTTCGACCCCGCCGAACAACTTTGCGCCCTGAGCGATCGTCTCGGCGTCGTCCGCGCGCATCTCGATCGCATCGATGGCGGCGATCGTCGCGTGCTGCGCGCGGAAATCGTCGATCCGGCGCCGGGCGAGCGCGAGATCATCGCCGGTGAGAACCGACAATGACCACGGCGGGCTCTCGATGCCTTGGGTCTGGTGGGCCTCGACCAGCTCGTTGAGCCGGGCAGCGGGCACCACGAAGCGACCGAGCGCCGCAGCATGGGGCTCCAGACGGTGCGCAGCAAAGGTACGGACCGCGTCGGCCATGTCGAGCTTCGCGGGTGGGAACAGCCCGGCATAGTCGATGAGGTTCGAGAGCAGCGCTTCGAGGGCGGCAGGGGTCGTCTTGTTCATGAATGGTGTCTCGGTTGCGAGCGGCAATCCTTCAAGCAGCTGCAATCCCACGGGCATAGGCGATTGTAACGTGTGCCTTGCTCGCGGTCACCGCTTCCGCGGCGCGGCGGCGGCGCGATCCGCGGCATCGGTGACGTCGTCGAGCAGTTGCTCGAGGCGCTTGCGCTCGCCTTCGAGCTCATCTTCCGCGAGGTTTCTCGGTACCGTGTAGGGCGTGCCGGCGGCGATCACCAGCCGGCTGAATGGCTTGGGGATGAAGAGCCGGTCCCACGAGCGGATGCGCCAGGCGCGCGAGGCCGCGAATGCCATCGGCAGAATCGGCCGTTCGGACATCTGGGACAAGACGGCGACGCCCACCTTGAAGACATGCGGTGGGCCGTGAGGGCCGTCAGGGATCATGACCGGCGACGAGCCCCGTCGCACCGCTCGGTAGATCGCCCGTAGCGCCGCCGATCCTCCACGGGTGGCCGATCCGCGGACATGGGCGAACCCCCACTGGTGGGCGAGGCGTGCCACCAGCTCTCCGTCGCGGGATTGGCTGATCAGAACGGTCGTGTCCAAACCGCGCTGCACCAGGTGGCGACGAAAGAAGTAGGCCCCGAGGATGGTGCGCTCGTGCCAGAAGCTGAGAATGGCCGGCGGTGCCGCGCCGCTTTCGCCACCCGCCCCGAGGAGGTCGTCGATCCGGTCCGCGCCCTGGGCGACCTCGATCCGGCACGTCCGGCCGATGACGCCCACGACCAGCCGCGCGAGCGTGGCCGCGGCGCGCAGGACCAGCTTGCCACCCCAGCTCTGGGGATCGACGCGGATCGCCATCGGGATGGGCTCGCGGCCGCCTCAGGCGACCTGGGTCAGGATGTCGCCGACCGTGTCCATCTTGGCGGCATCGTCGTCGGAGATCTCGACGCCCAGAGCGTCCTCGAGCTCGATCAGGAGCTGCAGCGCCTTCGGCGAATCGATGCCGAGGTCGGCGACGAGCTCGTCTTTCTCGTTGAGCTCCTTGGCTTCCTTGCCGGCGATGCGCCCGATCACATCCAGTGCTTTCGATCTTTTGTCCATGCTGTCTCGTTACTCCTCTTGCTCGAAGAATGCCGCCAAGCTCGAGGCCGGGTCGCGCCGATCTTGCCGATGCCAGAAGGCGCTACCTTAATGCCAATGGCGGGCCCGGTCGAGGTACGCGCTGCGCTGGGAAGCTCACCCAGCCAGGTTGGTCAGTCCAGGCGCTCGAGGTTGCCTGCCAGGTAGTGGGCGCGGAGCTGCTGCCGCTGAACCTTGCCACTGGTGGTCTTGGGCAGCCGACCCCGGCGAACGAAGACCAGGTCGGCCAGCGGCAAACCGACCTGCCGGCCGATCAGGCTGCGAATCTCACGCGCCATGGCCGCACGCTTCTCGGGATCACGCTCAGCCGCTTCGACCACCAACACGGGCTGCTCGCCGTCGCCCCCCTGGTCCACGGAGAAGGCGCCCGAGCGGATGCCGCCGCCTCCACCCGTGATGCTCTCGGCCAGCCACTCCAGCTCGTGGGGCATGATGTTGTGACCGCGAACGACCAAGATGTCCTTGCGCCGGCCGGTCAGATAGAGCTCTCCCTGATCGTCGACGAAGCCGAGGTCGCCCGTCACCAGCCATCCATCTTGGAGGCCCTCGGCAGTGGCCTTCGGGTCACGCCAATAGCCGGCGAAGACGCTCGGACCTTCGACCCGCACCTCGCCGATGGTCCCATCGGGAACCGCATTGCCGGCCGGGTCGGTGATGCGGATGGTCGTGCCATCGATCGGCACGCCGACCGACACCACCTCGTCGCCGCCGAGCGCTGGGTCGCTGCTGGTCGGCAGCGGTCGTGTCCGCATCCCGCGCCCCGCCTGGTCGAAGGTGACGGCGAGCGTGCCTTCGGCCAGGCCGTAGCAGGGACGAAACGCCTCGGGCCGAAAGCCCCGGGGCCCGAACCGATCGCAGAAAGCCTGCACGGTCTCTGGACGCACCATTTCGGCGCCGGTCATGGCGTCGTGCCAGGGAGCGAGGTCGATACCGTCCAGGCTGTCGGCGCCCAGGCGCTCGACACAGAGCTGGTAGCCGAAGTTGGGCGCCGGCGTGAAGGCCGTTCCGTGCTTGCCGAGGTGCTCGAGCCACAGGCGGGGGCGGGCCAGGAAGGTCGTTGGCTGCATCAGCCAGAGATCGAGGCCGCAGACGATCGACAAGAACAGGCAGCCGACCAACCCCATGTCGTGATTGAGCGGCAGCCAGGAGACCATCGACTCCGCGAGCTGGTGAATCGGTTTGCCGTGCGGCGCGCCGATCGCGAGGTTCGAGGCCAGGCCATTGTGGATCGCCGAGCGGTGGCGGATCATGACGGCCCGCGGTAGGCCAGTCGAGCCGCTGGTGAGCTGGAGAAAGGCGATGTCGTCCTCGGCGGGCGTCGGGGCGATCACACGGCCCACCGCGGCACCTTCGAGCTGGGCGGCGGTGACGGCCACTTGGGCCGCATGGGGCGCGCCGAAGCGCGCCATCTCCGCGACGAAGCCTTCGGTGGTTAGCACGAAGCGGGCACCCAGCCGTTCGGCTAGCGCGTCGACCTTGCGGACGTGGGCTTCGCCGCCACCCATGGCACCAGGCGGCGCGATGGCCACCGGCAGTGCGCCGAGAAGGAGTGCGCCGAGCCAAGCGTCGAGCATGGGCCACGACGTCGGCAGACAGACCAGCACCCGGTCGCCAGCCTGGACACCCAACGTTGCCCACCGTCCGGCGGCCTGCTCGGAGGCAGCGAGGACTTCCGGATACGTTCGTCGAGCATGGCTACGCCCGCGACCGTCGAAGATTGCGATGCCGCGGTCGGGAAACGCGCGCGCGGCACGCGGCAGCGCGGCCACCAGGGTCGCTGGCGGATCAGGAAGACCGTGGGTCATGAGCTCGATGCGGGCCTAGGCACCAATCAGCTCGGCGGCTTGGGGGTCGCTGGGCTCGGCCTTGCCGGCCGCGATTCGCTGCCCGGCGTCGATCGATTTCTGGAGTCGCCAGCGCGCCTCCGTGGCCAGGTCGTCGTAGAGCTTGTCTGGGTCGAAGCCGACGTCGATGAGGTCGTCGCGCAGTGCGTTCATCACCGGCACGGACTTCTCCAGCACACCCGTGAGCTGTGCGTGCAGGTGCTCGGCATAGGCGGAGCCGTCGGCTCCTTCCTCGTTCTCCGCGCCATTCTCTGCCGTGCCCAAGCGCGCGAACTTGTCCTCGATGTAGATGTGATTGAAGCCCAGGTGGCGCGCTTCGTCCTTGAGGATGCCGTCCGAGATCTCGGAGAGCAAAGGGTCGAGGTCGAGGTCGCGGAAGCCCTCCATGACGAGCTTGGCGAGAATCTCGCTCACCAACACGCCCGAGAGCCACTCGGCGACGTCTTTGGAGACGATCTGACTCTGGAAAAGATAGCCTGCCGGGAATCGGCGGATCGACATCGGCTCCCGCTCGAGGCGGTGGTAGAAGAGCGTGAACAGCTCGGTATGGCGGGCCTCGTCCACCGCCCATGTGGTGAGGTAGAGCTGGCTCTCGACCTCGGCGTTCTGGCCCAGCACTGGAATCAGGCTCGAAACGGAATAAAGCGCTGCCTGCTCACCCATCAAGACCGGCGTCAGCATGCGGGCAAGTTGGTCTTTGAGACGTGCGGATCGAATGCGCTGAGGCGTGTCCCAGGCGAGATCGGCTGCCGACCACTGGGAGCGAAGCGCTTTGTGCCAGATCTTCATGTGTCGCTTGCGCGAGAGATCGGGCAGAACCTTGTAGATTTTCATGGCGGTCTACGGTGCCGTTGGTTGCGGAGTGGGCGATGGCTTGCGTGCCGCGGCGCGATACACCTTGCGGCCGATGGCTGCAGCGAAACGCTACCATATGGCTGGGGTGTTCCCTGGGCCCACCGGTCGGGCTCCAGTACCCAGTCCAGATCCGGCGCCTCACGGCAGCGCCTGGGCTGCCCCGCGCAGACGAGAGCTGTTCAACAAAGTCTCGAGGAGTCATTGATGATTCGATCCCATCATGTGTTTTGCCTTGCAGCTGTAGCCGGTGTGTGGGGTGCCGGCGGTGCCCTTGCCCAGGAGGCCACCGTTCCGGATCCGATTCCGGTCGAAGGGTTCATCCAGCTCATGCCCCGCGGTGCCATCGCCGCGCTGGTCGACCCGGACTTCGTACCCGCAGCGAACGCGAAAATCCCCGACGATGCCTGGGTGCTCGGATTCGCCCATGGCGGCAAGGCCTACGCGTATGATCTGAATCTGCTCAACGCGCACGAGGTGGTCAATCACGAGGCAGGCGGCGCACCGATCGCCGCCGTTTGGTGACCGCTCGCCAACACGGCTGTCGTGTACAGCCGAACGAATGGCGACCAGACCTTCACCTTCGACACCAGTGGCGGGCTGCTCAACGCCAGCCTGGTGATGATGGACAACGAGACCGACTCACATTGGTCGATCATCACCGACGAGGCCATCTACGGTCCCGCCAAGGGGCAGCGTCTGGAGCAAGTTCCCGGATCGATCAAGACCACGTTCGGCGATTGGAAAGCGCGCCACCCCAAGACCTGGGTGCTTTCGGTCGACGGCCGCGAGCATGAAGAGAAGTCGCCCTACGACAGCTACTTCGCCTCTGATAACGGGTTCCGCAACACGGTCGCGAAGGACAAGCGCCTTGCGGACAAGGAGAGCATTTTCAGCTTCCACTACCAGGGCTCGGCCTATGCGGCCCCGTTCAAGACCTTCCAAAAAGGCGGGCGTGCCCACACCCTCGTGGATGGACGCCAGCTATTCCTCTACCGAGAGAAGGCCGACTCGTCTTACCGTTCGACCGTCGCCTTCCTCGCACCGGAAGGCGCGGCCTTCGAGGGCAAGAAGGGGAAATGGCGAATGACCAAGGGAGGCGAGACCCTTGCCACATTCGACGTGTCGGCGCGCTCGTTCGGTGACGCGGTCGCGCCCTTCCAGGGTTTCGATACCTTCTGGTACATCTGGAGCCTGAACAACGAGGGCGCAACGATCCTCGGCAAGTAGGTTCGGCGCTGTGTCCGCATCGGCGGCTCCTCGAACCCGTCTCAGGGTGGAGCCGCCGTCGTTGCCGCGTCTCCCGCGATCCGAGCCACGAGCACCATGATCTCCGCCGTTGACGAAGGCCGCGTCGTTGGTGAAGGCGCCGTCGTGAGCCAAGACCTCGACATCCTCGCCGTCGATGGATTTCCACTCGCCGCGACGGTTTTCCGGCCGACGTCGGCGGGCAACGGAAAGGTCGTCCAGATCAACGGTGCGACTGCCGTCCATCGTCACCTCTACCGCAAGCTGGCGCGATTTCTCGCCGGCCAGGGCTTCGTGGTGGTCACCTACGACTACCGTGGGGCCGGAGACTCCTTGCGTGTGCCCATTCGGCGCATGCACGCTCGCATGCGCGACTGGGGGACCCACGATCTGACCGCCGTGACAGATTGGGTGGCGCGGACCTTTCCCGCCCTCGGGCATCGCGCCCTGGTGCACTCGGTCGGCGGCCAGATTCTCTGCCTGTCACCGAATGTCGATCGTTTCGAGGCCGTCTACGGCGTTGCCGCCCAATGGCCGGCACCCCATGTCTGGCCTCGCCAGCAGCGGCGATGGTTGTCGTTCTTTGCCCGCGTCGTCGCGCCGGCAGCCACCCACGCGGCGGGCTACTTTCCCGGAAAGCTGTTTGGCATGGGTGACCTACCCAAGGGTATCGGCCTCGAGTGGATGCGCTGGTGTGCGGCCGACGTCTACATGATCGACGTGGACGGCAGACCCATGCGTCCCTACCGTGAACGCCTGCGGGCGCGGACACGGTGGCTCGGCTTCACGGACGACCTCCAGTTGGCGCCACCCGCGGCGGTACGTTGTATGGCGCAGGTCTATCCCAATGCACCTTCCGAGGTGATCATCCACTCACCCGCCGCCCTGGGCGTGGACGCGGTGGGGCATTGGGGGTTCTTTCGGTCGTGGGCCCAAGAACCGCTCTGGCACCAAGCCGCCGACTGGCTCGCGGAATCGTAAAGGGACGCAATGGGGAAGGAGGTCGAGTGAGGATCGTTGCCCTGGCTTGCTCCAATACGGAGATCGTCTGCGCCCTCGGGTGCGCGCACCAACTCGTCGGTGTCGACAACCACTCGGATCACCCGCACGACGTGGTGAGCAAGTTGCCGCGGGTCGGCCCAGATCTGACACCCGATCCAGAAGTGATCGCGGCCCTCGAGCCCGATCTCGTCCTGGCATCCCTCACCGTACCCGGCCATGAAGAGGTCATCGCATCGCTCGAGCGCAAGGGCCTGCCGTTTCGCGCCTTCGAGCCGATATCCCTGGCCGACGTCTACGCCGATATTCGCGCCATTGCCGATTTGCTCGGTGTGGTCGAGCGCGGGGAGGCGTTGGTCGCAGAGATGGAAGCTGCAATGCCCCGGGTCGCAGCCCGTGGCCGGCGACCGCGCATCGCCATCCAGTGGTGGCCGAAGCCGGTGATCGTGCCCGGTCGCCTGAGCTGGGTCCATGACCTACTCGACCGAGCGGGCGCCGCGGGCGTGCTCGAGGCCGACGAGAAGAGTCGCCCGCTCGCCGACGAAGAGCTCGCCGCCCAGAATCCAGACGCCATCGTGCTTTCCTGGTGCGGCGTCCACCCCGACAAGTACCGGCCCGAGGTGGTCTACCGCAACCCGGCATTCCAGCGCATCACCGCGTTGCGCGAGAAGCGTGTCGTCACCATCGGCGAGCCCTTCCTCGGTCGCCCCGCCCCCCGCCTGGTCGAAGGCTACCGTCGCCTCCGGGCGTTGGTCGAGGATACCGAGCGTCGCTGAAGCCCGGCATCGCTACGGGGCCAGTGCCGCTACAGGGCCAGTCCCGCTACGCGGCCAGTGCCGCTACAGAGGTAGATATCGCTGGTTGGTATCGCTATGGAACCACGTCAGACCAGGCCGAGGTATCTCCTGACTCGAAGCTGTCGCTGAAGATGGCGTTGCTGGTGTCACAGTCGACCACGGCGCGAATCACGAAGTCGCCGGAGACGCCGAGCAGACAAGACGAAAGCCAGATCGAGGGTGGGATGGCAAAGATGCCGTTGAACCCTTCCTGGCAACCGTCGGCATCGTTGACGATGCTCGGCCCGGTGACCGGCGGCGCTTCCAGGAAGCGGAAGTCGACCACGAAAGGCTGACCCGCGGTCACGGGGATCGGTGGTGCGATGGCGAACTCATTGAGCGCCCCGTCGGTCATGACGGGTCCGGAGAGCTGGAGGAGCTGGGCCCCGGGGCTTGGAAAGGTGCCGGCTTCGGAAATGGTGATCGAGTCACCGAGGGTCTGACCTGTGGCGCCGCTCAGGGACAACCAGAGGACACGGACGGCCGTGATGCCGCCGTCGCACGACGGCGTCAGCCAGGCCGAAGCCCGCTCACCACCGACAAAGCCGGCCTGAATCACCGCTTGCGAGAAATCGACGACCGTGTCGTTCTGGACGACGATCGAGCCACCGGCCCAGGCCGGGGCCGAGAACGAGGCGGTCAGCGCACAGGCGAGTAGCAAGCGCGCAGGAAAAAGAGCGAGTCGGGGCATCGAGCACCTCCAAATCAGGTTGATCGAAGCCTGTCGTCATCCGGTGTGGCTAGCCTATCCCAGGTTGCCGCATCCCTCCGCGCAACCCGAGCAACTCTCTGAGCATGGTGGCTGTTTCATCGGCCAAGCGCGTGTCTGGGAGCGTGAGCTGCGCCGAGTGGGTCGCTCGGCGACTCGTCCCGAGTACCGGTCTTCCAGCCCTGGGCCTCTCCGCGAGGACGATCAGCAGGTCCGTGGAGGCGGTGCGTGGTCTCGTTTCGGGAGAATTTCGAGAGGCTGCCGTCTGCTGTCGTGGTGCGCCCCGGGAAAGGCGCGGAGATCGTGGCGCCTGACTGGCTGGCGCTGGCGCGCCTGTGTCCAATCGCGGCCGAGGTGATGGCGGCGAGCCTACAGCGAGACCGTTCTTCCGCGAAAGTGCAACCGAAAGGGCCGAAATCCCGACCGAAAGATCGTGCGCGCTGATCTGCCCTGGCGGTTGCTCCGCAGGGCCGGGCTTCGGGGTCGTTGGCACGGTCTTGTGTGAAAATTTTCATCTTGGAAGGCTTGGGAAGCATTTGACGCCGCATGGGGAGCGGCACTCCGTTGGGAAAGGAGGTTGGTCGATGAGCCACACACGCTATGTCCATGTATTCGCCTTCGCAGTGCTCGCGGCTGCGGTGGTTTGCGCGGTGTCGGCTGGGGCCGAATCGAACCCTGAGACCGCATCGACGAAGGCCGCGTTCATCCTTTCGACGGATCCCGTTGTTGTAGTGCTGTCTGGCGTGTCCCGTTACCAACCGAACTCCCTAGCTTCTCGACATTCGAGTCTGCGACCAAACAGCGACCTTCGGCGAAATCCCGTCTCGCCTCCTGGCCACAAACCTCGCTTACCGACCGCTCACCGGCACCCCGAATGGGCACGGCTCCCTTTGGAGCGCGCAGCGTGGAAAAGTCCTCTTCCGATCGCTCCAATCGGAGAACCGCTTGCCCACGCTGCTGAGGCGGTGATGGTGGCCGGACGCGACCCGCTCGAATGGATGCCCGGCGAGCGAAGCGAGAGTGCCAAGACGCAGCGGCGTAGCGTCGTGGAATGTGGGTTTCGAGGATCTGATTCGGGAGTGCGAGAAGGACCAGTGGGCACATTTCGGGCGTCTTCCCCCCTGGGCCTTCCAGAAGTCGCAGGATTGCGCGCGAACGAGACGCTGGCCCGGATCGTGAGACGCACGACCTTGCAGCCGCCCGCCAGCGCTCGACACTCACCTCTTTGGAACTGGGGGGTTCCGATCCGGGCAAAGCCCGCCTACTCGAGAGCGTCTCTCTGGCGATGGCATCAACCGACAACGCGACCGAAACGAAAAGGACGAGCACCGTGGTGATCCGGACGTTTGTCTACGTATGCGTCGGCTTGGCGCTGTTCACGATCTGGCTCCTCTCCGCCTCGCCGATGGTGTTCCCCGACTATCCTCCTTGGCTTCGCTGGTTGATCGGGCTATTCCTGATCGCGGTTTGGATCGGTTTCGACCGGTTGTTTGGCGTCTGGTCCGATTTGGCGGATTGGCTGCGTGGGAAGCGAAACCGGGGTCAGGCGCAGGAACGAGAAACGGAAGCCGAAGGTTTGGAACGACGCCTCCACGAGGCGCCCGATCTCGTGGCCGCCGAAGCGATTCACGGGCCGTTGCCCACCGACCTGAAGATGCTCTATCGCTCGGGCCGATACCTCGAGGAGCAGGTCGAGCTCCAGGACGGCGACGACGTCGAGATCATGATCGAGAGGTTCTTGCCCATCGATCTCCGGTTCGACGGCGGCCTCTTTCCTTTCTTGGCCGAAAGGCCCTGGGTCGCCATCGCCCACGATGGCTTTGGCAACCTCTACGCGATCCGAAACGACCACAACGATCGCGAGCGCACGCCAATCTTCTTCTTCGACCACGAGAGCTGTGACGATCCAATCCCAACGAAGTGGACGGTTTTCGATCTGCTCGAAGAGCTCGACCGCAGCCGCAGCCGCAGCCGCAGCCGAAGCAAGGCGACGCCGGTAAGCTAGACGTCTGGGGTCACAATCGCTCGAAAACCTACGGCTCAGCAGCGGAGAAGACGGCTCGCGGCGCTGAGCTCGACCAGGAGGCGGCTAAACCTGTCTGTTGCGAGCGGCGGGGGTGACGAAAAGGCTCGGAACGTCCGGGCTGGTTCAGCCTTCAGCCAGTGGATCGAGGGGCCAGGCGTGTTTGGGATAACG
>CALFAM010000096.1 GCA_937948815.1 uncultured bacterium
CATCGATCGCCTTGCGGACCGCACGGTCGTCATACCAACGCGGTAGCGCACGTTCGAGCATGGCGCGGGTCGCGTAAGGCTGTAGCATCACGCTCAGAGACCAGTCCTCGCCACCACCCCATTCCGCATCGAGCATCTCCAAACATTCGACCGGTAGTCGGTAGGCGCTGGTCAGCTCGTTCAAGAGTCTGGCGTCGCCTCGCTTGTTGACCAGCTCCGTCGCCGCCAGTAAGGCTTGTGGCGCAACGTTCTCGTTGATCAGCAGCCGGGTCAGCACCCCGAGCGGCGTCTTCGCCGCCCAACACGTCTCGCAAGTCATGTCCGATTGGCTTGCGCGGTTGACGATGGTCAGCTGGATCGCAGTCGGCAACGCCAGATTCGACGCCAAGCTGCTCTGGAGGTCGAGATCATCGTCATGGGCCAGCATCGCTCGCATCAGCGCGACGGATCGGGTCTGCTCTGCAATACCGTGCCAGGCGTAGCGTCGGTCGCCTTCCGGCTCAGCTTCGCGCCCTTCCATCTGCTGCGTGAACAGCTCGACCTGGCGCTCGGACGCCAGTGCGGGAATGACTGCAGCTTGGAGCTCGACATCGCCCGCGACCAGCGTTGCCGCCAGCTCCGCTCGCTCGTCTGGCGTGATGCGAGGGTTCGGCTCGTCCATGCGATAGACCAGCGCTTCGCCGAGCGCCTGTCGGACCGTGCGACTGGCGTCGACCGCCAGCTTCGATGCCGCTGCCATCGGCAGATTCGCATGGGCCACGGCGCTTCGAACGGCTTCGTCGGGATCGCTCGCTAGGAGAGAGAGTGTGGCGACCGGAAGGCGACCGGCGTGATCACTGTAGGTCAGTACGGCCGCACGCACTGCTGGATCGTCATCCGCGGCCAGGCGCGCAATCAGTGCTACCGGCAGGTCATCGCGTGCCGCCAGCGTCTTGCGCACCGCCGAATCGTCCGCCGTCGCGATCCCCTCGAGCATCTCGACCGCCGTTTCCGGGGCCTCGATGAGCCGCCTCGCAACTTCCACGGTCAAGCGCGACGATCCGCCCAGCTGCTCCAGGCTAGTGGCATGGCTCGAGCCCAACGCTCGCACCATGTTGTCCTCGCTGGCCAGCAGCCTCCCGGCCAGCTTCTTGCCGAGATCCGGTCTCATTGCCAGGATGCGATCGACCAGTACGTCGCGGCCGATGATCGCACCGAGCTGCGCTTGCGAGCTGGTCTCGGCGACCGCGACGCGAACCGCATCGATCACCTTCGCCCCTGCTTTCTCGGATCGAAACAACGGCTTATCGGCAAACGCCAAGGCCTTGGCAGCCTCATACTCGGGATAGAGCGCATAAGAGTCCAACGCCTCACCAAACTCCAGATCGGCAAGGTTGGCAAAGAGGTCGGGCGCGAGCACGGCAACCGCCTGCTCCAGCTCTTCGTCCCACCCTTCGTACAGCTCGAGCTCCGCGCGAACGGTTCCCAGATCGCTCGAATGATCACTCATGACCACGGCGCGCGCCCGAACGCCACCGCGGACCTCAGTCGTGTAGTCGTTGTACTCACCGTAGAGCATGCCCGGCGTGGTCAGTGTCCCGGAAACATAGAACGGATACCAGGTAAAGACGTGCTCGGCCTCGAGATCGCCGAGCACGATCAGCAGGCCACCGTACGAGCTAGCGTAGTCGTCGTAGAGGCCCTGGATCTCCAGGTTGCCATCGACGACGAGAGCATGTTCATTGATCAGGTTTCCGGGAACGGCGAGATCACCCTTGTGGATCTTCCAATCGATATCCGCATCACGTAGTGAATAGGCGATGTTCAGACGTTCGACCGTCTTGATCACCTGCTTGCGCCGATCATCGGAGAGTGGCACGAAACCTTCGAGATCGCCCGAGTGGATCGTGTCGGCCGCGTGTACCGCGAGTGGCAACACAGTGAGCAATAGAACGGCGAGGGAAACAGTCCGCATAGTCATTCCTTCCAATCGATCTCGACGGATGAATCGGCGCCCGGGGTCAGGTGCTCGTCGCCCCCCCCACCCCGGGCGGTGTCTACAGGGCGTCACATGTCGCAAAGGCACGGGTGTCGGCGACGGACGCAGCGCTCATACCGTCAGGGTTGCTGTAGGCCCGCGTCTCGCCCGTGACCGTGTCTTCGACGGTCAGATCGAATCCGAGCGTGGTGGCGGCCGAGAAAAACACCCAGAAGTGGTCATTGTTCTCGCAGCCATTCAACACCTTGAAGAGCACTTCCGGATTGCTCCCGTTGCCGAAGTGCAGCAAGCCGCCACGCGCAACGCCCAGACCCTCGATCGAGAACGCTTGGGCATCCCCCGATACACCGCCGCCAGCCGCGCTTTCGAAGGCCATGCGTACGCGAAAGCGTCGATCTCCGGGCATGCCATCGATACAAAGCGTCGTCGGGTCGGCCACGCACGTGCCGGTCTTCGAAGGCAGGATCGGCTGGCCGGTCCCACCCCCGCCACTGGCAACCGCAGAGGCCGCCAAAGATGTCGAGGCAGAAGGCGCTGGGACCGATCGCCGCGGCACGTCGCAGGTCGCGAAGGCGCGGGTATCCGTGATGGTCGGCGCGAGCTCGCCGTCCGTGTTGCGGTAGATCCGCTCCACATCAGCCGCCAAATCGCGCACCACCAGCTCGTAGCCAAGCGTGGTGGCGGCTGACGCAAAGACCCAGAAGTGGTCGTTGTTGCTGCAGCCGTCGAGCACCTTGACCAGCACCTCGGGATTGGCCGGATTGCCGAAGTGCAGCAAACCGCCGCGCTCGATGCCGAGCGGGGCCAGAGGAAGGGGCTCGGCATCGCCCTCTCGCCCACCACCTTGCGCGGTCTGCCAGCGCAGGCTGATCTGGAATCGCTCGTCGCCCCGGTCGCCATCGAGGCACAGCGACGGGCGCGGACCCGGCACGCAGCGATCACTCTGCTGATAGATGTAGGGGCCGGCATCGGTGCCGGCAAGCAGACGTGTCGGGCGCTCGGGGTCAATGGCCAGATCCAAGATCTGGAGGCCTTGGAGCCCGAGATTGCGCGGTTCCCAGGTCACGCCCCCATCGTCGCTGCGGAACACGCCATCGTTCCTGGAGACGTAGAGACGGTCTTGCACACTCGGATCGAAGGTCACGCTCCTGAGCTTCGCTTCCGTTCCGATATCGAAAGAGACCCGGTCCCACGTGCGGCCGGAATCACGGCTTTCGACCACTCTGCCCAGGTTCGTGACGATGAAGTCGGAATCAAAAGCGAGCATGTGCTCGGAATCGAAAGGATCGACCGCGATCCGCCAGAAGGCCGAACCCGTGACATTGGCATCCCCGTAAAGCTGCCAGGTCTGGCCGTCGTCAAAGCTCGAAAGCATGCCAGCAAACGAGCCCAAGATGTGAATCCGGCCGGGTTCGGGCATCGCGATCGTCCACACATAGGGCGCCACCACCAGCTCTTCCAACTCCGCGCGACTCAACAGGGTCGACCAGGTCGAACCGCCATCGAGACTGCGCTCGACATTCATCTCGACGATGGTCTGTCGGACGACCACGGATGCGTCGTAGTCGGCAAAGGCGGTCGCTGCCGTGTACGCGCCCTCGCTCCACGTCTCGCCACCGTCCGCGGAGGAGAGCAAACGTCCGATACCTTCCGGGCCATCCTGATCGAGGGTCACGGCGCTGAGACTTCGCCGGTCGCTTGCCGCCGCTGTCAACCTGAACGGCAGGACCCCGCCCGAGGTCTTGCGGCTGGCAATGCCATTGTTGATCGTGAACATGCCTTGGCTCGCACCCGCGATCTCCTGGGACGCGGAAAAGGCTACCCGGAAAGCAGCCACGGCATGCAAGCCACGGTTCATGGGTGCCCATGTCTCACCACGATCCCGCGTGACGAGGAGGCCTTCCTCGGGCTGCACGCTCAGCCAGTGCGTCCCGGTATCGAGCCCGAGTCCCACACCGCTGATCGCGCGTTGCGCTGGTGGCGTGGGTAGCGGTGCCCAGGTCTCGCCCCCGTCGAGGCTCTCGAGCAGACGCTCGGCTGAGGCGACGACGATTCGCCCCGGCACGCGTGGGTCAAGCTCGAGATCGACGATGGCAGCCGGAAATGAGGCGATCGACCGCCACGCATCGCCGGCGCTTGACGTCTTGTAGAGACCTTGGACGCCAGACGACTCAGCGGATACGCCGATCCGGTAGAGCGTTTGGGGATCGAACGGATCGACGGTATCGCGCGTGAGAACCCGGATGTCGCCAGGTGAATCCTGGGTGGGCGGGAGATCGCCTTCCGAGAGCGTCAGAAACGTTGCACCCCCATCGTCGGAGCGGTCGATCTCAGTGAGCCGGAACAAGAAGATTCGGCTACCGGCCACGGCGATTCGAAAGAAGTTCGGGCTGGCTCGCAATGCCCCGACTTCTTGCCAGGTCGCGCCGTCGTCGGACGATCGCCAGAGCATCGGCACGGTCCCGTTCTCCTGTCGCCAGTGCGCCACGAAGAGCGCCCCGGAATCGGCATCCCGGGCCACGTTGTGGCTTTGAAATCTGCCCACGGTCACGGGAAAAGGCAACAGCGTCCAAGAGTCCCCATCATCACGCGAGCGATAGAGATCCAGCCCACGTTGCACGAGAAGAAGCGAAGGCTCGGCCAAAACCAGATTGCCGGCTCCCGCGGGAAGCCGCTGCCAGTCCGTGAGCCCGGCGCGCAGACGGAAGATCTGCTGATTGGTTCTTGCGAAAGTCACATCAGGGAATGCATAGACATCGCTGATACTGGCCCCTTCGATTCTCACTT
>CALFAM010000097.1 GCA_937948815.1 uncultured bacterium
TGACGCTGAAGATGGCAATCTGACGGGTAGCATTGCGTGGTCCTCCGACCTCGACGGGGCTCTCGGCTCCGGCGGCTCGGTTAATGCCACGCTGTCAGTCGGCACCCACACGGTTACCGCTTCGGTCAGCGACAGCGGCAGCTTGTCCGCCACCGATACGGTGACGGTCACGGTGACGTCGGACGGCACGTGCACGCCGGGCGGCCTCAGCAGCAACTTCGAGTCGGGCCTCCAGGGCTGGGCCACCACGGGGCTGTGGAATCGGGTCACCAACTCGAGCTGCTACCCCGCGGGTTCTTCGACACCGGCCAACACCCTCTACTACGGCCAGAACGCCTCCTGCAACTACGACGCAGGCGACAACAACGGCACCCTGACCTCACCGGTGATCACCGGCATCCTGGCGACGTCGGAGCTGAGCTACGACTTCTTCCGGCAGGTCGAGTCGTTCGCCGGGGGCTCCTTCGACCAGACTGTGGTCGAAGCCAAGGCCACGACGCAGACGACCTGGACCGAGCTTTTCTCGCAGGATTCTGGCGATGCGTCGTCCGGATCGTGGAGCACGAACAGCGGTCTGTCGCTGGGCGCCTTCGCCGGCCAGGACATCCAGGTTCGCTTCCGCTTCGACACCGTCGATGGCAGCTTCAACGCCTTTACGGGCTGGGCGGTCGATGATGTCGTGGTGACGGGCGAGACCTGTGATGATCCGCCGCCTCCGGGTTGCACCACGCTGCACGACGTCGACTTCGAGTCGGGCGCGGGCGGCTGGTCAGACGCTGGCGGTGAGAGCACCTGCTCGACGGGTGACTTCGTGGTGGGCAACCCGACGGTGGTCAACAACGGTGGCGTCACGACCCAGGTCGGCGGTTCCGCCAACGGCACGGGTTCCCTGTTCACGCAGCCGAACTCCAGTGCCGGAAATGCCGATGTCGATGGCGGCGTCTGCGTGACGCGCTCGCCGGTGATCAACGCCGGTGCGTTCGCCAATGCCGAGGTGTCGTTCAACTACTTCCACGGCCAGCGTGACGCGGGTGACGATGCCGGCGACTTCTTCTTCGTCGAGCTGTCGACCAATGGCGGCGCCTCGTTCACCAGCACGCTGGTGAGCTTCGGTGACGTGCAAAACAACGCTGCCTGGACGCCGTTCTCGACGACGGTCAACAACCCGGGTCAGCTCCAGATCCGCGTGCGGGTCGCCGATGGCGCCGGTCCGGGAGACCTGATCGAAGGCGGTATCGACGACGTCTTCATCTGCGGCAATAACTAGCCGCAAGCGAGCGCGGCGGGGGCGATCCCCGTCGCGTGCTCGAAAAGCGACTCGGCGCGGGTGACGTGCCGAGCCGTTCCAGCCGCTCGGCCCCAGGGTCCGGGCGGCTTTTTCGTGTGCGTTTCGAGTCTTCACATGGGCCAGACCAATCGACCGGGCGCGGTGAATTGGCGCATTGCTCTGGCGTATCCACGGTGTGCCGGTCGCGTGAGCGGTGCTGGAGTAGGATCGGCCCTGGTTGAGAAGATAGGGCTGGGAAGGACGTGGATGCAGGTATGGGTGGGGAAGAACCAGCGAGCTGGATGAGCGAAGAGAAGAAGCCTCCCGAGGGACTCGAGACGATCGGACCGTATCGGCTGCTGCGCCCGCTGGGCGAGGGCGGTATGGGTGAGGTGTACGAGGCGCTCCAGGAGGAGCCGATCCATCGTCGGGTCGCCCTCAAGCTGGTGCGGCGGGGGATGGACAACGAGCGGGTCGCGGCGCGTTTCGAAGCCGAGCGCCAAGCGATGGCGCGCATGCAGCACCCGCATATCGCCCAGGTCTATGACGCGGGCACCGCGCCGGACGGTCGTCCGTACTTCGTCATGGAGCTGGTCGACGGCGTCCCGATCACTACTTTCTGCGACCGCGAACGCCTCGGCTTGCGCGAACGGTTGGCGCTCTTCGTGGATGTTTGTGACGCGGTGCAGCATGCGCATCGCAAGGGCATGATCCACCGTGACCTGAAACCTTCCAACATCTTGGTGGGATCCCGCGATGGCGTTCCGGTGCCCAAGGTCATCGACTTCGGCGTGGCCAAGGCGATCGACGCAGCAACGGACCAGGTGGCCGAGCCGGGCGAGGGCTTGACCTTGCTCGGGGAGCTGGTGGGCACGCCCGAGTACATGTGCCCGGAGCGCTTTCTCGGCGATGGATCGGATGGCGACATTCGATCCGACGTCTACTCGCTCGGCGTGGTGCTCTACGAGCTGCTGACCGGCCTTCTGCCCATTCCGCGCGAGGAGCTCGGCTCGGCCGGGCTGGCGGCGATCTACCGCCGCATCTCGAGCGCCGAGCCGCCGCGTCCGAGTACTCGTTTGAAGCCGGTCACGGGCGACACCAACACCATCAGCCTGCACCGGAGCACCAATCCGGAGACGCTGCGGCGGCACCTGGTGGGCGATCTCGACTGGATTACCCTGCGTGCGTTGGAGAAGGATCGTGACCGTCGATACGGCTCGGTCGGAGACATGGCGGCGGACATCGGCCGTCACCTGGACCATCGGCCGGTGCTGGCGGGGCCACCGAGCGCCAGCTACTGGCTGGTCAAGTTCGCACGCCGACATCGGGTCAGTGTTGCGGCGGGGTTGGTGATTCTCAGCGCCCTGATCGTCGGTGTCGCCGGTGCATCCGTCGGCCTGGTGCGTGCTCAGCGTGCCGAGAAGATCGCCCGGGAGTCGGAGCGTGAAGCACGCCTTGCCGAAGCGCGTGCCTTGGAGGAGGCGGAGACCGCGGAGCAGGTGGCGAGCTTCCTGGAGAATCTCTTCTCCGCCTCGGATCCTGGCGAGGCGAGGGGGGAGTCGGCGACCGCACGGGAGTTGCTCGACAAGGGCGCGGCCCGCGTGCGCGGCGACCTGGCCGGGCAGCCGGTGCTGCAGGCACGCATGATGGACTCGGTGGCGCGGGTCTATCTCAATCTCGGTCTCTACGACGAAGCGCAGTCGCTATTCGACGAGGCGCTGGCGATCCGCCGTGAGCACTTCGGCGAGACGCACGAGGACATCGGTACCAGTCTCGCCCACCTGGCCCAGCTCGCGTTTCAGCGCGGGGGCTTCGACGACGCGGTGCCGCTGATCGAGCAGGCGCTTGCGATGCAGCGCGCGAGCCTCGGGGATGAACATCTCGAGGTCTCGAACCGGCTCGCCGAGCTCGGTGTCTTGCTCTACACCAAGGGCGAAGCCGAGCGCGCCGAGCCCCTGCTGCGCGAGTGCCTGGCGATCCGCCGGGCAGCACGCGGCGAGGATCACCCCGATGTGGCCGACGCCATGGTGAGTCTGGGGTTGGTCCTGCGTGCCCAGGGTGAGGAGGATGGCGGCGCGCAGATGATCGAGGATTCCCTGGCGATCCGTCGCCGTGTCTTGGGAGAGGAACACCAGCTGGTCGCCGAGAATCTCAACATCTTGGGCCTCGTCTACCATCAGAACGGCCGGCTCGAGAAAGCCGAGACGCGCTACCAGGAGGCGCTGGCGATCCGTCGCGCCCGCTGGGGCGAGGTCCATCCGATGGTGGCCCAGAGCCTGGGCAATCTCGGGCGCTTGGCACGGGAGCAGAAGGATTTGACGACGGCGGAGAAGATGTTCGGGCAGGCGCTCGAGGTCAACCGGAGTCTCTATGACCCTCATCACCCCGAGATCGCGATGAGCATGTCGAACTTTGCGCGCGTGCTCAGTGAGCTCGAGCGCTTCGACGAAGCGCGGGAGCTGTTCGCCCAAGCGATCGACGATCTCAAACGGAACTTTGGTGACGAGCATCCCCATGTCGCGGCGATCCGCTTCCGGCTCTGCGAGTCGCTGGTCGCCGCGGGTGACCATGACGCAGCACGCCCCCTCCTCGAGCGCGTCCTGGCTGTCCGTCGGGCGACCTACGGTGAGGAGCATCCACGCACGCTGGCTGTCGTGGCGCTCCTCGACCAGATCGAGTAGCGCGCACGCCCGCATCCCATGTCGAGCCATTGCGCCCAGGCTTCGAGCAGCGTGGGCGCAGGAGTGCCGTGCTCGGCTCAGTCCGCCTCGATGAAGGCGACAATGTCGTCGGACAGGGCTTCCAGGGCTGGCTGGTAGAGATACATCATGTGGCCGCCCTCGTAGTTCTTGACTGTGATGCGGTCGGGGTCGATGCCGCTGTGCTCGAGCATGTACTCCGTGGCGAAGTAGGAAGTCGTGAGGTCGTGGTAGCCGCCGGCCGAGAAGATGCGGAGGGATTCGTTGTCCTTCGTTCCCTGCGCCATCTGCCCCGTAACATCGACGTAGCCGGCAAAGGCGCCACGGCCGTTTGCCGGCCGCTTCCAGCTCTGGTTCGCTTCTCCGCTCGAGCCGATATAGCGCTTCACCCAATCGACCTCGAGGTCGTTCTTGAGGTAGCGCTGGAAGGTCGAGACGTAGATCGGTCCGGTCTTGGCCGAGAACGGGTCACCGTCGGGGAAGTCTCCCACGTCGTCGAGCTCGTCCTGGGTATAGCGGCCATCGAGCAGGCCGACGGACTTGCCCTCGTCGCGCAGCAGCTCCTTGATGAAGCGGATGGCATAGATGCGCAGATCGCTGCGCAGGATGTAGTCCTTGTCGAGACCCGTAAAGCGCACCAGCTGGTCGGCGATGCGGTTGCGCTCGGCCTCGGGAAGCGTGTCGCCGGCGAAGAGGGCGGTCAGGTAGTCGGTGCCCGCGAAGTGCTCGGCGGCGTCGAGGAGGGTGCGAAGGTCTGCCCATTCGTCGGGCAGCTTGCCGTGGTAGTGCGCGGTCGCTGCCAGGGCAGGAAGATGGGTGACGTAGGGAAGGTCATTGCCGGCAACCACGAACGGCAGGGTGCCCATGTTGAGGGCGGGGGAGACCAGGATCAGGCCATTGAGGCCGATGCTCAGGTTCTGCTGCAGGCGGGGAACCAACAGGCCCGTGCGAATGCCGCCGTAGCTCTCGCCGAGGATGTATTTCGGCGAATTCCAGCGGTTGTGGACGGTGATGAACGTACGAATGAACTCCGCCACGGAATTCGCGTCTTCGTCATAGCCCCAGAAGTCTTCGCTCGTCTTCTCGCCCAGCGCCTTGCTGAAGCCCGTGCCCACCGGATCGACGAAAACCAGGTCGGTGGCACGCAGGATGGTCCACGGATTGTCCTTCAGCCGATAGGGCGGGCCCCCGGGATCACTGGCATCGCTCGGAATGTCGATCAGACGGGGCCCGACCAAGCCAAAATGCAGCCAGATCGACGACGAGCCCGGGCCGCCGTTGAAAATGAATGTCAGAGGCCGGTCGTCCGGGTTCTCGACGCCACTCTTGCGATACGAGATGGTGAAGAAGCTGGCCGTCGGTTTTTCGTCGGGGTCGCGAAGGATGATCTCTTCCGCGGTCACCTGGTATCGGAGGTCGCCAGCACCGCTCTGAAGTCGGTGCTCGGTGACGACCTTGAACGGCTCGGGAGCCGCGTCCGCGGAAGCTGGCTCTGCGTCCGAGCTCTTTTCACCTTCCGCTGCTTGCAACGGCATCGCGAACGCCGTGGTCACCAGCAGGAAGACGAGGGCGAGCAGGCACCAAGGCTGATGGGGCGGTCGTTGCACCGGATCTCTCCTTTAGTTGGTTCGGTCGGGCTGCGCTGGCCGCGCGATCCCTCCATCCCAGGTACGCGACCCTGGCTCTCGGGTTGCAAACCGTCGGAGAGGAAGCCATGACGAGGGGCGCAGAGTGGGCGCGCCCCCCGTCGGTCATTTCGACTCAGTCGTCTTCGCTGGGTGCGTCGTCGCCAGCCGGTGCGCTGCGCCACCAGGGCCACGGTGCGTCAGCTGCGGGAAGGTCACCGCTCTCCTCGGAGGCAGGTGACGACTGCTGTGGTGTCGTCTCAGGCGCTGCAGCGGCCGGCGCGGGGTCCTCAGATGCCTTGGGCTCGGCGTCTGTGCTCTTCTTGGCCCGGCTGCGGCCGCCGGCCCGACTGCGCGTGGCGGTCTTGCTCTTGGTGGCCTTGGGCTTGGCGGTTTTGGGCTTGGGCGCCTCGGCGGCCTCATCGGCCCCTTCTGGTGCCGCGGCTTCAGCCGCTTTCGCGGCCTTGGCAGTGCTCGACCCGCCGCGCTTGGCGCGCGGTTTGGCCGGTGCCTTGGGGGCTGCCTTGGTGGTCGTCTTGGCCGCGGTCCGTCCGCCAGTCCGCTTCCGAGCCTTCGGCTTGGGAGCCTCCTCGTCCGTTGCTTCTGCTGCAGGGTCCGCGACCCTCGCTCGCCTCGAGGACGCTGGGCGCTTCTCAGCAGCCGGCAGCTCGGCCGGCGCCGATTCCACGGCAGGCTTCGCTTCGAGCGTTTCCGCCGTCTCGGCTGCTGCCTCTTTGGCGGTCGGCTTCTTGGTCGTGCGGCTGCGAGAGGACGAACGACGGGTCCGCGGCTTGGCTTTGGCAGGAGCTTCTTCGGTTACCGCTTCGCTTGCCGGCGAAGCGTCGGCCGATGGCGGTGCCTCGTTAGCCCGTGCTTCGTCGACCCGTGCTTCGTTGGCCGGGGCCTCGGTAGCCGGTACCTCGGGGGCCCGCTTGTCAGCATCCTGTTGCTTCTTGGCCGACGCCCTCCGCGGCCGGGGGGCCTTGACGGGTGGTTCTGTCGCGGGCGGCAGGGGCTCGAAGGTCGCCAGCGGCTCGGCGGGTGGACCATCGAAGGGCGGGACCTCGACCGGTGGCTCGACGATCCGTTGTTCGCCCCCATCCCGTTGTTCGCCTCCGTTGCTACGATCCGTGGACGAATCCGGAACACGGTTGCCGGTACCTTCGGCTTGCTGGCCGCCCCACGTGCCACCCCTGCGCCGATGGCCACCAGGGGCCAGGAGGTCGTCGCGAGACGGTACTTCCGTGACGT
>CALFAM010000098.1 GCA_937948815.1 uncultured bacterium
CACGGAGGGCCGTGACGCTGTCTACCCGCATCGAGGTTTCGTCTCTGCCGGGCAGATGTAAGGAACACTTTCTCGACTGGCCACCTGGGCCGCTTCCCCCGACGTCGTGACCGAGCGCATCTCAACGCCCGGCCTTTCTGACTGACGCTCGACCTCCCGAATGAAGCCAAGGCGAGAGTCATGGACAGCAGACCAACCACGCCGTGGTCATCCGACAGCTCGATCAGAGCTTTGACGACCAGATGGTACATCCGACGCAACACCTGTCCGCCTCGGCTGGATCTCTAGCATGCCGACCGAGGCTCGCTCAATAGGCCCTTATCGCCTGAGCAGTCATTGCAGACGATGAAAGATTCCGAGCACCACGATGTCGCGCTTGAGCCGAGGGTGCAGAGGTCGAAACACATGTCATGTTTTGCGGGGTGTCGAACGACGCTGCCCCGCCTCGAGAACGGCTGCCAAGACGCGACCAACGGAATTCCAGTCGTAGCCAAAGTCAGCCTCCAAGAAGGGCCGCCTGACGAACCCGGGAATACGACCACGACTTCCCGCTGCCAGACCTCGTGCCTCCGCGTCACGCATTCTCGTCGACATCGGCGACCAAGCGCGTGAGAAGGCGCTGCCCGGTAGCGTCAGGTGACGTCGTTGAATTCGACAAGAGAACGACACCGACCTTTCGCCCCACCTCGAAACCCAGAAAGCTCCGGTAGCCACCCGTCCCGCCGTTGTGCCAGAAGGCGCGGGTTTGGTTCTTATTGCTTTCGCCGAGGGGCATCACGAACCACCCGAGGCCCATGTCTGGCACCGGAAGAAACCTGGACAGCAGCCTCACCGCAAGGCTCACGGCCATCAGAACGGCAAGGGCGATGGGTGTACCCAGCTCGCCCTGGGCGACGAGAAGTCCTGCCCACACGCCCAGAGCCGCATAGATCCACACTTGAAACGAGCCGGGCAACGCAGTGCGCCACGGTATCTTTCTTCGGGCCTTTGGCTTGCGCGGCTGAATGGATTGCGTCAATTCGAGGGCGCCCTGAAGTGGCGTCCCCTCCGGGTTCATCATTGCCTTCAAGAAGATTTTCATGTCAGCGAGTGTCGAGCGAAACGCGCCGCAGCCCGCCAGCGTCGGAATGTCCCAGTTGGAGACTTGTTTGCCCTTGGCGTGTCCGGGCGCAAGCCGCCCGCGCTGTTCCTCCGAGAGGGTCATCACGGTATCGACCATGCCCAGCGGCGCGCAGACTCGCTCGATCATCAACACTTCGAATTCCTTTCCGGTAGCCAGTGCCAGAGCGTGCCCGAGAAGCCCCATCCCTAGATTGGAATAGCTCGAGAATTCTCCCGGCGAGGTGATCAATCGCCGCTTCGAGAGGTACGCGTAGAGGTCTTCCACGGTGTACTTCTCGTAGGGATTCTCGCTTGTCAGATTCTTGATTCCGAGGTTCCCTGGCAGGCGTGGCAAGCCGGATCGATGGGTCGCCAGATGTCGTAGCGTGACCGCGACACCGTCTCGACTCTCCAGGACCAGTGTCGACGGCAAGAACTTGCTCACAGGATCATCGAGGTCCACTTCGCCTCGAAGATGCATGTCCGCCAGAAGAGTCGTCGTCAGCACCTTCGTAATCGACCCGATCTCAAACAGCGTCCGCTCATCTGGCGCCACGGCGTTACCGTCCTCGAGGCGCCCCGCGCAGTAGGTATGCTGCTCACCTTCACAGATCACGCCCACGACGAGTCCCATGGTCCCCTTCGTCTCGACGAGGCGCAGGGTGACGGCTTCTACCTGCTTCCTTCGCGATTCCACCGAGGTCTCTTTAGATTCCGCCATTTCACCTTCTCTTCTCCAGCCACAGGGTCACCAGGAATTGGCTCCTGGATGCTATTCGGCCAACACCGACGCCGTATTCGGACGAGGCCCTCCGAAGGCTGGCCGAGTCGAGGTGGGAGCAGAAGGCGGGAGTAGTCTGGCGCCGTGGTGCTCTTTCCCCGGTCTCGTCCGGCACTGCCAGCACCTTGCCACGAGGTTTCCGAATTCTTCGAACTGGGATCTGATTAGATCGCCGTCATGAATCATCCAACGGTTGTCGATCCGCTCCGCCACGCCAACTTTCAACCCGACAAGATGGGCAAAGCCACCCTCTTCCGCTCACCGCGCATGATGGTTGGCCTCAATGCCTTCGAGCCAGGGCAAGCCCATGCCTTGCACACCCACCCCGGCATGGACAAGCTCTACCACGTGCTCGAAGGCCGAGGGTGCTTTCTGCTCGACGGTGAGCGATTGGCCATGCGTGCCGGGCAGTTGTTGGTGGCGCCAGAAGAGGTACCCCACGGAATCGAGAACGACAGCGACGAGCGGCTGGTTGTCCTCGTGGTGCTGGCGCCCGCGCCGTGATGGGCCGTGTGTCCAGGCATCGGCACCAGGCCGGAGTGCGCTGACTGGACCGATGCCTGTCCTGAGCAGGCTCAGTGCTCTTACTGCCTTCCGGGACGCAAGCCGGCTCGATCACGCAGTCGGGTCTGGCGCATAAGGACAAAAGACTGGCGCCGCGCGTCAAGAACGCACGCGGCTGCTCTCGTAGCCTTTGTTCCGTCGACGATGACCGCCGACGAAACGACAGCCACCAGGGAGCAACGCCATGACACGTTCTCAGAACACATCGCCTTCGACTGCATCGCCCGCGAAGGGCCTGACCCTCGTTCTCGGGGCCACCGGCAAGACGGGTCGCCGGGTCGCTGCCGGGCTCGAAGCCCGGAACGTACCGGTCCGTCTGGGTTCTCGCTCGGCCCATCGGCCATTCGATTGGAACCACGAGGCCGGATGGGACGCATGCTTGGACGGCGTCGCGGCGGTCTACATCACCTACTCGCCGGACCTTGCGGTGCCGGGTGCGACGGACGCCATCCAGGCCTTCGTCGACCGGGCCGAGCGCCACGGTGTCGAGCGCCTGGTTCTGCTCTCGGGCCGTGGCGAGGAAGAAGCGCAGGCCTGTGAGCGCATCGTGCAGCGCGGCAGCATGGACACCACGATCGTGCGCGCCAGCTGGTTCCATCAGAACTTCTCCGAAGGCGCTTTCGTCGATATGGTGCTCGCCGGCCAACTCACCCTGCCCGTCGGTGACACGCTGGAGCCCTTCGTGGACGCCGACGATATCGCTGACGTCGCGATTGCGGCACTCACCGAGCCGGGGCATGCCGGGGAGGTCTACGAGGTGACCGGTCCGCGACTGATGACCTTCGAAGATGTCGCGCGCGAGCTCTCGCAAGCCGCGCAGCGGGAGATCCGCCTGGTCTCGGTCCCGCACGAAGCCTTCGTCGAAGGCGTCCGCGCGTCCGGCGCGCCGAAAGAGGTCGTCTGGATGATGAACTATCTCTTCGCCACAGTCCTCGACGGCCGTAATGCGCATCTCACCGACGGCGTGCAGCGGGCCCTCGGCCGGCCCCCGAAGGACTTCGCCGCCTACGCCCGTGACGCTGCTGCAACGGGTCTTTGGCGCGCCACCGCCTGAGCTTCTCCATCATCGCGCTGAATTCGGGGACACCACCATGGACACGTTTCAAATCAGTCTCGTCTCGGCCGCGCTGCTGTGCTCGCTGGTGGCGGGGTTCGTCTTCGCCTTCGCCTGCGTGGCGATGCCGGGCCTCGGCACCCTCGGCGCCCGAGAATTCCTCCACAGCTTCCAGGTCATCGACCGCGTGATCCAGAACAACCAGCCTCTCTTCGTGCTGGTCTGGGCTGGATCCGCCGTGACCCTGCTGCTCTCCGCTGGCATCGGCTTCGTTCGGCTGACCGGCCCCGATCGGGCTCTCCTCTTGATCGCCGTCGTCGTCTATCTCTTCGGCGTCCAGGTGCCCACCCTGACGATCAACGTGCCGCTCAACAACCAGCTTCAGGCCCTCGACCTGGAGGCGATGAGCGACGACGCGCTCACCGAAGCGAGAGCCTCCTTCGAGCCGCGGTGGAATCGCTGGAATCAGATCCGGACGATCCTTGCGGTACTGACCTCCGTCTTGCTGATCCTCCTCATCCTGCGGCTCTGATTCGGGCTGCCATGCGAAAGGGGGCCGGCCGATGGCCTAGTACTGCCGCCAACACGGATCGGCACGAGCGCAGGTCCCCCATTCGCTTCGTCACCCACCGGTGCCGAGCGTTCGTCCCATGGACTGACCGATTCGGTGGCAGCAGCGCCCACCTTGTTGGCGGTAGCAGAGGCGGCGCCGTGAAGCGATGACCTGGACTCGACACGGACCGTTGCCGCTTCACAACCGGCCTTGCCTCTCAGAATGGGGCCGCTCACTGGGCTGGCCCGGCCCCGTTCAGGGCCTGGCATCCGGGTTGCTTTGACGTGATGGACCGCTTCGAGTAATCAACGTCTGCCTTCGGAGAGAGTGCCATGCGGCCACGCCTCGATTCTTGCCTCTCATTTGGATCCCGGTCGCGGCCATTACCCAAGGCGCGCTCAAACCGTTTGGCCCATGGGCGTTTCCGGCTACGGCACCGGCTGGCCGCGATCGCCGGCTGCCTGCTCCTGGTTGCTGCCGGTGCGCATGGGCAGCAGTCGGTCGAGGGCTTCCGGATCGCTCCTGGCGTGCTGATCGACGCTGCCAACGATGTCGCCTTCCTGATGTCACCCAAAGGCCAGGTTCAGGCCGTCAAGCTCGAGAAGGGCGAGATCCTCTGGACGAGCTCGGCCGCTGCCCGACCGATCGCGCTTCGAGGCGAGCGGATCATCGCCCAGGTCGAGGCCGGTGAGGCGGACGCAATACTCACGCTGGTCGCCTTGGCTGCCGCCGACGGCAAGCCCGCTGGCCCGGCCCAGAAGATCGACTTGGGAACCGGCGTCAGAACCTCCATCGACGACGGGGTGGAGAACCAATTCGTGGTCGGCACCCGCGAGGCCGATGCGCGGCGCGGACCGATCCTGTGGCGCTACTTCGAGCAGAAGCTGAGCGGCCCGGAGGAGGATCCGGCATCACCGTTCGAGCGCTTCGGCGCACTCGATGTCAGCGACACGGCATCGATCTCGAGGCTCTCCAACGGCGGCACCGACCGGAAGTCGGGACGGCCGCCCTACGCCGCGCCGCGCATTTCGCGCCCGGGTTCCGAGGTGCCGAAAGCCGAGACGGTCATCCTGGATCTCGAAACGGGCGCTCGCTATCGCCCGGACGGCGTCTCGGTCCCTTCCAACGGTGGTGGCACGACGGCACCTCCCGGCGATGCGGCGAAGGCAGTCCCGATCAAGCCGCCGACCGGCGGACTCATCATCACCGAGGGCGGCCACGACGAGAAGGCTCCGCCGACGCGCCGCATTCCGGGCGACCAGTTCGCCTACTCGGTCGACGATCGGCACCTGGCGGCCAGTGCGTTCGCCGGCGTGATCGAGGCGGCCGAGCCCTATCGCTGGACCGTCTACGAGCGCGGAACCTTCGAGATCGCGGCGCAGTTCATGGCTCAGACCTCCCTGGCGCCCTTCATCCTGACCGGTGGCCGTGTGCTCTACCTGCAACAGCCCTTCCAGCGACGGGTAGGTGGCCAACTGAAGAACCATCCGTTGGCCCTCGTGGCCCGCGACGCCCGCACTGGCCGGATCGTTTGGACGCGGACCGTCCGAGACACGCGCTACCAGGGCCCGATCCCGTCGCAGCCGAGGTGAGGGAGGCAAGACTGTGAAGACCAAGATGATGAATTGCACCATGCCAAGCCGCCAGTCGAGCCACTCGACGCGAGCAGCCTTCGCGGCCACTCTGACCCTGCTCCTTCCGCTTGCCGCCGCCGCCCAGGAAAACCGTCTCTGGGAGAGCATCGGGCCGCGCGTGATCACCAACAGCAACGAAATCACCGGCATCACCGACCGGGAAGTGGTGGGAGCAATCAACTCGGTGGCGCCGCATCCTAGCGACGCGGACGAGATGTTCATCGGCGGCGTCAACAGCGGCGTATGGCGCACGGACAATGCCACCAGCGCGTCGCCAGTCTGGGTGGATGTCTCCGGCGACCTGCCCGCTCTTTCCATCGGCGCGGTTGCCTACGACGTGGCCGACGCCACCTTCGACACGCTCGTGGTCGGTGCCGGGCGCTACTCCTCCTCGTCGAGGCGTGGCGGTGCACGATTCGGCGTCTATCGCACCGAGAACCGAGGCGAAGATTGGGTCGACATCGACGGTGCCGCGCTCGACGGCCAGAGCATCAACGCCATCACAGCCAACGGCGACCGGATCCTCGTCTCGACGGGCGGCAATGTCGCTGGCCCGGGTCTCTTTCTGGGGCAGCTCGCGGCAGGCACTTGGAGTTGGACGCAGCTATCCGGTCGCGTCCCACCGGGCGGGGGAGCCGCGATCCTGCCCGGCGAGACGACCTACGACATCGACGCGGATCCGACGGCAGCCGACCGGTACTACACGATGAAGCAGAGTGGCGTCTATCGGGTGACGCTTCCAGTCGCCTCGCCGGAGGATGCGGCCTGGACGAAGGTCAGCAGCCCCGCGTTGGACGCCCAACTCGTGAATGCCGCGCACGGCCGCCTGGCGATCGGACCCGGCGGCGAGGTCTTTGTGGCGATCAGTACCGGTGCACAGGTGCTGTCAGCCCTCTGGCGCTCACCTGACGGGAGCAATGGGTGGCAGAGCCTGGACACCCCGATCACCAGCGGACTCGGAGTCTGGTTTCTGGCCTTGGCCGCGGACCCCAACGACGGCAATATCGCCTACGTCGGTGGTG
The DNA here is from genome assembly GCA_937948815.1 of uncultured bacterium. Lineage (GTDB taxonomy): Bacteria > Acidobacteriota > Thermoanaerobaculia > Multivoradales > J023 > J023. Next base: position 6,710 of record CALFAM010000098.1, read on the forward strand.
GCGGCAGGGAGAGCGAGTTCCGGATCGACGCTTCTCAGGCGAGTGGCGCCCAGGCGTCTCGCATCACCCGCGCCGGCACAGCCTCCGATTCGCGACCGCACGCTGATGTGCGCGACCTGCGCTTCGACGCCAACGACGATCTGATCGAGGCTGACGACGGCGGCGTCTACAAGCAGACCCATCCCACCGACGCGGCCGGTGACTGGCTGTCGCTGAACGGCAACCTGGTGGCCACCGAGTATCTCGAGCTCGCCTGGGACGCCGTCAGTCACGTTGCCTTGGCGGGGGCGATCGACAACGGCACCAGCATCCAGAACGGCTTCGTTCGCGATCGCTGGCTGCACATCCATGGCGGTGACGGGGGCGATACCGCCGTCGACGATACCGGTTCGGCGGTTCAGTCTCAGCGCTACACGAGCTCCCAGCGCCTGGGTGGTTTCACACGGCGCACCTACGACCAGGACAACACCCAGCTGGGCACCAATGGCGCGCCCATGACGCCGCCCACCTGCGACGATTCCATGCCCTGCTTCACGCCCCAATGGCAATTCAAAACTCCGGTGGCGGTTAATGTCGTCAGCCCGATCCGCATCGTGGCCGGTGGCAGGAACGGTGTTTTCGAGTCCACGGACCAGGGCCAGACCGTCGTGCAGTTGCTCGACGGCGGCGGTGCAGCTGTTCCTGGCGTCAACGGCGGCGCCTCGAGTGACCCCCTGGCCGCTGGTGCCAACGGCAATGCCGACGCCTTGTATCTCGGCAGCAGTGACGACATCTGGGTCCGCACGGCCGGCGGCTTTGGCTCGGCGATGACCCGAACGGACCCTTCACCAACGCGTGCCCGCAGCATCGTAGACGTCGTCATCGACCCCGGTGACGACCAGTCTGCATTCGCCATCGACGACGGTGCCGTCTTCTGGACCTCCAACGCCGGTACCGTGTGGACGGACATCACCGGCAATCTTGCGATGGCGACCACGGCAACCCTGAGATCGATTGCCTACTCCACCAGCAACGCCGACGGGGCGGTGATCGTCGGCACCGACAACGGTGTCTTCATTGCCCGCGGCGACGGCTCGTCCATCGACGACGGCACCGGCAGTCCGATCCCCTTCACCGACTGGACCGCGCTGGGCCGCGGACTCCCTGCTGCCCCGACCTACGACCTCGAGTACGACCCGGCGGACGAGCTTCTCGTCGCCGCCACGCTCGGCCGTGGTGCTTGGGCGATCAACATGGAGGAGCGCGACCCGATCGACGTTGCGCTGGTGATGGACAAGTCTGGCAGCATGGGCGACCCCGCTTGTCCCGGATGCGACGACAAGATGGACGTGATGCAGGACGCCGCGGAGCTGTTCATCCAGACCTGGCAGATGCTTTCGGACGCGGACGATCGCATCGCCGCCGTGTTCTTCGACTCGACGATCGATAACTTCTCGGATGGCGGCGACGAGTTGGTGTCGCTGACCCAGTCGGGCGACGACGTCATCGACTACATCCGCTCGAAGGGCAACGGCGGGGCGACGGCCATGGGTGGCGGCGCCCAGACTGCCATCAACCTGCTCGACGACGGCCCACTCGCCGACGACACCCGGCCGCGATCGCTCATCTTGCTGACCGATGGGATGCAGAATCGTGACCCGATGATCGAGCTCCAGGGTGGCGTCTACGAGATCCGCGACACGGGTCGCGCGGGATCGGGTGTGGCGCCCACGACACCTCCAACGCAGCTCGACCCCGCGCTGGACATCACCGTGAACACCATCGGTGTCGGCGTCACCGCAGCGTACGACGCGGAGCTGAGCGCCATCTCCGGCGGCACCGACGGGCTGCACAAGACCACGAACAACGCGGACGCCGATCTGCGGCGTTTCTACATCGAGCAACTGGTCGACGCGCTGCGTGACGCCAGCCCGCAACTCGTCGACTATCGCTACGCCAGGACCGGCCGACGTGGCGCAGACGCGCAGTCCTTCGGCATCAACGCGGGTGCCAAGAAGGTGGTGTTCTCCGTCAGCTGGCAACGCGGAGACCAGCAGCTGGACGTCGCGATCTTCAAAGACGGTGAGGACGTCACCAAGCAGGCGGACAAGCAGCGGAACGGGCGGTTCTACGACGTGCTCTCCTTCGACACCGACCGGGACCAAGGCGCAGGCCTGTCCTCGGGTGGCGAGTGGGAGGTGCGCGTCAAGGGTCCTCGCCGCGTCCACTATGAAGTTGCCGTTCTGGCCGACGACGGCATGCTCGACTACGCGTTCGAAGCGATACCGGGGCTGCTCCGAGCCGGCGACACGTCCGTGCTCGCCGCGGAGGTGCAGTTGAACGGCCTGCCGTACGGCGACCACGTCGCTGTGAGCGTGGAGATCGGCATTCCCCGGGAGGGGCTCGCGACAGCCCTGGCCCAGACCCCCACGCCGTCGGGGCTCAAGCCCCAAAACGGTGAGACCCTCGCCGAGGCCAAGCTGCGCTACCTGTTGCTCGAGAGCCCCGAGTTCCGCAAGCGGATTTCGAGGCATCGACGCGCGAAAGACCTCGAGCGGTCGGGCGCAGGCCGCTTCAGCCTGCCATTCTCCGACACCACGGTCGCCGGCACGTACAAGCTGTCCTTTCTGATCAAGGGCTCAGGCCCGCGCACCGGCGACTTCGTGCGTCGCGAGGAACGGTTCTTCGTGGTCGAGGCTGGCCCGTTCAAGCCAGGCTCGTCAGCCATCCAAACCGTCGACGTCACACGGAAAGACGACATCACGATCGCGACCCTCCGCATCCGCCCGCGGGACGTTCATGGCAACTACCTCGGTGCCGACGAAACGGAGAAGGTCAGCGCCGTGGTCACTGGCAGCGACAAGGCCGCCGAGGTCCGCGATGTCGGCGAAGGCTGGTACGAGCTGGTCGTGAGGACCACCGCCAAGGATCCAGAGATCCAGGTCTCGATCGGCGACGACGTGGTCGCCACCGGCAAGGCGGGCGAGATCGACATCAAGCAGCCCTCGCGACCATTGGCGGACTCCCGCTAGCTGCCAAGCCTCCGACAACCGTGTCATCCTGGTGAGACCCCCGAGCCGATCGGGCGACTCTGCATGCCGATTGCGAGCGGTCGATGGCCAACCGCTCTCCGAGGTTCTGATCGCTCTCTCGCACACGCACGGGGGACCTCGCGGGCAACGCCATGACTTTCGGCACTGGCGCGCTGCGTGGCCCCGCGTCACGCTGAATCCGCTTTCCGGTGGCCTCGCTCTCTCCTCGAAAGACGAGGCCGACGAAACCTTCTGGCCCTCGCGGGCGTCATAGTCATTGAACGCATCCATCATCACCGGGCCGCCTCAGGGTAGCTCCGGCTCGAATGTCGAACGAGATCCTCGGGAACAACTCTCTATGCACCAACTCAAGCTCGCGTTCCGGACCCTCTGGAAGACCCCGTTCGTGACCGGCGTGGCGATTCTCTCGTTGGCGCTCGGCATTGGTGCCAACAGCGCGATCTACTCGCTCTTCGACCAGATGATCCTGCGCGATCTGCCGGTTCCGGCACCCGAACGGCTGGTCAATCTCTCGGTGCCTGGCCCCAAGCCGGGCAGCACGTCGTGCGGCGGCGCCGGCGGCTGTGAAGACGTCTTCAGCTATCCGATGTTCCGCGATCTCGAGCAAGACAGCCCTGTGTTCACGGGCATGGGCGCCCACGTCAGCTTCGGTGCCAATCTCGCCTTCGATGGCCAGACGTCGAGCAGCGAAGGCCGCTTGGTCTCGGGTGGGTTCTTTTCGACCCTCGGCGTGGTGCCCGCCCTGGGCCGCTTGATCGGGCCCGATGACGACGCGGTGATCGGTCAGTCGGCGGTGGTCGTGCTCGGCCACTGGTACTGGCAGGATCGATTCGGCGGGCGTTCGGACATCATCGGCGAAACCATGATCCTGAACGGCAAGCCGATGACGATCATCGGGGTCGCATCCGAGAGCTTCCGCACCAATGTTCTGGGCAGCCGGCCAGACGTCTACGTTCCGCTCAGCATGCGGTCCGAGGTCAATCCAGGTTGGGAAGGATTCGAGAATCGACGCAAGTACTGGGCGTACGTCTTCGCCCGCCTGGCCCCTGGTGTCAGCTTGGAGCAGGCGCAGGCCACGCTCGCGACGAAGTACAGCACGATCGTGCGCGAGGTCGAAGCACCGCTGCAAGAAGGCATGAGCGATGCGACGATGGAGCGTTTCCTGGCCAAGCCCTTGGTGATGACATCGGGATCCCGCGGGCAGAGCGTCGTTCATGGCGAGGCACGGGCTCCGCTGCTCCTGCTCTTCGGTGTTGCCGGCGTCGTGTTGATGATCGCCTGCGCCAACATCGCCAACCTCTTGCTCGCCCGCTCGGCCTCTCGCGCCGGCGAAATTGCGGTTCGCCTGTCGATCGGCGCGCCACGGCGCAAGCTGGTCGGCCAGTTGCTTACCGAGTCCTGTCTGCTGGCCATTCTGGGCGGCCTCGCCAGCCTCTTCGTCGCCGACTGGACCCTGCGCTTTGTGGCCCAGCTTCTGCCACCCTTCGCGAGCCGCGGCCTGACCCTCAGCCTCGACACGACAGCCATGCTCTTCGCCATGGTGCTGGCGTTGGCAACCGGCATTCTCTTCGGGTTGTTCCCCGCCCTGCACAGCACCAAGCCCGACCTCGCCACCACGCTCAAGGGACAGGCTGGACAACCGGCAGGCGCGCGCTCGGCCGCCCGTTTCCGGCTGGCGCTGGTGACGGCGCAGATCGCGCTGTCGACGGCTCTCCTGGTCTCGGCCGGCCTGTTCCTGCGCAGCCTGGTCAATGTCAGCCGCGTGGATCTGGGCTTGAACGTCGAACAACTGGTGACGTTCACGATCTCCCCGGAACGCAATGGCTACACTCCCGAGCGCACCCTCGGCCTTTTCGCACGGGTGGAGGAAGAGCTGTTGGCCCTCCCCGGAATCACCGCCGTGACCTCCTCCATGGTTCCCGTGCTCAACGGCAGCAACTGGGGAACCGACGTCCGGGTCGAAGGCTTCGAAGACGGCCCTGACGTCAACACCAACTCGCGGTACAACGAGGTCGGCCCGGGCTACTTCCGAACCATGGGTGTCGCGTTGCTCGCCGGCCGCGAGTTCACCGAGACCGACACCGCCGGTGCGCCCAAGGTCGCCATCGTCAACCGTGCATTCGCCGAGAAGTTCGGCCTCGAAGACCGCGTCATCGGTACGCGGATGGCCCTCTCCAGCAGCGATGAAGAAGATACGCTCGACATCGAGATCGTCGGCCTGGCACCCGATATCAAGTACAGCGAGGTCAAGGGCGCGGTGCCTCCGCTCTTTTTCACGCCGTACCGGCAGGACGAAGAGCTCGGCTTCATCTCGTTCTACCTGCGCACGGCCGGCCCTCCCGCCGACATCCTGGCGACCATTCCGCCGGTGATCAGCAACCTCGATCCGAATCTGCCGCTCCAGGAGCTCAAGACCATGCCGCAGCAGGTGCGCGAGAACATTTTCATCGACCGCATGCTGACCACCTTCTCGGGAGCCTTCGCCGTGCTCGCCACGGTTCTCGCGGCAATCGGGCTCTACGGCGTCCTCGCCTACACCGTCTCCCAACGCCTGCGGGAGTTCGGATTGCGCATGGTGCTGGGCGCCAATGCCGGCTCGGTGCGACGTCTGGTGTTGCGCCAGGTCGGCACGATGGTCTTGGTCGGCTGCTCGATCGGTCTGGCCGCGGCCATCGGCCTTGGCAGCGCCGCGCGCAGCCAGCTCTTCGAGCTCGACGGACACGACCCGATGGTGTTGATCGGTGCAACGGTTCTTCTCGCTCTGGTGGCGCTCGGCTCCGGTCTGATCCCGGCGCACCGTGCGGCGCGCGTCGAGCCCATGCGCGCCTTGCGCCACGAGTAGCCCGAACGGGCCGCGCTGATCCGCGGCCCGGCAGTGTGTTGAAATTTCCGCATAGTGTTGTTTTTTCAACACACGCTTGTTACTGTCTCGCCCGCGACGCCGCCGTAGACCTGCTCCGGTCGCGGTGCGCGTCGTGGACGAGGACACCTGATGCAATCACTCAAGCTCGCGCTGCGCACCCTCTGGAAAACACCCTTCGTCACGACGGTCGCGATCATCTCGTTGGCCCTGGGAATCGGCGCCAACAGCGCCATCTACTCCCTCTTCGACCAGATGATCTTGCGCGACCTGCCGGTCGCGGCCGCCGATCGGTTGGTCAACCTTTCAGCACCGGGCCCCAAGCCGGGCTCCAACTCCTGCGGCATGGCGGGAAGTTGCGAGCACGTCTTCAGCTACCCGATGTTCCGCGATCTCGAGCAGGAGCAAACGGTCTTCTCGGGCGTCGCCGCCCACGTCAGCTTCGGAGCCAACCTCGCTTTCGCGGGGCAGACCTCGAGCGGGCAAGGCCTGCTGGTTTCCGGCGGCTACTTCTCGACCCTCGGGCTGGTACCGGCGCTCGGCCGGCTGCTCGGCCCGGAGGACGATCGGGTCATCGGTCAGTCGCAGGTGGTGGTTCTCAGCCATCACGCCTGGCAGGACCGCTTTGCCGGCCGACAGGATGTCTTGGGCGAGACGGTGATCTTGAACGGCCAGTCGATGACCATTGTCGGCGTGGCACCGGCCGGATTTCGCAGCACGGTTCTCGGGCTGCGCCCCGACATCTACGTCCCGATCACGATGTACGCCGAAATGTCACCCGGCTGGGAAGGCTTCGAGGATCGACGCAGCTACTGGGCCTACTTATTCGCGCGCCTGGCGCCGGGTGTCGACATCGAACAAGCGCGCGCCGCGCTCGGCAACCGGTACAGCACGATCCTCCGCGAGGTCGAAGCGCCTCTTCAGGATGGCATGAGCGACACGTCGATGGAGCGCTTTCTGGCCAAGAGCTTGGTCCTGGAACCAGGCGCCCGTGGCCAGAGCTCGATGCACGGCCAGGCGCGAACACCGCTGCTGCTGCTGTTCTCGGTCGCCGGCGTCGTGCTCCTGATCGCCTGCGCGAACATCGCCAATCTACTGCTCGCCCGCGCAGCCTCCCGTGCCGGCGAGATCGCTGTTCGGCTGTCGATCGGGGCACCTCGGCGCAGGCTGATCAGCCAGCTCCTGCTCGAGTCGTGCCTGCTGGCCGCGTTCGGTGGACTCGCCGGGCTGCTGGTCGCACGCTGGACCCTGGACCTGATCACGC